>NZ_JBJNOF010000018.1:0-41155 GCF_052166775.1 Serratia sp. CY74737
TGACCCGGCGGCTTGTCAGTCGTTGTTCCCGGTCAGTGGAGGCGCATTATAGGGAGTTCTCGGCAGGCCGCAACCCCTAAATGCAAAAAACTTTTCAAGCGCGGATTTTTTCGGCAAAAGAGCGAAAAAGCGGCGAATTTATGTCACTTTTTCAGGCAAACAGCCATAAAAGCTGGCGATCACTGGAGTAAAATAGAAGAAACGAAGTCAGTAAGGATCCGCAGCCATGCCATTAAATGCACAACAACAGGCCGCCCAACGCAATCTTTCTTATCTGCTTGCAGAGAAACTCGGCCAACAAATTCTGGCAGGCGATTATCAGGCCGGCAGCATCCTGCCCGGTGAAATGGAACTGGGCGAGCAATTCGGCGTCAGCCGCACCGCGGTGCGCGAAGCGGTAAAGATGTTAGCCGCCAAAGGCATGTTGTTGCCGCGCCCGCGCATTGGCACCCGCGTGATGCCGCAAAGCCAATGGAATTTCCTCGATCAGGATTTACTGACCTGGTGGATGACGCGGGAAAACTTCGATCAGGTGATGCAACACTTCCTTATATTGCGCACTTCGTTGGAACCGCAGGCCTGCGCGTTGGCGGCAGACCACGCCAGCCCGCAGCAAACCAAACTGCTGGCGGAATTGATGGCGGAAATGCGCGCGCTGCATACCCAGTTTGATCGCGAGCGCTGGATCCAGGTCGATACTCAATTCCACCAGCTCATCTACGAGGCCAGCGGCAATCCGTTCCTGACCTCGTTCGCCAACCTGTTCAGTTCGGTGTATCAGAGTTACTTCCGCGCCATCACCGGCAATGAAGTGATCAAGCTGCGCCACCATCAGGCTATCGTCGATGCGATACTCGCCGGAGACAGCGCAGGCGCCCTCGTCGCCTGCCAAGTTTTGCTGAAAGAGAAAGACTAGACACGCTCCCCGCTTATAGATAGAAGAAAGAGATGAGGGAGAGACGACCATTTAACCAGGACCGACCATGACCCAATCCGCGCGCAGTATGGCAGGACTCCCGTGGATCGCCGCAATGGCGTTCTTTATGCAGGCGCTGGACGCCACCATCCTCAACACGGCGCTGCCGGCGATCGCCCACAGTCTCGGGCACTCGCCGCTGGCGATGCAATCTGCCGTCATCAGCTATACGCTGACGGTGGCGATGCTGATCCCGGTCAGCGGTTGGCTGGCGGACCGCTTCGGCACCCGCCGCGTGTTCATCTTCGCCGTCACGTTATTCACCCTCGGTTCGCTGTTGTGCGCCCTCTCCCCCACGTTGAGCGTACTGGTTGCCTCTCGCGTGCTGCAGGGCATCGGCGGCGCGATGATGATGCCGGTCGCGCGACTGGCGCTGCTGCGCGCCTACCCGCGCAGCGAACTGCTGCCGGTGCTGAACTTCGTCACCATGCCCGGCCTGGTCGGGCCGATTCTGGGGCCGCTGCTGGGCGGCTGGCTGGTGACCTACGCCACCTGGCATTGGATTTTCCTGATCAATATCCCTATCGGCCTGCTCGGCATCTTCTATGCGCGCAAATACATGCCGGACTTCACCACGCCCAAGCGCCGCTTCGATTTTCTGGGTTTTATGCTGTTCGGCCTGAGCCTGGTGCTGATCTCCACCGGGCTGGAACTGTTTGGCGAGCGGGTGCTGGCGAGCTACGTTTCGCTGGGCATTCTGCTCAGCGGCTTCGTGATGCTGTTCGGCTACATCGCGCACGCCCGCCGTCATCCTCAGCCGCTGATCGGCCTCGACCTGTTCAAAACCCGCACCTTCTCGGTCGGCATCGCCGGTAACGTCGCATCCAGGTTGGGCACCGGCTGCGTGCCGTTTTTGATGCCGCTCATGCTGCAGGTGGGATTTGGCTACACGGCGATCGTCGCCGGCTGCATGATGGCGCCGACCGCCATCGGCTCGCTGATGGCGAAATCCACCGTCACTCAGGTGTTGCGCTGGTTCGGCTACCGTAAAACGCTGGTCGGCATCACCGTTATCATCGGAGCGCTGATCGCGCAGTTTGCCCTGCAGAGCCCAGGCATGCCGCTGTGGCTGATGATCCTGCCGCTGTTCGTACTGGGCATGGCGATGTCCACCCAGTTCACCGCCATGAATACCATCAGCCTGGCGGATTTGAACGACGCCAACGCCAGCGCCGGCAACAGCGTCCTGGCGGTCACCCAACAGCTGTCCATCAGTTTCGGCGTCGCGATCAGCGCGGCGGTGCTGCGTTTTTACGAATCCCTGTCGTTAGGCACTATGATCGACCACTTCCACTACACCTTTATCACCATGGGGATCGTCACCGTGGCGTCGGCGCTGGTATTTATGTTGCTGAGAAGGAAAGATGGCCGCAACTTGATCAGCGGCCAGGAAAGCAAGAAAGAAGCGAAGGCGGCCAGTTAACGGCGGCCCACCGAGGCGCGTTCCACCAGCTCGGGCGTCAACACCAGCACCTGGGGCGCGCGCTCCGGGTTTTGCAGGCGGTTGATCAGCGCATCGATCGCCAGCTCGCCCAGCGAATCCTTCGGTTGATGAATGGTGCTCAGCGGCGGCGCCAGATAACGCGCCAGTTCAATGTCATCGTACCCCATCACCGCCATATCCTGCGGCACGGAAAGCCCGGCCTGATACAGCGCCTGATAAACGCCTACCGCCACCGCGTCGTTGCCGGCGAACACCGCATGCGGCGGCTCTTCCAGCGCCAGCAGTTGGCGCATGGCGGTCACGCCGCCTTCAAACTCAAAGTCGCAATGCACTTCATACCCTGGCGGGATCGGTAATCCGGCGCGCCGCATCGCGTTGCGATAGCCTTCCAGCCGGTGACGGGCGGTGGTTTTGTCCTGCGGGCCGGCGATGCAGGCGATCTTGCGGTAGCCGCGAGCGATCAGATGATCGGTCGCCATCTCGCCGCCCAGCAGCGAGTTATCCTGAATAATGTCGTTCGCGCCCTCGAACGGCGCCCAGTCCATCATCACGATCGGCAATGACGGGTAGCGACTCAGGGCATCCTGAGATGGCCGGTGATTTTCGGTGCACATCAACAGCAAACCGTCGACGCGCTTTTGCAGCAGCGTCTCCATACTGCGGTTCATGCGCGCGGCGTCTTCTTCGGTATTGCACAGGATCAGGCTGTAGCCGCGTTCATAGCAGCTGCGCTCCACGCCGCGCACCACTTCAGCATAAAACGGGTTGTTGCTGGCGGTCACCAGCATGCCGATGGTGCGGGTCTGATTGAGCTTCAGGCTGCGCGCCAGCGCAGAAGGCGCATAGTTCAACTGTTCCACGGCCGCCATGACCTTGTCGCGCACGCTGTCGCTGACAAAGCGATTGTTGTTGACCACATGCGAAACGGTAGAGGTTGAAACGCCCGCCAGGCGGGCGACATCTTTCATGGTGGCCAAAGGATCACCCCTGTTGCTGCAAGAAGGCGTCGATCTCTTCGCGCCACGGCACCGAAGGCTGCGCGCCGGGGCGGGTGACGGCGATCGCCGCCGCCGCATGGGCGAAACGCACCGCGTCGGCCATGATCTTGCCTTCCAACAGGGCAGTGACCAGCGCGCCGTTAAAGGTATCGCCGGCGGCGATGGTATCCACCGCTTGCACTTTGAAGCCGGGCACCCGTTTGCCGTTGCCGTTTTCGCTCAGCCACACGCCGCGGCTGCCGAGGGTGATGATCACCGTCGCGATGCCTTTGTCGTGCAGCGCCTGTGCCGCGCGCGCCGCATCGGCGTCGCTGTCCACAGCGATGCCGGTCAGGCGCTGCGCTTCGGTTTCATTCGGGGTGATCATATCAATCATCCCCAGCAGCTCGTCCGGCAGCTCGCGCGCCGGGGCCGGGTTGAGGATCACCTGCGTTTGATGTTGCTTGGCCAAGCGGGCGGCGGCGATCACCGTCTCCAGCGGCGACTCCAGCTGCATCAGCAGGGCGTCGGCGTCGATGACTTTTTGCCGGTAGCGCGCCAGGTAATCCGGCGTCACCGCGGCGTTGGCGCCGGCATTGATGCCGATCACGTTCTCGCCTTCGGCGTTGACGAAGATCAGCGCCACGCCGGTGGTGCTGTCGGCGATGGCTTCAATCGGTTGGGTATCAATGCGATCGCTCGCCAGCTGCCGGCGGACACGCTCGCCGATATCGTCGGCGCCCACGCAGGCGATAAAGGCGATCTCCGCCCCACTGCGCCCGGCCGCCACCGCCTGATTCGCGCCCTTGCCGCCAAACGCCACCTTATACTGCTTCCCGATCACCGTTTCGCCCGGGTGGGGGAATTGTTCAATATTGAGGATATGGTCGGCATTGATGCTGCCCAGAACCACCAGCTTACCTGTTTCCATCGCATTGATTCCTGAATTGCGCGCCATCGTAAACGCCCCGTCCCGATGGCGCTGGTATGACTTACTGAGTGACCAGTTTCAAATCGACCGGAATGGTCGCCGGCACTTTTTCGCCTTTCAGCACTTTATCGGCGGTTTCCACGCCTATCACGCCGATCTGATCGGGACGCTGCGCCACGGTCGCCGCCAGCTTGCCGCCTTCAACCGCTTTCACGCCGTCGGCGGTGCCGTCGAAGCCTACCACGATCACGTCGGTTTTACCGGCGGTTTGCAGCGCACGCAGCGCGCCCAGCGCCATTTCATCGTTCTGGGCAAATACCGCCTGCACATCCGGGTGAGCGGTCAGCAGGTTCTGCATCACGTTCAGGCCCTTGGTGCGGTCGAAATCGGCCGGCTGGCTGGCCAGCAGCTTGAATTTATTCTGATCCAGCGACTGTTTAAAGCCTTCGCCGCGTTCACGCGCGGCGGAGGTGCCGGCAATGCCTTCCAGCTGAATCACCTTGGCGTCGGCGCCCGCTTTCTTGGCGATGAAGTCGCCGGCCATTTTGCCGCCCACGCGGTTATCCGAAGCGATATGGCTCACCACGTCACCCTTGCTCGCCACGCGGTCCAGCGTGATGACCGGGATCTTAGCCTGGTTGGCCATCTTGATGGCGTTGCCCACCGCATCGGAGTCAGTCGGGTTGATCAACAGCAGCTTGGGCGCCCGCACCATCAGATCCTGCACGTTGGCCAGCTCTTTCGCCGGGTTGTTTTGGGAATCCAGCACCACCAGGTTATAACCCAGCTTGTTGGCCTCTTGCTGCGCCCCATCCTTCATCGAGACGAAGAACGGGTTGTTGAGGGTGGACACCACCAGCGCGATGGTGTCTTTGGCCATGGCATTGGCGCTCAGGGTGGCGCTCAACGCGATGGCGGAAGCTAAGGTTGCCAGTTTTTTCATTTTCATCATCGTGATTCCTGTAGGGGGAGGTTACTTGTTGCTTTTGTTATCTACCAGAACCGCCAGCAGTATCACCACTGCCTTCACGATCATTTGGTAGTAGGAAGAAACACCCAGTAAATTCAGGCCGTTGTTCAGAAAACCGAGGATCAGCGCCCCGATCAGCGTGCCGACGATGCGTCCCTTGCCGCCGGCCAGGCTGGTGCCGCCCAGCACCACGGCGGCGATGGCGTCCAGCTCATAGCCGGTGCCGGCGGTCGGCTGCGCCGACGAGAGGCGCGCCACTTCGATCACCCCCGCCAGCGCCGCCAGCAGACCGCACAGCGAATAGACGATAATTTTCACTTTATCGACGCTGATACCGGACAGGCGTGTCGCCGCTTCATTGCCGCCCAGGGCATAAATATAGCGGCCCAGGCGCGTATGGTGCAGCATATACCAGGCGGCGATGAACACGATCGCCATGATCCAGATCGGCGTAGGCACACCCAGCGGACGGCCGATGCCGAACCAACCAAAGGTGTCGGCCACGTCGGTGAAACCGGTATTGATCGGGCTGCCGTTGGTGTACACCATGGTGACGCCGCGCAGCAGCAGCATCATCACCAGCGTAGCGATAAAGGCTTGCACCTTGCCTTTGGCGACGATCACCCCGGTGGCGGCGCCAATCGCGGCGCCCAGCGCCAAGGCCGCCGCCACCGCCACCAGCGCGTTGACTTCAAAGCCGACGATCGACGCCGCCACCGCGCCGGTCAGGGCCAGCAGCGATCCCACCGACAGATCGATGCCGGAAGTGAGGATCACCAGCGTCATCCCCACCGCCATGATGGCGTTGACCGAGGTCTGCTGCAGAATATTGAACAAGTTGTTCAGGGTGAAGAAGTTCGGGCTCATGGAAGAGACCACGGCGATCAGCACCAGCAGCGCAATCAACGACTTCTGCTCTAACAGCCATTCTTTACTGAACCAGCGCTTAGCTGCGATAGTCTGGGAACTCATATCTGATTACTCCTGCTTTACGCCGTATTGCTTGCCGACGGCTGCCGCCATCAACGCTTCCTGGGTGGCCTGTTCAATCGGGAACTCGCCGCTGAGATGCCCTTCGTGCATCACCAGAATGCGATCGCTCATGCCCATCACCTCCGGCATTTCCGAAGACACCAAAATGATGCTCAGCCCTTCCTGCTTGAACTGGTTGATTAACTGATAGATCTCTTTTTTCGCCCCGACATCGACGCCGCGCGTCGGCTCATCGAGGATCAGCACCTTCGGCCGGGTCATCAGGCCGCGGGCGATCGCCACTTTCTGCTGATTGCCGCCGGAAAGCAGACCTATCGGCTGCTCCATCGACGGCGTTTTGATATTGAACAGGCGGATGAAGTCCCCCACCGCCTGCCGCTCGTCGGCCTGTTTCAGGCTGCCGTCGGCGCGGCTGAAGTAGCGCAGCGCAGTCAGAGACATGTTTTCCTTTACCGACATGCCCAGCACCAGGCCGTCGCGCTTACGGTCTTCCGAGATATAGACGATGCCGTTCGCCAATCCATCCTGCGGCGAATGGGTGACTACCTCGCGGCCGTCGAGGTTGACGGTGCCGGCCTTGCGCGGCGCGGCGCCGTACAGAATCTTCATCAATTCGGTGCGCCCGGCGCCCATCAAGCCGGCCACGCCGAGGATCTCACCGCGATACAGCGTAAAGCTGACGTCTTCAACGCCGGGTCCGGAAAGATGACTGACTTCCAGCCGCTTTTCCCCGCGCGGTAAATCAAGGCGCGGGTATTGTTCTTCCAGCTTGCGACCGACCATCATCTCAATCAGCGAATCTTCCTGCAGCTCGCTCACCGGCCGCTCGGCGATGAACTGCCCGTCGCGAAATACCGTCACGTCGTCGCAGATTTCAAAGATCTCTTTCAGACGGTGCGAGATATAGACGATGCCGCGCCCTTCGGCCTTCAGCTCGTTGATCACCTTGAACAGCGAGGCGGTTTCGGTGTCGGTCAGCGCATCGGTCGGTTCGTCCATGATGATCACTTTCGATTCGAAGCTCAGTACCTTGGCAATCTCCACCATCTGCTGATCGCCAATCGACAGCTCGCCCACCAGCCGGTGGCTGCTGTAGCGCAGGTTGAGGCGCGCCAGCAAGCGATCGGCCTCGGCGTACATGCGCTTCCAGTCAATGCGGCCGAAACGGTTGACGAACTCGCGGCCGAGGAAGATGTTTTCCGCAATCGTCAGCTGCGGGATCAGGTTCAGCTCCTGATGGATAATGCCGATGCCCGCTTCCTGCGAATCTTTAGGCCCGTTGAACGCCACCTCTTTACCGAGAAAATACTGGCTGCCGGCGTCTTTCTGGTAGATGCCGGTCAGCACTTTCATCATGGTGGACTTCCCGGCGCCGTTTTCCCCCACCAGCGCCATCACCTTGCCGGGATAAACGCTGAGAGCGGCGCCGGAAAGCGCCTTCACGCCGGGAAAGGCTTTATCAATCCCTTTCAGTTGCAGTAAAGGTTGCATAAACGCCTCAGAAAGTTACGCCGGCGCACAGGATCACGTTCGCGTAAGGCGAACACTCTCCGCTGCGGATCACCGCCCGGCTGTGCTCGGTTTGCGCTTTAAACGCCTGATGGCTGATATAACGCACGCCGATGGTATTGCCCTGGCGTTGGCCCAGTGCGGTCAGTTCAGCCAACAATGCCTCGTGGAGCGACGGATTTTGTTTCACGATTTCTTCCGCCAGGATGGCGCTTTCTACCTGCATCTCTTGCGTGACCGCCGCGAACACCTGCATGAAGGTCGGCACGCCCTGCGTCAGCGCCAGATCGATGCGCTGCGTCGCCGCCGGTATCGGCAAACCCGCATCGCACAAGGTGAGCTGATCGGTATGCCCCAGCCGGGCAATCACGGCAGACACGTCGGAATTCAGTAATACGCCTTTTTTCATCTTCTCACTCCGCTAGCGAAACGTTTCGCTCTCTGGAGGAGTGTAAAAAAACGGCAGGGGAAGGCAACCCGGACAATGCAGAAGTGTGATCGTCATCGAAACGTTTCGTTCGCGCACGGAGAAAGCGCAAACAAAAGGGGCTCAGCCTAGCTGAGCCCCTGTCAGGCGGGTTAGATCTCGACCTGCGTGCCGAGCTCGATGACCCGGTTCGGCGGGATTTCGAACTGATCCGGCGCGCGCAGCGCATTGCGGCTCAGAGCAACGAACAGTTTGCCGCGCAGGTAGAGGTACCATGGCCGCTTGGTGAGGATCAGCGATTCATGGGACATGAAGAACGACGTCTCCGACATGCGGCACGGCAACCCTTCCAGCCCGCAGCGGTGGAACACTTCCTCCACGTTCGGCGTTTCGCGCCAGCCGTAGCTGGCCACCACCCGCCAGAAGGTCGGCGACAGCTGCTCGATGGTCACCCGGCGCACGTTGTGCACGTAAGGCGCATCCTCGGTGCGCAGCGTCAGCAGCACCACGCGCTCGTGCAGCACCTTGTTGTGCTTCAAGTTATGCAACAGCGCAAAAGGAATGACGTTGGTGGCGCGCGACAAGAAGACCGCGGTGCCCGGCACCCGTACCGGCGGCGATTTCTCCAGCGAGGCAATCATCGCCTCCAGCGAGTTGCCGTGCTCATGCAGACGGCGCAACAGGCGGAAACGCTCGCTCTTCCAGGTAGTCATAATGATGAACATCACCAGCGCCAGGGTCAGCGGCAGCCAGCCGCCGGAGAACAGCTTCAGGGCGTTGGCGGAGAACATCGGCACGTCGATGATCAGCAAGATGGTTACGATGCCGATCGCCAGGAAGCGGTTCCAGTGCCAGTTATTAATCGCCACCGAAGTGACCAGTATGCTGGTCAGCACCATAGTGCCGGTAACGGCGATGCCGTACGCCGCCGCCAGGTTGCTGGAGTGCTCGAAGCCGATGATCACCAGCACCACCGAGATATACAGCGTCCAGTTGATCACCGGAATGTAGATCTGGCCGGATTCCATTTCCGAGGTGTGAATGATGCGCATCGGCGACAAATACCCGAGGCGCACCGCCTGGCGAGTCAGCGAGAAGACGCCGGAAATCACCGCCTGCGAGGCGATGACCGTTGCCAGGGTTGCCAGAATCAGCAGCGGGATCAGCGCCCAGTCGGGCGCCAGCAGGAAGAATGGGTTTTTGATCGCTTCAGGGTTTTTCAGCAGCAACGCCCCCTGGCCGAAGTAGTTGAGCACCAGCGAAGGCAGCACCACGGTGAACCAGGCCAGGCGGATCGGGAACTTGCCGAAGTGCCCCATGTCGGCATACAGCGCCTCAACGCCGGTGATCGACAGCACCACCGCCCCCAGCGCGAAGAACGACACCTTCTTATATTCCATAAAGAAGTTGAGCGCCCATTTGGGATTCAGCGCCTGCAGCACTTCCGGGTTCGAAATGATGCTGCGCGCGCCCAGCACCGCCAACACGATGAACCACAACAGCATTACCGGGGCGAACAGCTTGCCGACGCTGCCGGTGCCGTGTTTTTGGATAACGAACAGCAGGGTCAGCACCAGAATCGAGAGCGGCACGATATAGGCGTCGAGCGCAGGCGCGGCGATTTCCAACCCCTCTATCGCCGACATCACCGAGATCGCCGGGGTGATCACCACCTCGCCATAGAAGAAGCTGCCGCCGATCAGGCCCAGTATCACCAGCACTGCGGTGGTGCGCGCCGAGGTATTGCGCCCGGCCAGCGACATCAGCGTCAAAATGCCGCCTTCGCCGGCGTTGTCCGCCCGCATCACGTAGGTGAGATATTTGAGGGAAACGATCACGATCAGCATCCAGAAAATCAGCGACAGGAAGCCGAAAACCACGTCTGGACGAACATCGAAGCCGTAATGGCCGGAGAAACACTCTCTCAACGTATAGAGAGGACTGGTGCCGATATCACCGTAGACCACGCCGATGGCAGCCAGGGTTACCGCCGATAGGGACTGCTTATGCTCTGCGCTCATAATTCGTTTCTTTATCAGAACATCCGTTAGCGATGCATCCGCATCAGGCAAAATACGGGCTCAAAGATCCGTCACGCCCACCAGAAAGCCGCACAGTATGCACCATTTATACGGCTTGCCTACCCTTATATCAGAGCCGAAAAATAAACAAAATGTGAACCGGATATCCGACTCAACTGAGAAAATTTTTACTAATCAATAAGCTATACCATTAAAAATAATGGTGGTTTATCATCGAATTATCGACCAAGATTGGCTAACTCTCGGACAATACGACGATTATATGACGCCATCATCCCTTCTGGCAGAACGAATTTCCCGCCTCAGCAGCGCGCTGGAGAGCGGCCTTTATGAGCGGCAAGAGGCGATCCGCCTGTGCCTGCTGGCGGCGCTGAGCGGCGAAAGCGTATTCTTGCTCGGCCCGCCCGGCATCGCCAAGAGCCTGATCGCACGCCGGCTGAAGTTTGCCTTCCGCAACGCCCGCTCTTTTGAATACCTGATGACGCGTTTTTCCACGCCGGAAGAGGTCTTCGGCCCGCTCTCGATTCAGGCGCTGAAAGATGAGGGGCGCTATCAGCGTCTGACCGCCGGCTATCTGCCGGAAGCGGAGATCGTGTTTCTGGACGAGATCTGGAAGGCCGGCCCGGCGATCCTCAACACCCTGCTGACGGCGATCAACGAACGCCGCTTCCGCAACGGCAACAGCGAAGAACCGATCCCGCTGCGCCTGCTGGTCACCGCCTCCAATGAACTGCCCGAAGCGGACAACAGCCTCGAAGCCTTATATGACCGCATGCTGATCCGTCTGTGGTTGGACAAGGTGCAGGATAAACAGAATTTCCGCTCGCTGCTGGTCAACCGCCATAGCGAAAGCCAAAACCCGGTGCCGGCGGCGCTGAGCATCAGCGACGAAGAGTTTCTGCAGTGGCAACCGCAGATCGACAAGGTGGCGCTGCCGGAAGCCTGCTTTGAGCTGATTTTCCAACTGCGCCAGCGGCTGGACGCGCTGGAACAGGCGCCGTACGTCTCCGATCGGCGCTGGAAGAAAGCCCTGCGCCTGCTGCAGGCCTGCGCCTTCTTCAGCGGGCGCGACGCCATCGCCCCGCTCGATCTGATGCTGTTGAAAGACTGCCTGTGGCACGATCTCACCTCGCTGAAGCTACTGCAACAGCAGATCGATCAACTGCTGACCGAATCGGCCTATCAGCAGCAGTCGATGTTGATCCAACTGCAACAGATCCATACCCGCTGGATGCAGGACCAGCAGCAACAAAGCGACCGACAGGCCATCAGCCTGGTGAAAAAAGGCGGGATGTTCAGCCGCAAACCGCAATACGCGCCGGCCACGCCGTTCGCCGGCGGCACCCTCACCCTGCTGCTGCAAAAACCGCTGCAGCTGCATGACATTCAGGTCAATCATCTGAGCATCGAAAGCAGCGCGCTGGACAACTGGCTGCAAAAAGGCGGCGACGTGCGCGCCAAGCTGAACGGCATCGGCTTTGCGCAGCCGATCGACCTGGAAGTGGACGATCAACTGCACCTCACGGTGTTGGACGTCAGCCGTCAGCCGTCGCTGCTGGCGCTGCCGGGCAAACAGGCTACCGCTACGCCGCAGGCGCTGCTGGATGAAATGGACGCATTGGCCCAGCGCCTGGCGGAGCAGCGCCGCGCCTTCAGCCAACATCAGCCCTGCCTGTTCACGTCCGCCGCCGGTCTGGCCAAGATCGAAGCCAGTCTGCTGCAGGTCGCGGAACAGGTTAAACAGCAACAGCAGCAAATGCGCGGCCAGTAACCATGCTCAGTCTGGAGACGCTCGATCTGCTGCTGGCGATCACCGAAGGCGAGATGATCGAGGAGATGATCGTCGGCATGCTGGCCGCGCCGCAGCTGTCGGTATTCTTTAAAAAGTTTCCGGCCCTACGCCGGGCGCTGGATCGCGATCTGCCGCGCTGGAAGCTGCAGCTCAAGGAGCGTTTGCAGGAGGCCATGGTGCCGCCGGCGCTGGCGCAGGAATTTTACCGCTACCAACAGTGCCAGCTGGAGAACAATACCCAGTTCTATCACAACCTCAACGACACGATGGAGCTGCTGCGCCAGCTGGTTTCCCCGTTTTATGAACAGGCGCGCGCGCTGGTGGACGCCGCCGATCTGCCCAATCATCCGTTGGACGACAGTTTTCAAACGCTGTTTCTGCAGCGCTGGCGCATCAGCCTGACGCTGCAGGCCACCATGCTGCACCACCAGCTGCTGGAACAAGAGCGTGAGCAGCTGATGGCGGAACTGCAGGAACGCCTGGCGCTGAGCGGCGCGCTGGAACCGCTGCTGTCGGAAAACGACACCGCCGCCGGCAGGCTGTGGGACATGAGCAAAGGCCAGCTGCAGCGCGGCGATTACCAGCGGCTGGTGGAGTACGGCAACTTTTTGCAGCAGCAGCCGGAGCTGAAAAAGCTGGCGCAGCAGCTGGGCCGCAGCTATCAGGCCAAGGCGGTGCCGCAACAGGACGCGCAGCCGGAGCCGTTCAGGGTCATGGTGCAGGTGCCGGCCACGCTGCCGGAAGAAGTGAGCGGCATTCATCAAAGCGACGACATTCTGCGCCTGCTGCCGCCGGAGCTGGCGACACTGGGGATTGAAGAGCTGGAATTCGAGTTTTATCGCCGCCTGCTGGAAAAACGACTGCTGAGCTACCGCCTGCAGGGCGACGTCTGGCAGGAACAGATCCTGATCCGTCAGGTCACCCACCAACAGCAGGATAAGCAGCCGCGCGGGCCGTTTATCGTCTGCGTGGACACCTCAGGATCGATGGGCGGCTTCAACGAACAATGTGCCAAGGCGTTCTGTCTGGCGCTGCTGCGCATTGCGCTGGCGGACAACCGCCGCTGCTACATCATGCTGTTCGCCAACCAGATCGTACATTACGAACTCACCGCCGCCAGCGGCATTGAGCAGGCGGTGCGTTTTCTCGGCCAGCAGTTTCGCGGCGGCACCGATCTGGCGGCCTGCCTGAACGCCACCGTCACCAAAATGGCGGAGAGCGGCTGGTTCGATGCCGATGCGGTGATCATTTCCGATTTTATCGCCCAGCGGTTGCCGGAGGAGGTAATAAAGAAGGTGAAACAGCAGCAGCAAAGCCACCAGCAGCGTTTCCACGCGGTGGCGATGTCCGCCTACGGCAAACCCGGCATCATGCGCATCTTCGATCACATCTGGCGCTTCGATACCGGGTTGAAAAGCCGGTTGATGCGCCGCTGGCGGCGCTAGGCGGAATCAGAGCAGGCCTTCAACCGCGCCGCGCACTTCCGGTGACCACACGCCGCACTGCACCTGGCCGATATGCGACAGCTGCAACAGCAACATCACCAAACGCGACTGACCGATGCCGCCGCCGATGGTCTGCGGCATATCGCCGCGCAACAACGACTGATGCCATTCCAGCTTCATGCGATCTTCATCGCCGGTCAGCGCCAGCTGATGTTTCAGCGCCGCGGCGTCGACGCGGATGCCCATGGAAGAAAGCTCGAAAGCGTCCTGCAGCACCGGGTTCCACACCACGATATCGCCGTTCAGGCCCGCCAGGCCATCCGCCGTCGGCGTGGTCCAGTCATCATAATCCGGCGCACGCACATCGTGCGATTTGCCGTGCGACAGCTTGCCGCCGATGCCGATCAGGAACACCGCGCCCAATTCTTTGGCGATCGCCCGCTCACGCCCTTTGGCGTCCAGATCAGGATAGCGCTGCAGCAGGGTTTCGCTGTGCACGAAGTGGATCTGTTCCGGCAGGAACGGGGTCAGGCCATGCTCACGGCTGACTTCCGCTTCCGTCGCCTTGATCGCGGCGTAAATGCTGCGCACGGTAATTTTCAGATAGTCCAGACCGCGCTCACCGTCGCCCATCACCCGCTCCCAGTCCCACTGATCGACGTACACCGAGTGGATTGGCGTCAGGCGGTCTTCATCCGGGCGCAGCGCCTTCATATGGGTATACAGGCCTTCGCCGGCACCGAAATCGTAGCTGCCCAGGGTTTTGCGTTTCCATTTCGCCAGTGAGTGCACCACTTCGAAGGTGGCGTCCGGCAAAGTTTTGACTTTGACCTGCACCGCTTTCTCGCTGCCGGAGAGGTTATCCTGCGTGCCGTCGCCCAGGCGGCTAAGGATCGGGGCCTGCACTTCGATCAGACCGAGCTGCTGTTCCAGCTGGCGGGAGAAGAAGGATTTGACCTGGCTGATTTGTTGTTGTTTTTGGATAAACTGTTTTTTCATTGCCGTATCTCTTGTAAACCTGTCTCTGTTGCCATCGATTAAGCAACAAAACGATACGCCAATTCAATATCCGTTAATCAATATTGCCTTTTCACTTTTAATCGTTCATTTTTACCCGGACTGAATTCAACAATCGTTAATTAATGGGGGATTAAATGGCGGAAATTTATCAGATCGATAATCTCGATCGCGGCATCCTCAACGCCCTGATGGACAATGCGCGCACACCGTACGCCGAACTGGCGAAAAACTTCGCCGTCAGCCCCGGCACCATTCACGTGCGGGTGGAGAAGATGAAACAGGCCGGGATCATCACCGGCGCGCGTATCGACGTCAGCCCCAAACAGCTGGGCTACGACGTGTGCTGCTTTATCGGCATCATATTAAAGAGCGCCAAGGACTACCCTTCGGCACTGAAGAAGCTGGAAAGCCTGGAAGAAGTGGTGGAAGCCTATTACACCACCGGCCACTACAGCGTCTTTATTAAAGTGATGTGCCGCTCGATCGACGCGTTGCAACAGGTACTTATCAACAAGATCCAGACCATCGACGAGATCCAGTCCACCGAAACGCTGATCTCGCTGCAGAACCCCATTATGCGCACCATCGTGCCGTAACCCGCCAAATTGCATACCCACATTATCCACAGGTAGATCCCAGCCGATTCACAGCGTACAATGCAGCCACTTTGAGTGAGAAGGTTGGGATCGTTGGTTCATGGCAGACATTACTCTGATCAGTGGCAGTACGCTTGGCAGCGCCGAATACGTGGCTGAACATTTGGCTGAAAAGCTGGAAGACGCCGGCTTCTCTACCGAGATGCTGCACGGCCCTGAACTGGATGAACTGCCGTTGAACGGCCGCTGGCTGGTGGTCTCTTCCACGCACGGTGCCGGCGAACTACCGGATAACCTTCAGCCGCTGTTGGAACAGATCGCTGAGCAGCAGCCGGATCTTTCCGAGGTGCAGTTCGGCGCCGTCGGTTTAGGCAGTTCGGAATATGACACCTTCTGCGGTGCGATCAAACAGATCGACGATCTATTGATCGCCAGAGGCGCTAAAAGGATCGGCGATCGTCTCGAGATCGACGTGACCGAGCATGAAATTCCCGAGGATCCGGCCGAGGAATGGGTAAAAAACTGGATTAATTTACTCTGATTCGTCTAAAGATCGCGCGAACGATTGTGGATAACTAAGCTTAAAAGCAGGGTAAAAGCCGTAGTTATCCCAATAACAACCGTAGTGCGCTTTTTGTCCTGTGCATAACAAGCCTTTTAGATCCCAGCTTATCTGCGTCGGGATCACCGATCATTCACAGCAAACGATCCTCCTTAATCTGCTGATCTTCATCGTGAATAGTCACTTATCCACAGAGGATCGCGATCCTAATAAGAGATCTAATAAAGAGATCTTTAAATAAAAAAGATCTTCTTTTAATTACCGACGATCCTGACCACTTGGTCGATCGTCTAAACTTGAGTAGAATCCCCGACCCCAGGGCAAATACGATCGTTCGCAATACGGCGAGGTGCAGTTCCATGTTTTATCCAGATCAATTTGACGTCATCATCATCGGTGGTGGCCATGCAGGTACCGAGGCCGCCATGGCCGCGGCGCGCATGGGACGTCAGACTTTATTATTGACACACAATATCGACACGCTGGGACAGATGTCCTGTAACCCGGCGATTGGCGGTATTGGTAAAGGGCATCTGGTTAAGGAAATTGATGCACTCGGCGGCCTGATGGCGACAGCGATCGACCACGCCGGCATCCAGTTTAGGATACTAAACGCCAGCAAAGGCCCTGCCGTTCGCGCCACTCGCGCTCAGGCGGATCGCGTGTTGTATCGCCAGGCTATCCGTACCGCGTTGGAGAACCAGCCCAATCTGATGATCTTCCAACAGCCGGTTGAGGATCTGATCGTCGAAAACGATCGCGTCGTGGGCGCCGTCACCCAAATGGGCCTGAAATTCCGCGCCAAAGCGGTGGTATTGACCGTAGGCACCTTCCTGGACGGCAAGATCCATATCGGCCTGGAAAATTACAGCGGCGGCCGCGCCGGGGATCCGCCTTCGATCTCGCTGTCTCAGCGTTTGCGTGAACTGCCGCTGCGCGTCAACCGTTTGAAAACCGGGACACCGCCACGCATCGACGCCCGCACTATCGATTTCAGCGTACTGGCGCCGCAACACGGCGATACGCCGGTGCCGGTATTCTCGTTCCTGGGCGATGCCAGCCAGCATCCGGAACAAATGGCGTGCTATATCACCCATACCAATGAAAAAACCCATGACGTGATCCGCAATAACCTCGATCGCAGCCCGATGTATGCCGGGATCATCGAAGGGATCGGCCCACGTTACTGCCCGTCGATCGAAGACAAGGTCATGCGTTTTGCCGATCGCAACGCGCACCAGATCTTCCTCGAGCCGGAAGGCCTGACCAGCAATGAGATTTACCCTAACGGGATCTCCACCAGCCTGCCGTTCGATGTGCAGATGCAGATCGTCCGTTCGATGGAAGGGATGCAAAACGCGCGTATTATTCGCCCTGGTTATGCTATCGAGTACGATTTCTTCGATCCGCGCGACCTGAAACCGACGCTGGAAAGCAAATTCATTCAGGGGCTGTTCTTTGCCGGTCAAATCAACGGCACCACCGGGTATGAAGAAGCCGCCGCACAGGGGCTGCTGGCCGGTCTGAACGCCGGTCGCTTCGCCGCCGAACAAGAAGGCTGGGCGCCACGTCGCGATCAGGCTTATCTCGGCGTGCTGGTGGACGACCTCAGCACCCTCGGCACCAAAGAACCGTACCGCATGTTTACCTCACGCGCCGAGTATCGTCTGATGCTGCGCGAAGACAACGCCGATCTCCGCCTGACGGAAAAAGGCCGTGAACTCGGCCTGGTGGACGACGTGCGTTGGGCGCGCTACAGCGAGAAGCTGGAGCGAATCGAACGTGAACGTCAGCGCCTGCGCGACATCTGGATGCACCCGCACGCCGAGAACGTCGAACAGGTCAATGCGTTGCTGAAAGCGCCGCTGTCACGCGAAGCAAACGGCGAAGAGCTGCTGCGCCGTCCGGAAATGGACTACGCGCAATTGACCGCTACCGAGGCCTTCGCGCCGCCGTTGGACGATGTACAAGCCGCCGAGCAGGTTGAGATCCAGGTCAAATACGAAGGCTACATCGCTCGCCAGCAGGAAGAGATCGAAAAACAGCAGCGCAACGAGAACACCGTGTTGCCGTTGGATCTCGACTACCGTCAGGTTTCGGGGTTGTCGAACGAAGTGATCGCCAAACTGAACGATCACAAACCGAACTCCATCGGCCAGGCTTCACGCATCTCCGGCATTACGCCGGCGGCGATCTCGATTTTGCTGATTTGGCTGAAAAAGCAGGGGCTGCTGCGCCGCAGCGCATAAATCCCGCATCCAGGCGGCCGTTTGCTCAACCCGTAGCCAAACGGCCGCTGACATCACCTGCGCGCTGAATTATCATAGGCGCCTCATTGCGCCAGCTAACCATCCGCTGGTCGTTCAGCGCCTGCCAGAGGATCCGTTGTGCAAAAAAAATTAGACTCGCTGCTCGCGGCAGCAGGCATTGAGCTGCCCGATCAGCAGAAACAGCAGCTGCTGGGCTATGTCGGCATGCTGGATAAGTGGAACAAGGCTTATAACCTCACGTCGGTGCGCGATCCGCAGCAAATGCTGGTGCGCCACATCCTCGACAGCATCGTGGTCAACCCGCATCTGCAGGGATCGCGTTTTATCGATGTCGGCACCGGCCCCGGTTTACCGGGCATTCCGCTGGCGATCGTGCGTCCGGATGCGCATTTCACGCTGCTCGACAGCCTGGGCAAGCGCGTGCGTTTCCTGCGCCAGGTGCAGCATGAACTGGGCCTGAACAATATCGAGCCGGTTCAGAGCCGCGTTGAAGCGTTTCCGGCCGAGCCGCCGTTCGACGGCGTGATCAGCCGGGCGTTCGCTTCGCTGCAGGATATGCTGTCTTGGTGCCATCACCTGCCGGCGAAAGGGCAGGGGCGTTTTTACGCATTGAAAGGCGTGCGCCCGGATGAAGAATTGGCGCACCTGCCGGAGGGCATTAGCCTGGAGTCTATCGTGCGGTTGCAGGTGCCTGAACTGGAAGGCGAACGCCATCTGGTGGTGCTTAAGGCAAACTGAGTTTGTTTTTGATCAAACAAGCGTGAATTAACGGTAGTACGGTGTGTAAAGGTAAGCAGGCTAATTAATTGGTCGCTTTTTTTAGTTAATTTACTTTCTATTAACACAAAAAACGCGGCTAATTAGCGACAATAGAGTAATTGCAATTAGAAATAGTCACGTTAGCAATCATGTGCGAAAGATTGGCCTTTGCTGCTAATGTTAATTGGCTGTTGGAATATTGCCCCGTTGCTTGTCAATAAAAGGTTTTCATCGGGTATACGGATTGTTTTTGAACAGTTAACTGATAATGTTTTGATTTATATAATCTTTTGATCGCTCAAATTGCTAAAGACGGTTTGATTGTCCATCGGCTATAAATCAGTGAAGGGCATTATTGTGATCGGCTTCGCGTTTCTAAACGCAACGCTGGAATAATCAGACAATTAAATGCGCCCTATTATTCCGACCGTTTTCTTGTGAAAATAGGCTGGAATAGGGAAATTTAAATAATTGTTCACCTTTTCGCTACTTATCGATTGAATTCGTTGGTATGCCCCGTATAATTTGCTCGTTTTTTGCTGCTTGACTCAGGACAGCAAAAACAGTTGTATACGTCACTCAGCATACCCCCTCTGGGGTACGGAGAGAACAAACGTCATGTCTGTGTCCCTTTACAGCGGGAAAGTCGCACGCAAACTGCTGTTTTTGCAGTTAATGACTTTTGTTCTGATCAGCGTTGCTTTCTGGCTGAAAAGCCCGGAATGGAGCGCTTCGGCGTTGGCAGGCGGTCTCGCCGCCTGGTTGCCGAGTGCAATGTTTATGCTGTTTGCCTTGCGCCATCAGGCGCAAACGCCGGCGCCCGGTAGGGTTGCCTGGTCGTTCGCCATCGGCGAGGGGCTAAAGGTCGTGATCACCATCGTTTTGCTGATCGTGGCGCTGGGGGTGTTCAAGGCGGAGTTTATACCGCTTGGCCTGACCTATTTAGCGGTGTTAGTGGTGCAGATAGTGGCACCGGCCGTGATTAACAGTTACCGAACTTAACTAAATAAGGGTAAGAGGCATCATGTCTGCAGGAGAAGTCTTGACTCCACAGGAGTATATCGGTCACCACCTGACGCAGCTTCAGGTCGGGACTGGGTTCTGGTCGATCAACATCGACTCGATGTTTTTCTCCGTCGTCCTCGGGGCGCTTTTCCTGGTGATCTTCCGCAAAGTGGCCAAAAACGCCACCAGCGGCGTGCCGGGTAAACTGCAAACCGCCGTGGAGCTGGTAGTCGGTTTCGTCGACAGCAGCGTGCGCGACATGTACCACGGCAAGAGCAAGGTGATTGCGCCGCTGGCGCTGACCGTGTTCGTCTGGGTGTTCCTGATGAACCTGATGGACTTGCTGCCCATCGACTTCCTGCCTTACGTTGGCGAACACATCCTCGGCCTGCCTGCGCTGCGCGTGGTGCCTACCGCCGACGTGAACGTCACGCTGTCGATGGCGCTGGGCGTGTTTATCCTGATTCTGTTCTATAGCATCAAAATGAAAGGCGTTGGCGGGTTCGTTAAAGAGTTGACCATGCAGCCGTTCAACCACCCTGTATTCATTCCTATCAACCTGATTCTTGAAGGTGTCAGCCTGCTGTCCAAACCTGTTTCACTGGGTCTGCGACTGTTCGGCAACATGTATGCGGGTGAGTTGATCTTCATCCTGATTGCCGGCCTGTTGCCGTGGTGGTCACAGTGGGTCCTGAGCTTGCCTTGGGCTATCTTCCACATCCTGATCATTACGCTTCAAGCCTTTATTTTCATGGTTCTGACGATCGTCTATCTGTCGATGGCATCTGAAGAGCACTGATTTTCTTAAAACACTTGCACTTTTAAACTGAAACAAACTGGAGACTGTCATGGAAAACCTGAGTATGGATCTGCTGTACATGGCTGCCGCTGTGATGATGGGTTTAGCGGCAATCGGTGCTGCGATCGGTATCGGCATCCTGGGTGGTAAATTCTTGGAAGGCGCTGCTCGTCAGCCTGACCTGATTCCTCTGCTGCGTACACAGTTCTTTATCGTTATGGGTCTGGTCGACGCCATCCCGATGATCGCTGTAGGTCTGGGTCTGTACGTGATGTTCGCCGTCGCGTAAGTAGAGCAACCCTCTACGACGTAACCAAACTATTAACTTTTAAAGAGGCATTGTGCTGTGAATCTTAACGCAACAATCCTCGGCCAGGCCATCGCGTTCGTTCTGTTTGTCTGGTTCTGCATGAAGTACGTATGGCCGCCGATCATGGCTGCCATCGAGAAACGTCAGAAAGAAATCGCTGACGGCCTCGCTTCTGCAGAGCGTGCCAAAAAAGATCTGGACTTAGCGCAAGCCAATGCGACCGACCAGCTGAAAACTGCCAAAGCAGAAGCTCAGGTGATCATCGAGCAAGCGAACAAACGCAAAGCTCAGATCATGGATGAAGCGAAAGCCGAAGCCGAGCAGGAACGTAACAAAATCGTGGCGCAGGCTCAGGCTGAGATCGAAGCCGAACGTAAGCGCGCTCGTGAAGAGTTGCGTAAGCAAGTCGCGATGCTGGCAATTGCCGGCGCCGAGAAGATCATCGAACGTTCCGTGGATGAAGCTGCTAACAGCGACATCGTTGATAAACTGGTCGCTGAACTGTAAGGAGGGAGGGGCTGATGTCTGAATTTGTAACTGTAGCTCGCCCCTACGCCAAAGCAGCTTTTGACTTTGCCGTTGAGCACCAAAGCGTAGAGCGCTGGCAGGACATGCTGGCGTTTGCGGCTGAAGTCACTCGCAATGAACAGATTTCTGAACTGCTGTCTGGCGCGGTTGCGCCAGAAACGCTGTCCAAGACGTTCATCGCGGTTTGTGGCGATCGGCTCGACGAACATGGCCAGAACTTTATCCGTGTAATGGCCGAAAATGGACGTTTACTGGTTCTTCCTGCCGTGCTGCAGCAGTTCATCGAACTGCGCGCCTCGCTGGAATCCACCGTCGAAGTCGAAGTGCTCTCTGCGAGCGCGCTGAGCGACGAACAGCAGGCGAAAATCGCCGCTGCGATGGAAAAACGTCTGTCACGCAAAGTTAAGCTGAATTGCAAAATTGACAAGTCTGTACTGGCCGGCATCGTTGTTCGCGCCGGCGATATGGTGATTGATGGCAGCGTTCGCGGTCGTCTTGAACGCCTGACAGACGTCTTGCAGTCTTAAGGGGACTGGAGCATGCAACTGAATTCCACCGAAATCAGCGAACTGATCAAGCAGCGCATTGCTCAGTTCAATGTAGTGAGCGAAGCTCACAATGAAGGTACTATCGTTTCCGTCAGCGACGGGATCATCCGCGTACACGGCCTGGCCGAAGTTATGCAGGGCGAAATGATCGCGCTGCCTGGCAACCGTTACGCAATCGCATTGAACCTGGAGCGCGACTCCGTTGGTGCCGTGGTCATGGGTCCGTACGCGGATCTGGCCGAAGGCATGAAGGTTAAATGCACCGGCCGTATCCTGGAAGTTCCAGTCGGTCGTGGTCTGCTGGGCCGCGTCGTTAACACCCTGGGCGCGCCAATCGACGGCAAAGGCCCGATTGAAAACGACGGTTTCTCTCCGGTAGAAGCGATCGCCCCAGGCGTTATCGAGCGTCAGTCCGTTGATCAGCCGGTTCAGACTGGCTACAAATCCGTTGACGCCATGATTCCAATCGGCCGCGGCCAGCGTGAGCTGGTGATCGGTGACCGTCAGACCGGTAAAACCGCGCTGGCGATCGATGCGATCATCAACCAACGCGACTCCGGCATCAAATGCGTTTACGTGGCTATCGGCCAGAAAGCGTCCACCATCGCTAACGTGGTGCGCAAACTGGAAGAGCACGGCGCACTGGCCAACACCATCGTGGTGGTGGCGACCGCTTCCGAATCCGCTGCACTGCAATACCTGGCGCCATACGCCGGTTGCGCAATGGGCGAATACTTCCGTGACCGCGGTGAAGATGCGCTGATCGTGTACGATGACCTGTCCAAACAGGCCGTTGCTTACCGCCAGATTTCCCTGCTGCTTCGTCGTCCGCCAGGTCGTGAAGCTTACCCAGGCGACGTATTCTACCTGCACTCCCGCTTGCTGGAGCGTGCAGCGCGCGTTAACGCCGAGTACGTTGAAGCCTTCACCAAAGGTGAAGTTAAAGGTAAAACCGGTTCACTGACCGCTCTGCCGATCATTGAAACCCAGGCGGGTGACGTTTCCGCGTTCGTTCCGACCAACGTAATCTCGATTACCGATGGTCAGATCTTCCTGGAATCCAACCTGTTCAACTCCGGTATTCGTCCGGCAGTTAACCCGGGTATCTCCGTATCCCGTGTTGGTGGCGCCGCGCAGACCAAGATCATGAAGAAACTGTCCGGTGGTATCCGTACCGCGCTGGCGCAGTATCGTGAACTGGCTGCGTTCTCCCAGTTCGCCTCCGATCTGGACGACGCGACCCGCAAACAGCTGAGCCACGGTCAGAAAGTGACCGAGCTGCTGAAACAGAAACAGTATGCGCCGATGTCGGTTGCACAACAGTCTCTGGTGCTGTTTGCCGCAGAACGCGGTTACCTGAACGACGTCGAAGTCGCCAAAGTGGTGAGCTTCGAAGCCGCGCTGGTGGCCTATGCGGACCGCGAGCACGCCGAACTGCTGAACCACATCAACCAAACTGGCAACTTCAATGATGAGATCGAGGGTAAGTTGAAAGACGTCCTCGAGACCTTCAAGAAAACCCAGTCCTGGTAACGCCGAACGGTCCTGCTGTTGAAAGACAGCAGGCCGTCTGGCACTGAGGAGAAGCAGAGATGGCCGGCGCAAAAGAGATACGTAGTAAGATCGCTAGCGTGCAAAACACGCAAAAGATCACTAAAGCGATGGAAATGGTCGCCGCCTCCAAAATGCGTAAATCGCAGGATCGCATGGCGGCCAGCCGTCCTTATGCAGAGACCATGCGCAAAGTGATTGGTCACCTTGCGTTAGGGAATCTGGAGTACAAGCACCCGTACCTGGATGAGCGTGACGTTAAGCGCGTTGGGTATCTGGTGGTGTCTACTGACCGTGGTCTCTGCGGCGGCTTGAACATCAACCTGTTCAAAAAGCTGCTGGCGGAGATGAAAGCCTGGTCCGAAAAAGGCGTCGAAACCGATTTGGCGCTGATTGGCTCTAAAGCGGCCTCTTTCTTTGGTTCCGTGGGCGGCAACGTGGTTGCCCAGGTGACCGGCATGGGGGATAAACCTTCCCTGTCGGATCTGATCGGGCCGGTGAAAGTGATGCTGCAGGCCTACGACGAAGGTCGTTTGGACAAGCTGTACATTGTCAGCAACAAATTTGTTAATACGATGTCCCAAGAGCCGCAGGTGCTTCAGCTGCTGCCGTTACCGCCAGCCGATGACGAAGAGCTGAAGAAAACGCCTTGGGATTACCTGTATGAACCGGATCCAAAAGTGCTGCTTGATACCTTGCTGCGCCGCTATGTGGAGTCGCAGGTTTATCAGGGCGTCGTGGAAAACCTGGCCAGCGAGCAGGCCGCACGAATGGTCGCGATGAAAGCCGCAACCGATAACGGCGGTAGCCTGATCAAAGAGCTGCAGTTGGTATACAACAAGGCGCGTCAGGCCAGCATCACTCAGGAACTCACCGAGATCGTTTCGGGAGCCTCCGCGGTTTAAGCTAGGTTTACGAATTACGTAGAGGATTCAAGATGGCTACTGGAAAGATTATCCAGGTAATCGGCGCCGTGGTGGACGTCGAGTTCCCTCAGGATGCCGTACCAAAAGTGTACGATGCCCTTGAGGTAGAAAACGGCACCGAAAAACTGGTGTTGGAAGTTCAGCAACAGCTGGGCGGTGGCGTGGTTCGCTGTATCGCAATGGGGACCTCCGACGGTCTGCGTCGCGGTCTGAAAGTGAACAACCTGGACCACCCGATTGAAGTGCCGGTGGGTAAAGCTACCCTGGGCCGTATCATGAACGTATTGGGTCAACCCATCGACATGAAAGGCGACATCGGCGAAGAAGAACGTTGGGCGATTCACCGCGCGGCGCCAAGCTACGAAGAGCTGTCCAGCTCCCAGGAACTGCTGGAAACCGGTATCAAGGTAATGGACCTGATTTGTCCATTCGCCAAGGGCGGTAAAGTCGGTCTGTTCGGCGGTGCGGGCGTAGGTAAAACCGTAAACATGATGGAGCTGATCCGTAACATCGCGATCGAGCACTCCGGTTATTCCGTGTTTGCGGGCGTGGGCGAGCGTACTCGTGAGGGTAACGACTTCTACCACGAAATGACCGACTCCAACGTTCTGGACAAAGTATCCCTGGTTTACGGCCAGATGAACGAGCCACCAGGTAACCGTCTGCGCGTTGCGCTGACCGGTCTGACCATGGCGGAGAAATTCCGTGACGAAGGCCGTGACGTTCTGCTGTTCGTTGACAACATCTACCGTTATACCCTGGCCGGTACCGAAGTGTCCGCACTTCTGGGCCGTATGCCATCCGCGGTAGGTTATCAGCCGACGCTGGCGGAAGAGATGGGCGTTCTGCAAGAACGTATCACCTCGACCAAGACCGGTTCCATCACTTCCGTACAGGCCGTTTACGTTCCTGCGGATGACTTGACTGACCCGTCTCCAGCCACCACCTTTGCGCACTTGGACGCAACCGTGGTACTGAGCCGTAACATCGCTTCTCTGGGTATCTACCCGGCCGTTGATCCGCTGGATTCTACCAGCCGTCAGCTGGATCCGCTGGTTGTTGGCCAGGAGCACTACGACGTAGCGCGTGGCGTGCAGTCCATTCTGCAACGCTACCAGGAACTGAAAGATATCATCGCGATCCTGGGTATGGACGAGCTGTCTGAAGAAGACAAACTGGTCGTATCCCGTGCGCGTAAGATCCAACGCTTCCTGTCTCAGCCGTTCTTCGTGGCAGAAGTCTTCACCGGTTCTCCGGGCAAGTTCGTATCGCTGAAAGACACCATCCGTGGTTTCAAAGGCATTATGGACGGCGACTATGACCACCTGCCGGAGCAGGCGTTCTACATGGTTGGCACCATTGAAGAAGCAGTGGAAAAAGCCAAGAAACTGTAACGCCTTGAGAGGAGGGTGATATGGCTATGACTTACCATCTGGATGTAGTCAGCGCGGAAAAACAGATGTTTTCCGGCCTGGTGCAGAAGATCCAGGTGACAGGCAGCGAAGGTGAACTGGGGATCTTCCCTGGCCATGCGCCGCTGCTGACTGCCATCAAGCCTGGCATGGTGCGTATTGTTAAGCAGCACGGTGAAGAAGAGTTCATCTACCTGTCCGGCGGCATCCTCGAGGTGCAGCCGAGCGTGGTTACCGTGCTGGCGGACACTGCTATCCGTGGTACTGACCTCGACGAAGCGAGAGCGTTGGAAGCTAAGCGTAAAGCTGAAGAACACATTCGCAGCTCTCATGGCGATGTCGACTATGCTCAGGCATCCGCTGAACTGGCGAAAGCGATCGCAAAACTGCGCGTTATCGAGCTCACCAGAAAAGCGATGTAATGTTTGGGTGCAGAGCACCCAACTTTAAGAAAGCGGCCTATAGGGTCGCTTTTTTTTTACTTTAAAATAAGCATTTCAGCCCGGCGTACAGAGTGGTGTATAACCCCTGATATCGGGAAAGAAACGTCGCCGATCGCCGACAGTTTTTTCGTCCCAGCGTCGAATTGGCCGCGATAGCGGCAGGCCAAGGCCCACGCGGCCTGCGCCGGGTTCGTGTAGAGAAATATGTAGTAATATCGCCGCTAAACGGTTTTACTTTCATCTATCAAAATGGAGTTATCAGGTTGCTTATGTCGAACAGCGCAATGAGCGTGGTTATCCTCGCCGCGGGCAAGGGAACACGCATGTATTCCGATCTTCCCAAGGTCTTACATCCGTTGGCCGGCAAGCCGATGGTGCAACACGTCATTGATGCCGCGATGAAACTGGGCGCGCAACATGTACACCTGGTATACGGCCACGGCGGCGATCTGCTGAAAAGCACGCTGACCGAGGGCGCGCTGAACTGGGTGCTGCAGGCCGAGCAATTGGGTACCGGCCATGCGATGCAGCAGGCGGCGCCGCATTTTGCCGACGATGAAGACGTATTGATGCTGTATGGCGACGTGCCGTTGATCTCCGTGGATACGCTGCAGCGCCTGTTGGAGGCCAAGCCGCAGGGCGGCATCGGCCTGCTGACGGTCAAGCTGGACGACCCGAGCGGCTATGGTCGCATCGTGCGCGAGCAGGGTGACGTGGTGGGCATCGTCGAACACAAGGACGCCAGCGAAGCGCAGCGTCAGATCAATGAGATCAATACCGGCATCCTGGTGGCGAATGGGCGCGATCTGAAGCGCTGGCTGGGGATGTTGAACAACGACAACGCACAGGGCGAGTTTTACATCACCGATATCATTGCGTTGGCGCATGCCGACGGCAAGAAAATCGAAGCCGTGCACCCATCGCGTTTGAGCGAAGTGGAAGGCGTGAACAACCGACTGCAGCTGGCGACCCTGGAGCGCGTGTTCCAGTCGGAACAGTCTGAAAAACTGCTGCTGGCCGGCGTAATGCTGTTGGATCCGGCGCGTTTCGACCTGCGCGGTGAACTTGTTCACGGCCGCGACATCACTATTGATGCGAATGTGATTATCGAAGGTCACGTCAAGCTGGGCGACCGGGTGAAAATCGGCGCCGGCTGCGTGCTGAAAAACTGCGTGATCGGTGATGACTGCGAGATCAGCCCTTACAGCGTACTGGAAGACAGCGTGCTGGAAGCCGACTGCACCGTGGGGCCGTTCGCCCGCCTGCGCCCTGGCGCGGAGCTGGCAACAGGGGCCCACGTCGGCAACTTCGTGGAAATGAAAAAGGCGCGTTTGGGCAAAGGCTCCAAGGCCGGTCACCTCAGCTACCTGGGCGATGCCGACATTGGCGATGACGTGAATATCGGCGCCGGCACCATCACCTGCAATTACGATGGCGCCAACAAGCACAAGACGCTGATCGGCGATGGCGTGTTCGTCGGTTCCGATACTCAGCTGGTGGCGCCGGTGTCGGTCGGCAAAGGCTCCACCATTGCCGCCGGTACCACGGTGACGCGAGATATCGCCGAAAACGAACTGGTGCTGAGCCGCGTCAAGCAGGTGCACATTCAGGGCTGGCAGCGCCCGGTGAAGAAGAAGTCATAGTGTGTTTTGCGTTGGGCTCCATTCACGAGCCCAATACAAAACATAATAACCCCCACCATCTACAGGCTCGGGGGACGCACGGTAAAACCGGCAAAAATCAGGTCAAGGCATCGAAAACGCCCATGAAAGGCGTTCATTAGGAATATAACTGAATGTGTGGAATTGTAGGCGCAGTAGCGCAACGTGATATCGCAGAAATTCTGCTGGAAGGTTTACGTCGTCTTGAGTACCGCGGTTACGACTCCGCCGGTCTGGCGGTGGTCGACGATCAAGGTAACGTCAGTCGCCTGCGTCGCGTAGGCAAGGTGCAAAAACTGGCCGAAGCGGCGGAGCAGACCGATCTGCACGGCGGCACCGGCATCGCTCACACCCGTTGGGCAACGCACGGTGAACCGACCGAGGCGAACGCGCACCCGCATGTTTCCGACTACATTACCGTGGTGCATAACGGCATCATCGAAAACCACGAGCCGCTGCGCGAACTGCTGATCGAACGCGGTTACCGCTTCAACTCTGAAACCGACACCGAAGTGATCGCGCACCTGGTGCACTGGGAACAGCTGCAGGGCGGTACGCTGCTCGACGTGGTTCAGCGCGTGATCCCACAGCTGCGCGGCGCTTACGGCACCGTGGTGATGGACAGCCGCGATCCGAGCGTATTGGTCGCGGCGCGCTCCGGCAGCCCGCTGGTTATCGGCCGCGGCGTCGGGGAAAACTTCATCGCTTCCGATCAGCTGGCGTTGCTGCCGGTCACCCGCCGCTTCATCTTCCTGGAAGAAGGCGATGTGGTGGAGGTGACTCGCCGCACCGTCAACATCTTCGACAAACAGGGTAACGCCATCGAGCGCCCTGAGATCGAGTCCCAGGTGCAGTATGACGCCGGCGACAAGGGCGCTTACCGCCACTACATGCAAAAAGAGATTTACGAACAGCCGCTGGCGCTGAAAAACACCCTGGAAGGGCGTTTCAGTCATGGCCAAATCAACCTGAGCGAGCTGGGCCCGCACGCCGACGAGCTGCTGGCCAAGGTGCAGCACGTGCAGATCATCGCCTGTGGGACTTCTTACCACTCCGGGATGGTGGCGCGTTACTGGTTCGAAGCGCTGGCCGGCGTGCCGTGCGATGTCGAGATCGCGTCCGAATTCCGTTACCGCAAATCGGCGGTGCGTCCGGGCAGCCTGATCATCACCCTGTCGCAGTCCGGCGAAACCGCCGACACGTTAGCGGCGCTGCGTCTGTCCAAAGAGCTGGGTTATCTCGGTTCGCTGGCCGTTTGTAACGTTGCGGGGTCTTCGCTGGTGCGCGAATCCGATCTGGCGCTGATGACCAAAGCGGGCACGGAAATCGGCGTTGCTTCGACCAAAGCCTTTACCACGCAGCTCACCGTGTTGTTGATGCTGGTGGCGCGCCTGGGCCGTCTGAAAGGCATGGCGGAAAGCGTGGAGCAGGAGATTGTGCACGGCCTGCAGGCGCTGCCGGCGCGTATTGAGCAGATGCTGTCGATGGATAAAGAGATCGAAGCGCTGGCGGAAGGTTTCTCGGACAAACATCATGCGCTGTTCCTCGGCCGCGGCGATCAGTACCCGATCGCCATGGAAGGGGCGCTGAAGCTGAAAGAGATCTCCTATATTCACGCTGAAGCTTATGCGGCGGGTGAGTTGAAACACGGCCCGCTGGCGCTGATCGACGCCGATATGCCGGTAATCGTGGTGGCGCCGAACAACGAACTGCTGGAAAAGCTGAAGTCCAACATTGAAGAAGTGCGCGCGCGCGGCGGTCAGCTGTACGTGTTCGCCGATCAGGACGCCGGCTTCGTCAGCAGCGAAGGCATGACCATCATTCCTCTGCCGCACGTTGAGGAAATCGTGGCGCCGATCTTCTACACCGTGCCGTTGCAGCTGCTGTCTTACCACGTGGCGCTGATCAAAGGCACCGACGTTGACCAGCCGCGCAACCTGGCGAAGTCTGTCACCGTAGAGTAATTTGCCGCAGGTAAACTGCAAAAGCCGGCCTTCGCGCCGGCTTTTTTCATGAGCGACCTTAAAGATGACAGCGCGACCGATTCGGCGATAAACATTGTCATATTCAAGCGGATAGGCTGTGCCCAAACGGTTTTTTTGTTGTTTGGCAATCGCGCTATTTTTGAGTTAATTGATTGATTTTTAAATAAACAAACCCCATTCAAACGCACTGTAATATAACTGTCATATTGCGTACATTTTTCTGTCACCAAACTGTCCTATTTTCCCTCCTGCAGCAATACTTACTCTGATTAAAACGACTCGACGTCGATTTTAAGTATCCCATTAGGAGGGATTATGAAACTGATGCGTACCACCGTCGCCAGTATTGTGGCAGCGACCTTCTCCCTGACCGCCGTGTCCGCGTTCGCTGCTGCCAGCCTGACCGGTGCAGGTGCGACATTCCCCGCTCCGGTTTACGCCAAGTGGGCAGATTCTTATCAGAAAGAAACCGGCAACAAAGTTAACTATCAGGGCATCGGCTCCTCTGGCGGCGTGAAGCAAATCGTGGCCAACACCGTTGACTTTGGCGCTTCCGACGCCCCGCTGTCTGACGACAAACTGGCGGCCGACGGCCTGTTCCAGTTCCCGACCGTGATCGGCGGCGTGGTGCTGGCTGTGAATATCCCGGGCATCAAATCCGGCGAACTGACGCTGGACGGTAAAACCCTGGGCGATATCTACCTGGGCAACGTCAAAAAGTGGAACGATCCGGCTATCACCAAGCTGAACCCAGGCGTGAAACTGCCTGACCAGAACATCGCCGTGGTGCGCCGCGCCGACGGTTCCGGCACCTCGTTCGTGTTTACCAGCTACCTGTCCAAGGTGAACGCGCAGTGGAAAGAGAAGATCGGCGCCGGTTCTACCGTTAACTGGCCGACCGGTCTGGGCGGCAAAGGCAACGACGGCATCGCCGCCTTCGTTCAGCGTCTGCCTGGCTCTATCGGCTACGTAGAATACGCTTACGCCAAGCAGAACAACCTGGCTTACACCAAGCTGGTGTCCGCCGACGGCAAACCGGTCAGCCCGACCGAAGAGAGCTTCAGCAACGCCGCCAAGGGTGCGGATTGGAGCAAAACCTTCGCTCAGGATCTGACTGACCAGAAAGGCGACAACGTGTGGCCAATCACCTCCACCACCTTCATCCTGGTGCATAAAGAGCAGAAAAACCCTGCTCAGGGCGCCGAAGTGCTGAAGTTCTTCGACTGGGCCTACAAAACCGGCGGCAAGCAGGCTAACGAACTGGATTACGCCACCCTGCCGAAAGAAGTGGTTGAGCAGGTGCGTGCGGCCTGGAAAACCAACGTAAAAGACAGTTCAGGTAAAGCGCTGTACTAACAACGCAGGGGCGCGGGTTCGCCGCGCCCCACACAGTTCTTCAGGCTCCGATCCCGGTTGGGGCTGCCAGGGTTCAAACAGAGAGTAATCTATGGCTGAGTACAAGCCGACCATCAAAGCACCGGGCAAAAACGGTGACATCATTTTTAGCGCGCTGGTGAGACTGGCTGCGCTGATTACCCTATTGTTGCTGGGTGGCATCATCGTTTCGCTGATCTTCGCCTCCTGGCCAAGCATGCAGAAATTCGGCTTCGCCTTCCTGTGGACCAAAGAGTGGGATGCGCCGGCGGAGCAGTTCGGCGCGCTGGTGCCTATCTACGGCACCGTGGTCACCTCGCTCATCGCGCTGATTATCGCCGTGCCGGTGAGTTTCGGCATCGCGCTGTTCCTGACCGAACTGGCGCCGAACTGGTTGAAGCGGCCGCTGGGCATCGCCATTGAGCTGCTGGCGGCCATCCCGAGCATCGTCTACGGCATGTGGGGCCTGTTCGTGTTCGCCCCGCTGTTCGCCGAATATTTCCAGACGCCGGTGGGCGACGTGCTGTCGGGCATTCCTATCGTCGGCGAGCTGTTCTCCGGCCCGGCCTTCGGCATCGGCATTCTGGCCGCCGGGGTTATCCTGGCTATCATGATCATTCCTTATATCGCCGCGGTGATGCGCGACGTGTTCGAACAGACGCCGGTAATGATGAAAGAGTCGGCCTACGGCATCGGCTGCACCACCTGGGAAGTCATCTGGCGCATCGTGCTGCCGTTCACCAAAAACGGCGTCATCGGCGGCGTGATGCTGGGTCTGGGCCGAGCGCTGGGGGAGACCATGGCGGTAACCTTTATCATCGGCAACACCTACCAGCTCGACAGCGCTTCGCTGTACATGCCGGGCAACAGCATCACCTCGGCGCTGGCCAACGAATTCGCCGAAGCCGAATCCGGCGTGCACACCGCCGCACTGATGGAGCTGGGCCTGATTCTGTTTGTTATCACCTTTATCGTGCTGGCGCTGTCGAAACTGATGATCATGCGTCTGGCCAAGAATGAGGGGCGTTAACATGGCGACGATGGATATGCAAAACGCAGTCGTTCTGGCGGAAAGCCGCCGCAAAATGCAGGCCTGGCGCCGGCAGAAAAACCGCCTCGCGCTGTTCCTGTCGATGGCGACCATGGCGTTCGGGCTGTTCTGGCTGATCTGGATCCTTATCGCCACCGTGACCAAAGGCTTCGACGGCATGTCGCTGGCGCTGTTCACCGAGATGACCCCGCCGCCGAACACCGCGGGCGGCGGCTTGGCCAACGCCATCGCCGGCAGCGGCCTGTTGATCCTGTGGGCGACCATTTTCGGCACGCCGCTGGGCATCATGGCCGGTATTTACCTGGCGGAATACGGACGTAAATCCTGGTTGGCGGAAGTGATCCGCTTTATCAACGATATTCTGTTGTCCGCACCGTCGATCGTGGTGGGCCTGTTCGTTTACACCATTGTGGTGGCGAAGATGGAACACTTCTCCGGTTGGGCCGGCATCGTGGCGCTGGCGCTGCTGCAGGTGCCGATCGTCATTCGCACCACCGAGAACATGCTGAAGCTGGTGCCGGATACGCTGCGCGAGGCCGCTTATGCGCTGGGCACGCCGAAATGGCGCATGATTTCCGCCATCACGCTGAAGGCGTCGGTGTCCGGCATCATCACCGGCGTGCTGCTGGCGATTGCGCGTATTGCGGGGGAAACGGCGCCGCTGCTGTTCACCTCGCTGTCGAACCAGTTCTGGAGCACCGACCTGATGCAGCCGATCGCCAACCTGCCGGTGACCATCTTCAAATTCGCCATGAGCCCGTTCGCCGAATGGCAACAGTTGGCCTGGGCCGGGGTGCTGTTAATCACCCTGTGCGTACTGTTACTGAATATCCTGGCGCGCGTGATTTTCGCCAAGAAAAAGCATTCATAAAATTTTGAGCGCCGCTTTGGCGGCGCTGATGAAAAGAGAGAAGTCTTGATGAGTATGGTTACTGACGCTTCCAGCAGCAAAATTCAGGTACGCGATCTGAACTTCTACTACGGCAAATTCCATGCGCTGAAGAACATCACGCTGGATATCGCCAAGAACAAGGTCACCGCGTTTATCGGCCCATCCGGCTGTGGCAAGTCCACCCTGCTGCGCACCTTCAACAAGATGTACCAGCTGTACCCGGAACAGCGTGCGGAAGGCGGCATTCTGCTGGACGGCCAGAACATCCTGACCGACAACTCGGATATCGCGCTGCTGCGCGCCAAGGTCGGCATGGTGTTCCAAAAGCCGACGCCGTTCCCGATGTCGATTTACGACAACATCGCCTTCGGCGTTCGCCTGTTTGAAAAGCTGTCGCGCGCCGATATGGACGAGCGCGTGCAGTGGGCGCTGACCAAAGCGGCGCTGTGGAACGAAACCAAGGACAAGCTGCACCAGAGCGGCTACAGCCTCTCCGGCGGCCAGCAGCAGCGTCTGTGCATCGCCCGCGGCATCGCCATTCGTCCGGAAGTGTTGTTGCTGGATGAGCCTTGCTCAGCGCTGGATCCGATCTCCACCGGCAAGATTGAAGAGCTGATCAGCGAGCTGAAGGCTGATTACACCGTGGTGATCGTGACGCACAACATGCAGCAGGCGGCGCGCTGTTCCGACTCTACCGCATTTATGTATCTGGGCGAGCTGATCGAGTTCAGTGATACTGATAACCTGTTCACTGCGCCGCAGAAAAAGCAGACTGAAGACTACATCACTGGCCGTTATGGTTGATAGGAAGCATCATGGATAACCTGAATTTAAACAAACACATTTCCGGCCAGTTCAACGCAGAGCTCGAGCATATCCGCACCCAGGTGCTGACCATGGGCGGGCTGGTGGAGCAGCAGCTGACCGACGCCATCACCGCGATGCACAATCAGGATGGCGAGCTGGCCAAGCGCGTGATCGAAGGCGACGCCAAGGTCAACATGATGGAAGTGGCGATCGACGAAGCCTGCGTGCGCATTATCGCCAAGCGCCAGCCGACCGCCAGCGATCTGCGTCTGGTGATGGCGATCATCAAAACCATTTCTGAGCTGGAACGCATCGGCGACGTGGCGGACAAGATCTGCCGCACCGCGCTGGAGAAGTTCTCGCACCAGCACCAGCCGCTGCTGGTCAGCCTGGAGTCGCTGGGGCGCCACACCGTGCAGATGCTGCACGACGTGCTGGACGCCTTCGCGCGCATGGATCTGGACGAAGCGATCCGTATTTACCGTGAAGATAAAAAGGTCGACCAGGAATACGAAGGCATCGTACGTCAGCTGATGACCTACATGATGGAAGATTCGCGCACCATTCCGAGCGTGCTGACCGCGCTGTTCTGCGCCCGTTCTATCGAGCGTATCGGCGATCGCTGCCAGAACATCTGCGAATTTATCTTCTATTTCGTCAAAGGACAGGATTTCCGTCATTTGGGCGGCGACGCCCTGGAAAAGCTGCTGTCTCCGGGCGGTAAAGACGAAAAAGACGACTAACCCTTTCCGGGTAATATCCTTCCAAGGCGCGGTTTCCCGCGCCTTTATTCCATCTTAAGCGCGTAAAGATAAAAAGGTTATAAATATAGCTTTTTATATTATTTCCTGACCTATGTGGCGCTTGCTAGCTTATCCGCCAGCAGGACATCAACCACTTAGGAGCTTTCTATGAAACATCGCGCTTTGGCCTTAACGTTGTTAGCCAGTCTGACCGGCCTCGCCGCCGGCGCCGCGCACGCGGACAAACTTGACGATATCAAGCAAGCCGGCGTGGTGCGCATCGCGGTGTTCGACAGCAACCCGCCGTTCGGCTACATCGATCCGCAGAGCAAGAAGCTGGTGGGCTACGATGTGGATGTCGCCGACGCGATCGGCAAAGCGCTGGGGGTGAAAGTGGAGCTGCGCGCCACCAACCCGGCCAACCGCATTCCGCTGCTGGTGTCGAAGAAGGTTGACCTGATTGCCGCCAACTTCACCATTACCGACGAGCGCGCCAAGGAAGTGAACTTCAGCGTGCCGTACTTCGCCACTGGCCAGAAATTCATCGCCCGCAAAGGCGTGTTGAAAACGCCGGAAGACATCAAGAAGCTGCGCATCGGCGCGGATAAGGGCACGGTGCAGGAAATCACCCTGCGCGAGCGTTTCCCAACGGCGAAAGTGATCTCCTACGATGATACCCCGCTGGCGTTCGTGGCGCTGCGTAACGGCAACGTGCAGGCGATCACTCAGGACGACGCCAAGCTGGTCGGCCTGCTCGGCAACCTGCCGGCGGCGCAAAAGGCGGAGTTTGAAATTTCGCCGTTCAGCCTGACCAAAGAGTATCAGGGCGTCGGCATTCCCAAGGGTGAAGATCGCCTGACCGCCGCGGTGAACGAGACGCTGATCAAGCTGGAAAAAGACGGCGAAGCGGTTAAGATTTACGATCGCTGGTTCGGGCCGGAAACCAAATCCGCTCAACCGCGCGGCGATTTCAAAATCGCGCCTTTGGATCAGCAACCAAAAGCCTGACTTAACCGCTTGCGGTGAGATAGGCACGGAGGGGCGCAGCTTGCTGCGCCCCTGATGCATTCTGCAAGACAAGGATTGAACATGAACCTGGACTGGCTGCTGGCGCCGCAATACCTGAGCTGGCTGTGGCACGGTTTTCTGCTGACGCTGTGGCTTTCCGCCTGTGCGGGGCTGGCGGCTACGCTGCTGGGCTTTGTGCTGGCGGCGATGCGCGACAGCAGCCTGCGGCCGTTGCGCTGGCTGGCGATGGGGTACAGTTCGCTGTTTCGCAATACGCCGCTGCTGGTGCAGCTGTTCTTCTGGTACTTCGCCGCCGGGCAGATCCTGCCGTCCGCCGCCATGCAGTGGCTGAACAGCGCCCATCAGGTTGGCCCGCTTGAGTGGCCGTCGTTCGAGTTTCTCGCCGGTTTCTTCGGCCTGACGCTGTACTCCACCGCCTTTATCGCCGAAGAGATCCGCTCCGGTATTCGCGGCGTCGCCGGCGGGCAGAAATATGCCGCTCAGGCGCTGGGGCTGACCAGCTGGCAGGCGATGCGCTATGTGGTGCTGCCGCAGGCGCTGAAAATCGCGCTGCCGCCGCTGCTGGGCCAATACATGAACGTGATCAAGAACTCGTCGTTGACCATGGCGATCGGCGTGGCCGAACTCTCTTACGCCTCGCGTCAGGTCGAAACCGAAACCCTGCGCACTTTCCAGGCGTTCGGCGTGGCGACGGTACTGTATATCGCCATCATCGCGCTGCTGGAAGGCTGGGGCATGTGGCGACAACAGCGTAAACCGCTGGGAGGGCATTGAGATGGATTTCAGCGTAATTCACGACAACCTGGGCTACCTGCTGTGGGGCACCTGGCCGGATGGGCCGCTGGGCGGCGCGGCGCTGACGTTGGCGATCAGTCTGATGGCCGGGGTCGCCTCGGCGGTGCTCGGCACCCTGCTCGGCGTGGCGCTGGCGATGTCGCGCGGCATCGCCGCCGGGCTGCTGGCGGCGGTGTTGGGCTTTTTCCGCGCCATTCCGGTCATCATGCTGATCTTCTGGACCTATTTCCTGTTGCCGATGGTGTTTGGCGTCGAGATCCCGGAAATCACCACCGTCGTGTGCGCGCTGGCGCTGATCGCCTCGGCCTATCTGGCCCATGCGGTGAAAGCCGGCATCGCCGCGATCGGCCCCGGTCAGTGGCAGGCCGGGCTTTCTCTGGGGCTGACCCGCTGGCAGACGCTGCGCATGATCGTGCTGCCGCAGGCGCTGCGCATGATGGTGCCGTCGTTCATCAACCAGTGGATTTCTCTGATCAAAGACACCTCGTTGGCTTATATCGTCGGCGTTGGCGAACTGACCTTCCTGGCGACCCAGGTCAACAACCGCAGCATGGTCTACCCGATGGAAGTCTTCCTGTTCGTGGCGCTGGTCTATTTCGTGTTCTGCCTGGCGCTCGATCTGCTGGCCAACGCGGTCAACCGCCGCTTCGGCGCGCAAACCCGCGGCCTGAAGCGCTCCTGGCGCTGGTGGCGCAACAAGCCGCCGTTGCCGGCCAGTTAATCGGCCGTCAGCCGCCAGCCGCGTTCGCGCCACAGCGCGGGCAATTGAGCCAGGTCGTCAAACGTTGTCACCAGCGGGTGGTCGATCGGCGGGTTATGCGGATCGGCGCAGAAGTAAAAGACCGGAATGCCGGCATTGATGCCGGCCTGCGCGCCGGCGGGCGAATCGTCCACCAGGATGCAGCGCGTCACCGGCACCTGCATCTGTTCGGCGGCGTGAAACACGATCGCCGGATCCGGCTTCCAGCGCTGAATGTCATAGCCGCTGAACAACCGGTCATCAAAATAAGGCAGCATGCCGGTCAGGCCGAGCGAGTGCTGCATCTTGCTGACCGGCCCGTTGGAGACGGTGCAGACTGGCACCGTCACCTGCGCCAGCAGCTCGCGGGCGCCGGCAATCTGTTGCAGTTCGCTGTCGAACAGCCGCGCCACTTCCTGCCGATACAGCGGCTCCAGCGTCTCTTTTGCCAGGTCAGTGCCCTGCTCGGCGTTGACCCGATCGATGATCTCGTACAGCTTCACCCCTTTGTATTTCTTGAATACCTCTTCCAGCGACAGATGAATGCCGTAGCGGGCGAACATATGGACATAGGCTTTGCTGCACAGCACTTCGCTGTCCACCAGCGTGCCGTCGCAGTCGAACAAAATGCAGTCAATCTGATTCATGCGGGACAGGTTCCTTCGGGTTAACGCCGCTGAGGCCGCTCAGCGATCACTTGATCAGGCTACGTGCCTTAAGATCGTGCAAAATCAGCGCGGCGACGTGTGAACACTGCGGCAGATCGCGGCTGTCGCACCACTTCAGCTCGGCGATTTCGGCGGCCGGCTGCAACTGCCCGGTAAAGTCGGCCTGGTAGCAACGAATGCACACCTGGGTGCCGTCCTGCTTGCCGTCCGCCGGGCCGGTGAACTCGCCGTAAAACGCGATGGATTGCGGCTGCAGCGCAACGGTCAGCTCTTCGTCGATTTCGCGGCACAGCGCCTGCTCATCGGTTTCACCCGCTTCGCGCTTTCCGCCCGGTACATAAAACAGCGTCTTGTTGTGCGAGCGCACCAGCGCCACTTTGTCATCTTTCAGCGCGATCAACGCGAGCTTATCGATAAGGGTCGAAGACATGCGGGTTCCTGTTTTTTAGCGGGTAGGGTAAGAGATGCGATAGGCCATTTTATCGGCCGTGTCGGCAAACGGCAACGCGGCGGGCTGTGATGGAGAATGAATGCCTGTAAATACAAGCCGTTGACGCGTTTAGCCGTAAAGACGGCGAAAAAAACCTGTGACCGGCGTCAAAAGCCCCATTTTTTGTTATAGGATAGCCGGCGACTGTCCATTCCCATTTTCGGAATTCTGATAATGACCAAACCAGTATCTGGCCTTGACGCTGAGCAAGGCTTGCTTGGGCGCGTGTTTAAACTCAAGCAACATGGCACGACGGCGCGTACGGAAACGATTGCCGGTATCACCACTTTCCTCACCATGGTGTATATCGTGTTCGTTAACCCGCAAATTTTGGGCGCGGCGGGCATGGATACCCAGGCGGTATTTGTCACCACCTGTTTGATCGCTGCCTTCGGCAGCATCTTTATGGGCCTGCTGGCGAACCTGCCGGTGGCGTTGGCGCCGGCGATGGGCCTGAACGCCTTCTTCGCCTTCGTGGTGGTCGGCGCGATGGGCATCTCCTGGCAGGTGGGCATGGGCGCCATCTTCTGGGGTGCGGTCGGCCTGCTGCTGCTGACCATTTTCCGCATTCGCTACTGGATGATCGCCAACATTCCGGTCAGCCTGCGGGTCGGCATCACCAGCGGCATCGGTCTGTTCATCGGCATGATGGGGCTGAAAAACGCCGGCATCGTGGTGGCCAACCCGGACACGCTGGTGACCATTGGCAGCCTGACCTCGCACAATGTGCTGCTGGGGGCGCTTGGCTTCTTCATCATCGCCGTGCTCTCTTCGCGCAACTTCCACGCGGCGGTGCTGGTATCGATCGTGGTCACTACCCTGATCGGCTGGATGCTGGGCGACGTGAAATACGGCGGCCTGTTCTCCTTGCCGCCGAGCATCACCTCGGTAGTGGGCCAGGTCGACGTGGCCGGCGCGCTGAACATCGGGCTGGCCGGGGTCATCTTCTCGTTTATGCTGGTGAACCTGTTCGACTCCTCCGGCACCCTGATCGGCGTCACCGATAAAGCCGGTTTGACCGACAATCAGGGCAAGTTCCCGCGCATGAAGCAGGCGCTGTACGTTGACAGCATCAGCTCGGTGGCCGGTTCGCTGGCGGGCACTTCTTCCGTAACCGCTTACATCGAAAGCTCATCCGGCGTCGCCGTGGGCGGCCGCACCGGTTTGACGGCGGTGGTCACCGGCCTGCTGTTCCTGCTGGTGATCTTCCTGTCGCCGCTGGCGGGTATGGTGCCGGCGTATGCCGCCGCCGGCGCGCTGATCTACGTCGGCGTGCTGATGACCTCCAGCCTGGCGCGGGTGAAATGGGACGATCTGACCGAAGCGGTACCGGCGTTTGTCACCGCGGTGATGATGCCGTTCAGCTTCTCGATCACCGAAGGCATTGCGCTCGGCTTTATCTCCTACTGCGTGATGAAGCTCGGTACCGGCCGCTGGCGTGAAATCAGCCCGTGCGTGGTGGTCGTGGCGCTGCTGTTCGTGCTGAAGATCGTTTTCGTCGACGGCCATTGACAGCCAAAGGGCCGACGTCCGTCGGCCCTGAAACCCTAGACTCCCGGCGTCGCATCCGGCGCCCGATCCAGCACCCATTGCAATGGCCGCCTGAAGCGCGCCTGCCAACTGCCGGCGGCATCCTCCCCCTGGGCGAAGTGCAGCGTTTGCACCTGATTATCCTCTCCGAACAGATTGGCGAAGTGCAACGCCAGCGCCTGCTCGCTGAAGTTCTGCCGATCGTAATACGCCATCACGATTTTCTTTTTCGCCGCCAGCGACTGCTGGGCCGGCTTGATCTCGCCGTTGGGGGCGATCAATAGCGCGCCGGCGTAAAACTGCGGGTACTTCGCGATCAGATTGGCGGCGTGCAGCGCACCCTGGCCGCGAGCGCTGAGATAAATCCGTTGGGGGTTCAGCTTTAACTGTGGAGCCAGCTGTTGCACCGTACGCTGAAGGGCGGCCTGGGTGCTCTCGTCGCTGTAATTCGACCAGCGGAAGCTGTTTTCCGACAACATCTGCGTGCCGTTGATCTCGATATAGGCCACGCCCATTTCGCCGAACAGCAGCCGTTCCTCGGGGCTGATGGCGGCGGCCTTGCCGTAGGTATGCAGGAAGATCACCGTTGGCCAACCTTCGGGCGGCGCTTCGCCGTCCGGTATCGCGTAGCTGGCTTTGCCTTCATAGCGGCGGGCGTGCTGCAGATAGCGCGCTTTGGTGGCGGCCAGAATGGATTGGTAGGTGGCGGAGTGCTGGATGCTGTTGAAGGCGTCGTCCTCCAGCAGATTGTAGTAGTACCACAGGCCGCGATCGGCGCTCAGCTGCAGATAGCGCTCCGCCAGCTCGGTTTGCCCTTTCTCCGCCGACGATACCGCCAGCTGGTAGGGGGCCCAGACGTTGCGGCCGTCTTCGCGCATCAGCGTCAGGTACAGCGACATGGCGCCCAGCTTTTTATCTTCCTGGTTTTGCGCGGATCGCGACAGTTGGGCGTTAAGCGCACTGTGCGCAGGCAGCTCCAGCGGCTCTTCACCGGCGGGATAACGCATGTCTGCGGCGAAAGCGGGACTGGTGATGGAAACGAAAAATAACGCTAAAATGAAAAAATACATGATGCTATGGCTTTAATTTCAATAAATTGGCGGACTTCATGTCCTGTTGGGGGGGGGGGGGGGGGGGGGGGGGGGGGGGGGGGGGG
>NZ_JBJNOF010000019.1:0-102808 GCF_052166775.1 Serratia sp. CY74737
GAAAGCCCCCCCCCCCCCCCCCCCCCCCCCCCCCCCCCCCCCCCCCCCCCCCCCCCCCCCCCCCCCCCCCCCCCCCCCCCCCCCCCCCCGAGACCGTCATTCCACGCGGCGAATGAAATCGCTGAACGCGGACAGCTGGCCGGTCAGGAAATCCAACGTTCCCTGATCGCTCAGTTCACCGGCCTGTTCATCGACCTTGTTCTGGATCACGCCGCCCATAAACTCGGGCTTGTTCATCACCATCGCATCCAGGAACACCAGGATCTGGCGCAGGTGGTACTGGCAGCGCGCGCCGCCGATCGGCCCCATCGAGCTGGTTTGAATGGCCACCGGCTTGCCGGCCAGCGGTTGATTCGGCAAGCGAGACAACCAGTCGATGGCGTTTTTCAACCCGCCGGGCACGGAATAGTTGTATTCGGGGGTGACGATGATCACGCCGTCGGCCTGGCGGATCTGCTCTGCTATCGCTTCGACCGCGGCAGGGAAACCCTCACCCTGTTGCATGTCGGCGTCGTACAGCGGGATATCGCGGATGGAAGGCAGCGCTTCAATGGTGACGCCCTGCGGAGCCAGGCCTGGCAGGGCGCGGGCCACCATGGCGTTGTAGGAGCCTTTGCGCAGGCTGCCGAGCAGAGTGACGATTTTTAAGGCTTGGTCTGACATGATGATTCTCCCTTTCGAATGAGCAGATTCAGCGGACAACATGGGCGAATAGTAGGCTAAAGCTCGGGTCGAGAATAGGCGATTGCTCAACATTTAGCTGTTTTTACAAATTACGGCAGAAATTCGTGCGGTAAAAACGGCTTTATCCGCCTTGCGCCACGTTAACCGGGCGTCTTCAGGCCCGTCAGTTTGACGAATCGCGAGGACGCCGCCGGGCTGCGGGGCGAGATTTCCCCGTCTTTGTGCAGGCCGCGGCGCTCTTCGTAGCGCCAGCACAGCAGGCGATCCAGCCCGGGGCTGCCGGCGCAGGCCCAGCTCAGGTATTCATCGGCGTCGCTCATCACCTGAACGTCCGGCGTGGCGCTGGAGCGCAGGTGCCCGGAGAACGGATGCAGACGCAGCGTAGACTGGCCGCTGTTGCCCAGGCCGGAAATTTTCAGCACGCTTTGCCGGATGCTCCACAGCTGAGTTTCCGCCTCCAGCCGATCGTCCTGCGCGCCGATCCAGGCACTTTCCGCCGGCGTCTGATGCGCGTGTTGCAGCGCGCTTTGCCGGGTGCCGCGCGCCCGCATCACTTCGATATCCAGTCCGACTTTGCCTTCGTCGCTGAGCAGCACGCCCACGGTGTTGCTGGCGTAGGCGAGGCTAAAATCGGGCAGCTGATGATCGGCGAAGCAGGGGCGGCCGGTCGGGGTGGTGGCTATAGGGGGAAGCGTCGGCAGGCCGTACAGGTAAAACATCATTTCGGCGAGCAGAATGCGCCCTTGCAGGTAACGCGTGCGGCGCTTAACGGAAAAGGTGCGGGTGGCGGCTATCACTTCGTCGGAGAGTCTCTGGGTATCCAGGACAGCGGAGGCCGGGGTCCATCGGGCAAAATGACACGCCATTGTTCACTCCATGACAGAGGGTCGCTAAGAACGCAGGGGTGTTAGATTAAGACTAAGTTGAGGATTTATCATCAAAAAACACTATGCGTTTTATCCGATTTGTTGCCGGTTTCAGTGATGAGCGGCGCAGGCGTTATTCCAGGATCCAGCTGTCGCCGGTGGCCGGCGCGATCCCTTCCGGCAGCCATAGCCGGCCCCAGGCGCCGGTACAGTGGCAGCCCATAATCTTTTCCGGCTGATGCTGGCGCAAAAAACGGCGGACGCGCCAGAGCGTGCGCGGGGAAGCGCAGCGCAGATGAAAACCGCCGATCAAGGCGTGGATCCGATCGATCCCGGTGATTTGCTGGCAATGGCGCACGATATTGACGATCCCGCGGTGCCCGCAGCCGGTCACGATCACCAGACCGCGATCCGATTTGTAAATCAGCACCCCTTCGTCAATAACGTAATCTACCGCTGCGTTCTCCCCGGCGATCACCCCGTAGGCGCGGGGTGCGGGCACCGCGATTTCGCCTGACCACATAAAGCGATCGCCGATCGCCAGCGGTTCGCGGCTGTATTGCATGCGGTGGCGCGAGTAGTCGATATCCAAAGAGAGCTTTTTGATTTTCCGAGTGTGGCCCAGCACCTTCAGCGCCGCATAGCGCTCATCGCCGACCTGCGGGTGGCAGATGATACGGCTGTTGTCTGGCAGCCAGGCGACGCCGCCGCAGTGGTCATAGTGGCCGTGGGAGAGCACCGTCGCGGTGATACGGGAGAGATCGACACCCATCAGCGCCGCATTGCGCAGAAAGCTGTCGTCGGGGCCGGTATCGAACAGTATGGAGGTCGTATCATCCTCAATCAGCAGGCTTAACCCGGCCTTGGCCTGCAATAGCGGGTTGGCGCCGGCGGCGCGGCGGTTTTCCAGCAGTACCCTGAGGGTCAATGCCATGTTGACTCGTTCCTGAGAGAGATTCCTGACTGGCCAGTATAGCGCGGGACGCTGCGGCGGCTCTGTGAGCCGGCGCGCAGAGCGAGAGCGGAAAAGAAAAACGGCCGGAACAAGGGCTTGTCCCGGCCGTGAAGGCGTCTGGCGGTGTTACTTGCCGATACAGAAGCTGGAGAAAATGCGGCCCAGCAGATCGTCGGAGGTGAATTCGCCGGTGATTTCGCTCAGGGCCAGCTGCGCCTGGCGCAGTTCCTCGGCCAGCAGCTCCCCCGCGTAAGCGCTCACTAACTGTTCTTTGCCCTGTACCAGATGCTGCGCCGCCAGTTCCAGCGCCTGCAGGTGGCGACGGCGCGCCAGGAAGCCGCCTTCCATGTTGCTGGTGAAGCCCATGCTCTGTTTAAGATGATCGCGCAGCACATCGACGCCTTCGCCGGTGCGGGCCGACAGGCGAATAAGTGAGTGGTTATTCACTTCCGTCATACCCAGCGTTTCACCGGTGATGTCGGCTTTGTTGCGCACCACGGTGATCGGCAGCGTGTCCGGCAGGCGCGCCATAAATTCCGGCCAGATCTCCGCCGGCTCGGTGGCGGCGGTGGTGGTGCCGTCAACCATAAACAGCACTCTGTCGGCCTGTTCGATCTCTTTCCATGCACGTTCGATGCCGATGCGTTCCACTTCGTCGCTGGCGTCGCGCAGGCCGGCGGTGTCGATGATGTGCAGCGGCATGCCGTCGATATGGATGTGTTCGCGCAGAACGTCGCGGGTGGTGCCGGCGATATCGGTGACGATCGCCGCCTCGCGTCCTGCCAGCGCATTGAGCAGGCTCGATTTGCCGGCATTGGGGCGCCCGGCGATCACCACCTTCATCCCTTCGCGCAGCAGGCTGCCCTGGCGCGCTTCACCGCGCACGTTGTCCAGATCCGCCATCACGTCGTTGAGCTGCGCCTCGATTTTACCGTCGGACAGGAAATCGATTTCCTCGTCCGGGAAGTCGATCGCCGCTTCCACATAGATTCGCAGGTGAGTGAGCGCTTCCACGAGCTGGTGGATGCGGGTGGAGAACGCGCCTTGCAGCGAGTTCATCGCCGAACGCGCCGCCTGCTCGGAGCTGGCGTCGATCAGATCGGCAATCGCTTCGGCCTGCGCCAGATCGAGTTTGTCGTTGAGAAACGCACGCTCGGAGAACTCGCCCGGCCGCGCGATGCGCACATCGGGCAGCGCCAGCACGCGCTTGAGCAGCAGATCGAGGATCACCGGCCCGCCGTGGCCCTGCAGTTCCAGCACGTCTTCGCCGGTAAAGGAGTTCGGCCCCGGGAACCACAGCGCGATGCCCTGATCGAGGGTGGCGCCCGTGGCATCGCGGAACGGCAGATAGTCAGCGTAGCGCGGCTTCGGCAGCTTGCCGAGCAACGCCAGGGCGACGTCTTTGGCCTTGCTTCCGGAAATGCGCAGAATGCCGACGCCGCCGCGTCCCGGCGGGGTGGCTTGGGCTACGATGGTATCGGTGGTGCTCATAACGGTTCTCTCTGACGATTAAGATGCAAAAAGGCGGTCTAATGACCGCCTTTGGGGTGACTGCAAGGGTCGGCGCGCCGAACCCCTACAATACGCTTAGCTTTTTTTCTTGTCGCGGCTGTGCAGACCGCGTTTTTCCAGACCACGGTAAATCAGCTGCTGCTGCAGGATGGTCACCAGGTTGCTGACGATGTAGTACAGCACCAGACCGGACGGGAACCACAGGAAGAACACTGTGAAGATCACCGGCATGAAGGTCATGATTTTCTGCTGCATCGGGTCAGTCACGGTGGTTGGCGACATCTTCTGGATGAAGAACATCGTCACGCCCATCAGGATTGGCAGGATGTAGTACGGGTCTTGCGCCGACAGGTCATGGATCCACAGGGCGAACGGCGCGTGGCGCAGCTCGACCGAACCCATCAGCATGTAGTACAGCGCCAGGAAGATCGGCATCTGAATGATCAGCGGCAGGCAGCCGCCGAGCGGGTTCACTTTCTCCGCCTTGTACAGCGCCATCATCTCTTGGCTCATGCGCTGCTTGTCATCGCCGATGCGTTCGCGCATCGCCTGCAGCTTCGGCTGCAGCATGCGCATTTTCGCCATCGAGGTGTACTGCGCCTTAGTCAGCGGGTACATGATGCCGCGCACGATGAAGGTGATGATGATGATGGAGAAGCCCCAGTTGCCGATAAAGCCGTGGATGAACTTCAGCAGTTTGAACAGCGGCTGGGAGATGAACCACAGCCAGCCGTAATCCACGGTCAGGTCCAGGTGCGGCGCCAGCTGGGCCATCTGGTCCTGCAGCTCCGGGCCGACCCACAGGGTCGCGTTCAGCTGCTGCTGAGCGCCCGGCTGCACCACGACCGGGGTAGATTTGAAGCCGATGGTGGACAGGTTGTCACCCGGTTTGGCGGTGTAGAAGGTGTTGTCACCCTTGGTCGCCGGCACCCACGCGGTGGCGAAGTACTGCTGCAGCATGGCGACCCAACCGTCTTTGGTGGTGACGCTCAGGTTTTCGTCTTTGTCGAACGCGTATTTCTGGTACTTGTCCTCGCTGGACGAGTACGCCGCGCCGCGGAAGGTGTGCAGCGCGAAGTTGCTGCTGCCGGTATCGCGGTGCTTAGGCAATTCGGTGGTCTGCTTCAGCTGGCCGAACAGGGTCAGCTCCAGCGGCGCCGCGCCTTTGTTGTCGATGCTGTAATCCACGCCGACCGCATAGTGGTTGCGTTTGAGCACGAAGGTCTTGGTGTAGACCGCGCCGTCTTTATCGGTGTAGGTCAGCGGGATGCGCAGCTCGTCCTGGCCTTCCGGCAGGGTGTAGCTGTCCTGCGCCGCTTGGTACAGCGGGCGTTCGCCGTTGGCCGGGTTGTCCGGGCCGTTTTTACCGGTCAGGCCGCTTTGCGCCTGATAGACGAACGACGGAGTGGTTTCCAGCAGTTGGAACGGAGTCGATGAACCCAGAGTTTCCGGGTAGGCCAACAGTTTAGCCTGCTCGATATCGCCACCACGGGTGTTGATGGTCAGTGACAGCACGTCGGTGTTCACGGTAATCAGCTTACCCTGACCACTGGCTGGCACGGCCTGGCTGGCGGCATCACCGGCTACTGCGTTCGAAGTCTGTTGCGTGGTCTGTGCGGCCGGCTGCGGAGCGTTGTCCGTTTGCCATGCCTGCCAGATCATGAAAGACACGAACAGCAGAGCGATGAGGAGAAGATTGCGTTGCGAATCCATCGTTAGTGTTCTCTGTTATCGTCGGTTTTTGGCGGCACCGGATCATCGCCACCTGGGTTCAAAGGGTGGCATTTTAATACGCGTTTCAATGCTAACCAACTGCCTTTTATCATGCCAAACCTGCTTAATGCCTCAATTGCGTAATGAGAGCATGTCGGCTGGAAGCGACAACGAGGCCCTAGCAGCGGACTGATGACGAGCTGATAGGCTCGCACCAGCCCGATCAGGATGCGGGAGCCTGGCGACAGTGGCGACGCCATAATTTATCCAAAGCTTCCGTCAGCGCGCGGTTATCCAAATCCGCTATCCCCTTTTTGGCCACCACGACAAAATCCATCGCCGGTAATTCGTGCTGGCGCAGGCGGAAGCTTTCGCGGGTTAGGCGTTTGATCCGATTACGCTCGTGCGCGCGTTTGACGTGTTTTTTGGCGACGGTAAGACCGATGCGGGGATGCCCCAGCTGGTTCAGGCGGCCGAGGATGGTGATTTGCGGCGTGCCAGCCCGTTGTGGCTGCTGGAAGACGAAAGTGAAATGAGTGGGAGTTAACAAACGTAACTCCCTGGGAAAAGCGAGCTTAACCACTCAGCGGGTTAGCTTTATTACTTAGAAACAGTCAGACGAGCACGGCCTTTCGCACGACGGCGGGCCAGAACTTGACGACCATTTTTGGTGGCCATACGAGCACGGAAACCGTGGCTACGGTTGCGCTTCAATACGGACGGTTGGAAAGTGCGTTTCATAGCGATTTCTACCTAAACTTAAAATAATTACTGATCAGTAAACGCGTTTGGCTACTCGGCGTGAAGATGACCGACGCCTCAATCGCAATACATAAAGAAGCGGGATTGTAATAATTGTACAGTCCTGAGTCAATTCGCATCGCGCCAGCCTACCTGGTTGTCTGCCAATAACGGCACAAAATCCGGTCTTGGCCCGTGGTCACCGCAGAATCCTGTCTGGCTAATGACGCACCATAAGGAACCAGGTATCACACGTAGGGCGAAGATTATACGGACTCGGGGTGAAATCGCAAGGATCCCCGTGAGATCCTTTGCGCGCGATCCCAGGATCCGACGTGGATAACAGGGTATAACCGGTTGACAATGTAAAAAACGCGGCGCAGAGGCCGGGATCTGCGCGGTCATTCGGCGCTGGCGGCGAAAAGATCGCCGCCGGCCGCGGCCTGTGGATAAAATGGATCTAATCTGTGAGGAAGGGGAGGATCTCTTGCGCGGATTGCGCTATGATCCGTCATTCCGATCGCGATCCCTCATGCCGGGATCGTGAGGGACACAAACCGTGAAAGGCGGTTCGCATCCCCCACAGGCAAACAGCCGATGCCGGGTATGTGTCAAAAATCATGAGTTATAAAAAAGTTGCCCGTTTCTTTTCTTTATTGATCTTGTTCGAGTGGAGTCCGCCGTGTCACTTTCGCTTTGGCAGCAGTGTCTTGCCCGATTGCAGGATGAGTTACCTGCCACAGAATTTAGTATGTGGATTCGCCCATTGCAGGCGGAACTGAGTGACAACACCCTGGCGCTGTACGCGCCTAACCGTTTTGTGCTGGATTGGGTTCGCGATAAGTACTTAAACAATATCAATGGTCTGCTGAATGATTTCTGCGGCACGGATGCGCCTTTGCTGCGTTTTGAAGTCGGCAGCAAGCCGATCACGCAGGTGATCAGCCAGACCGTGACCGCCAGCGTCAGCAGCGCCCCTGCGGCCCCGACGGCGCGCACGGCCGCGCCTTCGCGCCCGAGCTGGGACAACGCGGCGGCGCAGCCCGAGCTCTCTTACCGCTCCAACGTCAACCCCAAACACACCTTCGACAACTTCGTCGAGGGTAAGTCAAACCAGCTGGCGCGCGCGGCGGCTCGCCAGGTGGCGGACAATCCGGGCGGCGCCTACAACCCTTTGTTCCTGTATGGCGGCACCGGCCTGGGTAAAACTCACCTGCTGCACGCGGTCGGCAACGGCATCATGGCGCGCAAGGCCAACGCCAAAGTGGTCTACATGCACTCGGAACGCTTCGTACAAGACATGGTCAAAGCGTTGCAGAACAATGCCATCGAAGAGTTTAAGCGCTACTACCGTTCGGTCGACGCGTTGCTGATCGATGACATCCAATTCTTCGCCAACAAGGAGCGTTCGCAGGAAGAGTTCTTCCATACCTTTAACGCCCTGTTGGAAGGCAATCAGCAGATCATCCTGACTTCGGATCGCTACCCTAAAGAGATCAACGGAGTGGAAGATCGTCTGAAGTCCCGCTTCGGCTGGGGGCTGACGGTGGCGATCGAGCCGCCGGAGCTGGAAACCCGCGTGGCGATCCTGATGAAAAAGGCCGACGAAAACGACATTCGCCTGCCGGGCGAAGTGGCGTTCTTCATCGCCAAGCGCCTGCGTTCCAACGTGCGTGAGCTCGAAGGGGCGCTGAACCGCGTGATCGCCAACGCCAACTTTACCGGCCGGGCCATCACCATCGATTTCGTGCGCGAAGCGCTGCGCGATCTGTTGGCGCTGCAGGAAAAGCTGGTCACCATCGACAATATCCAAAAGACGGTGGCGGAGTATTACAAGATTAAAGTCGCGGATTTGCTGTCCAAGCGGCGTTCGCGATCCGTTGCCCGCCCGCGCCAGATGGCGATGGCGCTGGCGAAGGAACTCACCAACCACAGCCTGCCGGAAATCGGCGATGCGTTTGGTGGCCGCGACCATACCACGGTGTTGCACGCCTGCCGGAAGATCGAGCAGCTGCGTGAGGAAAGTCACGACATCAAAGAAGATTTCTCCAATTTAATCAGAACATTATCTTCATAGCGCTATGAAATTTATCGTTGAACGTGAGCATCTGCTAAAACCGCTGCAACAGGTGAGCAGCCCGCTGGGCGGCCGCCCGACCTTGCCGATCCTGGGCAACCTGCTGTTGCAGGTGACGGAAGGCTCCCTGCTGCTGACCGGCACCGATCTGGAGATGGAGATGGTGGCGCGCGTCGCCCTGTCCCAGCCGCACGAGCCGGGCGCGACCACCGTGCCCGCGCGCAAATTCTTTGATATCTGCCGTGGCCTGCCGGAAGGGGCGGAGATCGCCGTCACGCTGGAGAGCGAGCGCATGCTGGTGCGATCCGGCCGCAGCCGTTTCTCGCTGTCCACGCTGCCCGCGGCGGACTTCCCGAACCTGGACGACTGGCAGAGCGAGGTGGAATTCACCTTGCCGCAGGCGACGCTGAAGCGCCTGATTGAAGCCACCCAGTTCTCGATGGCCCATCAGGACGTGCGTTACTACCTGAACGGCATGCTGTTTGAAACCGAAGGCGAAGAGCTGCGCACTGTCGCGACAGACGGCCATCGCCTGGCGGTGTGCTCGATGCCGATCGGCCAGCAGCTGCCGTCGCATTCGGTGATCGTGCCGCGTAAAGGGGTGATGGAGCTGGTGCGCTTGCTGGACGGCGGCGATTCGCTGCTGCAGCTGCAGATCGGCAGCAACAACATTCGCGCCCACGTCGGCGATTTCATCTTCACGTCCAAGCTGGTTGACGGCCGTTTCCCGGACTATCGCCGCGTCTTGCCGAAGAACCCGGACAAAACGCTGGAAGCCGGCTGCGATCTGCTCAAGCAGGCGTTCGCCCGCGCGGCCATTCTCTCGAACGAGAAATTCCGCGGCGTGCGGCTGTACGTCAGCCAGAATCAGCTGAAGATCACCGCCAACAACCCGGAACAGGAAGAGGCGGAAGAGATCCTCGACGTCAGCTACGACGGCGCTGAGATGGAGATCGGCTTCAACGTCAGCTACGTGCTGGACGTGTTGAACGCGCTCAAGTGTGAAGACGTGCGCCTGCTGTTGACCGACTCGGTCTCCAGCGTGCAGATCGAAGACGGCGCCAGCCAGGCGGCGGCCTACGTTGTCATGCCAATGCGGTTGTAGTCTCGTTACCTTGAATTACAGCACCGTCATCGGTAAAGAGATTGCATGGCTCTGACGCGTTTATTGATTAAAGATTTCCGCAATATCGAGGCGGCGGATTTGGCGCTGGCGCCGGGATTCAACTTCCTGGTCGGCGCTAACGGCAGCGGCAAGACCAGCGTGCTGGAGGCGGTGTATACGCTCGGCCATGGCCGCGCCTTTCGCAGTCTGCAGGCCGGTCGGGTGATCCGCCACGACCAACCGGAGTTCGTGCTGCATGGCCGCATCGAAGGCGCGGAGCGCGAGCTGTCGGTAGGATTGAGCAAGAGCCGTCAGGGTGACAGCAAAGTACGCATCGATGGCAGCGACGGCCACAAGGTGGCCGAGCTGGCGCAGCTGCTGCCCATGCAGCTGATCACCCCCGAAGGTTTTACCCTGCTGAACGGCGGGCCGAAATTCCGGCGCGCTTTCCTGGACTGGGGCTGTTTTCATAACGAACCCGGTTTTTTCACCGCCTGGAGCAACCTGAAACGGTTACTGAAGCAGCGCAATGCCGCGCTGCGCCAGGTGAGTCGCTATGCGCAGATCCGCGCCTGGGATCAGGAACTGATCCCGCTCGCGGAGCGCATCAGCGAATGGCGGGCGGAATACAGCGACGCGATCGCCGCGGATATCACCGCGACCTGCGCGCAGTTTCTGCCTGAATTCGCCCTGAGCTTCTCCTTCCAGCGCGGCTGGGACAAAGAGAGCGACTACGGCGAGCTGCTGGAGCGCCAGTTTGAGCGCGACAGGGCGTTGACCTATACCGCGGTGGGGCCGCATAAAGCGGACTTTCGCATTCGTGCCGACGGCACGCCGGTAGAGGATTTGTTATCGCGCGGTCAGCTTAAGCTGCTGATGTGCGCGTTGCGCTTGGCGCAGGGTGAGTTTCTCACCCGGCAGAGCGGGCGGCGTTGCCTGTATCTGATTGATGATTTTGCCTCCGAGCTGGACACCGGCCGTCGCCGGTTGCTGGCCGATCGCCTGAAAGCCACCCAGGCCCAGGTTTTTGTCAGCGCGGTCAGCGCTGAACAAGTGACCGACATGGCCGGTGAAAAGGGCAAGATGTTCCGCGTGGAACAGGGTAAAATAGAGGTTCAACCACAGGACTAAAATGAGCGAGAAACGTTGATGTCGAATTCTTATGACTCCTCAAGTATCAAGGTATTAAAAGGGCTGGATGCGGTGCGCAAGCGCCCGGGCATGTATATCGGCGATACCGATGACGGCACCGGTCTGCACCACATGGTATTCGAGGTTGTGGACAACGCTATCGACGAAGCGCTCGCGGGCCACTGTAGTGACATTCAGGTCACCATCCATGCCGACAACTCGGTATCGGTGCAGGATGACGGCCGCGGCATTCCGACCGGCATTCACCCGGAAGAAGGGGTTTCAGCCGCAGAGGTCATCATGACCGTGCTGCACGCCGGCGGTAAATTCGACGACAACTCCTATAAAGTTTCCGGCGGCCTGCACGGCGTGGGCGTCTCGGTGGTTAACGCCCTGTCGGAGAAACTGGAGCTGGTGATCCGCCGCGAAGGCAAAGTGCACGAACAAACTTACAGCCACGGCGAGCCGCAGGCGCCGCTGAACGTGGTGGGCGAAACCGAGCAGACCGGCACCATGGTGCGCTTCTGGCCGAGTCACCAGACCTTCACCAATGTGACCGAATTCGAGTACGACATTCTGGCCAAGCGTCTGCGCGAGCTGTCCTTCCTCAACTCCGGCGTGTCTATTCGCCTGAAGGACAAGCGCACCGACCGTGAAGACCACTTCCATTACGAAGGCGGCATCAAGGCGTTTGTCGAGTACCTGAACAAGAACAAAACCCCGATCCACCCGAACGTGTTCTACTTCTCCACCGTGAAAGACGACATCGGCGTGGAAGTGGCGCTGCAGTGGAACGACGGTTTCCAGGAAAACATCTACTGCTTCACCAACAACATTCCGCAGCGCGACGGCGGCACGCACCTGGTCGGTTTCCGTACCGCGATGACCCGTACGCTGAACAGCTACATGGAGAAGGAAGGCTACAGCAAGAAGGCCAAGGTCAGCGCCACCGGCGATGACGCGCGTGAAGGCCTGATCGCCGTGGTGTCGGTGAAGGTGCCGGATCCGAAGTTCTCTTCTCAGACCAAGGACAAGCTGGTCTCTTCCGAGGTGAAAACCGCGGTTGAAACGCTGATGAACGAGAAGCTGGTGGATTACCTGATGGAGAATCCGGGCGACGCGAAAATCGTGGTCGGCAAAATCATCGACGCGGCGCGCGCGCGCGAAGCGGCGCGTAAAGCGCGTGAGATGACCCGCCGCAAAGGCGCGCTGGATCTGGCCGGCCTGCCGGGCAAGCTGGCGGACTGCCAGGAACGCGATCCGGCGCTGTCCGAACTGTACCTGGTGGAAGGGGACTCCGCGGGCGGCTCTGCCAAGCAGGGGCGCAACCGCAAGAATCAGGCTATCTTGCCGCTGAAGGGGAAAATCCTCAACGTCGAGAAAGCGCGTTTCGACAAAATGCTCTCTTCGCAGGAAGTGGCGACGCTGATCACCGCGCTGGGTTGCGGCATCGGCCGCGACGAGTACAGCCCGGACAAGCTGCGTTACCACAGCATCATCATCATGACCGATGCCGACGTCGACGGTTCGCACATCCGTACGCTGCTGTTGACCTTCTTCTACCGCCAGATGCCGGAAATCATCGAGCGTGGCCACGTGTTCATCGCACAGCCGCCGCTGTACAAGGTGAAGAAAGGCAAGCAGGAGCAGTACATCAAAGATGATGAGGCGATGGATCAGTACCAGATCGCCATCGCGATGGACGGCGCTACGCTGCACACCAATGCCAGCGCACCGGCGCTCGGCGGCGAGCAGTTGGAGAAACTGGTGGCCGAGCACTACGGCGTGCAGAAGCTGATTGGCCGCATGGAGCGCCGCTACCCGCGCGCGCTGCTGAACAGCCTGATCTACCAGCCGACGCTGAACGAAGGCGATCTCAGCGATGAAGCCAAGGTGAAAACCTGGATCGCGTCGCTGGTGCAGGCGCTGAACGACAAAGAGCAGCACGGCAGCAGCTATGACTTCGTGATCTTCGAGAACCGCGAGCGCCAGATGTTCGAGCCGGCGTTGCGCATCCGTACCCACGGCGTGGATACCGACTATAAGCTGGACTTCGATTTCATCCACGGCGGTGAATACCGCAAGATCTGCCAGCTGGGCGAGCAACTGCGCGGGCTGATCGAAGAGGGCGCGTTCATCGAGCGCGGCGAACGCCGTCAGCCGGTAGACAGCTTCGAACAGGCGCTGGAGTGGCTGGTGAAAGAGTCGCGCCGCGGCCTGTCGGTGCAGCGTTATAAAGGTCTGGGCGAGATGAACCCGGAGCAGCTGTGGGAAACCACCATGGATCCGGAAAGCCGCCGCATGCTGCGCGTGACCGTCAAGGATGCCATCGCTGCCGATCAGCTGTTCACCACGCTGATGGGCGATGCGGTTGAACCGCGTCGCGCCTTTATCGAAGAAAACGCCCTGAAAGCGGCGAACATCGATATCTGATGCGTTAATGGCCGTGAAAATCCGCGCCGGGCGACCCGCGCGGATTTTTTTTGACCTTTTTTGGCGCTGACAGCCGAGGCTGAAACGCGTTAGCATGAATAAAAACCACTGGGAGAAGCGTTGAATGGCTATTGAACTGATTGCGATCGACATGGACGGCACGTTGCTGGATCCGCAGCATCAAATCACGCCGGCGGTAAAGCAGGCTATCGCGGCGGCGCGGCGCAAAGGGGTGCACGTGGTGCTGGCCACCGGGCGGCCTTATGTCGGCGTGCAGGATTATCTGCGCCAGTTGGACATTCAAGGCCCCGGCGATTTCTGTATCACCTATAACGGCGCGCTGGTGCTGCGTGCGGTCGACGGCGCCTGCATTCTGCAAGAAACGCTGGGCTTTGAGGATTATCTGCATTTCGAGCAGATGGCGCGCGAGTTCGGCGTTCACTTCCAGGCGTTTGATTTCGATACCCTGTATACCCCGAACAAGGACATCGGCAAGTACACCATACACGAGGCGGAAATGACCGGCATTCCGCTTAAATACCGCAGCGTGGAAGAGATGGATCGCCAGATGCGTTTCCCTAAAGTGATGATGATCGACGAGCCGGAGCTCCTGGACAGCGCTATCGCGCGCATCCCGGAAGAAACGCGCGCGCGTTACACCATCCTGAAAAGCGCGCCTTACTACCTTGAGATCTTGCACAAAAACGTCGATAAAGGCGCCGGGGTGAGAATGCTGGCCGAGCATCTCGGCGTGGCGCGGGAGAACATCATGACGCTGGGGGATCAGGCCAACGATACGGCGATGATCGAATATGCCGGCGTCGGCGTGGCGATGGGCAATGCCATTCCCGAGCTGAAAGCGGTGGCGCAGTTTGTCACCAGCACCAATACCGAAGACGGCGTGGCGCGCGCTATCGAGAAGTTCGTGCTCAACGCATGATCAAGCGGGGCGCTGCGGCGCCCTTTTTATACCTTCGCCAACACCCCTTTGGCGATCTGCAGATCCTGAATTGCCAAGCCGGTGAGATCGGCGATGGTGATGTGCTGCGGCTCGCGTCGTACCCGCCCTCCCTGCGCCAAGACGGCGCCAATTTCGACGATTGGCGTTGAAATCAGCCTATTTTGCCGATAAGCCGTCGCGATCTCGCCATAGTCCGCACACTGCGCCAGCGCATCAACCAGCAGCGCGTCCGCGCGGGCCACCAGCTCGGTCGCCAGTTCCTGCTTGCCGGGCGTGTCGGCGCCCACGGCGGTGATGTGCGTACCGGGCCGAATATCCGCCGCCTGCAATATCGGTTCGCGGCTGGGCGTGGTGGTCACGATCAGCTGACAGTGCGCCGCCAGTTCCGCCGCATTCTGCGTAACCCGCACCCGAAAACCCTCGGCTTCGGCATCGCGCCGATACGCCGCCAGCGCCTGTTCGTCTCGCCCCCACACCCATACCTCGCGGCAATCGGTCACCGGTTTCAGGCATTGCAGCTGCAGCCGCGCCTGCAGGCCCGTGCCGATAATGCCGATCGCCTGAATATGCGGCGGCGCGCACAGCTCGGCGACGATGCGGCCGGCCAGGGCGGTGCGCAGCGCGGTCAGCCAACCTTCATCTTGCAGCAGCGCCTGCGGCTCACCGGTCTGGGCGGAGAACGCCATCATCAGCCCCTGATTGCTCGGCAGGCCGTGTTCGGCATTGCGATAGAAACCGGTAGAGATCTTGACCACGAACAGTTCATCACCTTCCAACCAGGCGGACTTGATGCAGCAGTCGCCGTCGGCCCGCTCGAACAGGAAATGCTGCACCGGCGGCTGTTGCACCCGCTGTTGCGAGTAGGCGATAAAACCCTGCTTCAGCAGCGGCGTTATGGTCTCGGCGTCGAACGCGGCGAGGATTTGCTGCCGATTAAGGATGTGCATCGTTGATGGCCTTGAGGTATTTCTCCAGCACGATGTTCTTGCCGCACAGCACCACCGCCACCTTTTTACCCTGGTATTCCGGCGCCAGTTTGATCGCCGCCGCCAGCGCCACGCCGGCCGCGCCTTCGATAATCCAGCGATCGCTGGCGGCTATCCGGCGCATCGCGTGTTTAATCTCCGCCTCGCTGACCAGCACTTTGCGGTCGATCAGCTGTTGGCACAGCGGAAAGGTCACGGCGCCCGGCTCGACGCCGCCGGCGGTGCCGTCGGACAGGGTTTCTTGCTCTTCCACCGGGAAGATATGGCCCGCTTCCAGCGCGCTGTACAGGCTGGTGGCGTTTTCCGGCCAGCAGGCGATAAGCTGCGTGTTCGGCGACAGTTGCCGCAGAACGGTGCCGATGCCGGCGATATAACCCCCGCCGCCGACCGCCACGAACACCGCGTCCAGATCGGTGAGCTGTTCAACCAGCTCCATGCCGCAGGTGCCCTGGCCGGCGATCACCTGCTCGTCGTTATACGGCGAGATATAGGTTTTCCCCTGTTCGCGTGCGGCCTGTTCCCCCGCCAGTTCGGCGTTCAGCGCATCGCCCGGCACCAATTCCACGGTGCCGCCCAACGCGCGAATGGTGTCGAGCTTGATGCTCGCCGCCGTCTCCGGCGCATAAACCGTGACGCCAACGCCCATCAGTTGCCCCGCCAAAGCGACGGCCTGACCGTGGTTGCCGGTAGAGGCGGCGATCACGCCGCGCCGGCGTTGCGCGCTATCCAGCAGCCGCAGCTTGTTGCTGGCGCCGCGAAATTTAAAGGAACCGGTGTGCTGCAGGTGATCGCATTTCAAATACAGCTCGCAACCCAATTGCTGAGAAAGCAGCACGCTGCGCTCCAATGGCGTGACTCGCACCTGAGGGCGCAGTTGCTGATGGGCAGAAACAATGGCATCGAAAAGGGGGTTCATACCGGCTCCGGATTTTTTAGACTTAAAATCCAGTTTGTACTTTTTTGTATGGATTGTAAACCCCGTCGGGCAACCCGGCCAGAAAGCGGAAATGGCCGGGGGTACGCATCGCGTATGCGGTGAAAATAAACATTACCGGGCGTTTAGCGGCACAATTTTTTATTTATTTGCGTTAAGTAAGGTGTCGCTGCGGGCGTATTTAATGAGGAGAAGGATAATCAATAAAATAATGCTCGCTTCCTTTACTTATACCGTTTGGGCGTCGTTGAGTTTCCTCATCAGGAATGGGGCCGGCTTGCCGGGCGTTTATTTCCTGCCGGCGTCGTCGATAGGCTTAACGGATAAGTCTCATGGAAATTTCGACGCGGGAAAGCCCCCGGCTCGTCCTCGCCGGCCATATGAAACGCGGCTGCCGATCCGGTAAGATGGCCGTTCAGTGCCAGCATGCGCAGGAGAGCCGCCATGAGCCATCGGGAAAAACAACTGACTTTCGACCCACGCGGGCATCAGTTAACCAATATCAACGTCTGGACGCCGGACAGCCAATGGCTGGTTTATGACGTGCGCCCGCGCGGCGCCTCTTTCACCGGCCTGAGCATCGAGCGGGTTAACGTCGCCAGCGGCGCGGTGGAAGTGGTTTATCGCGCCCAGCAGGGCGCACACGTCGGCGTGGTTACGGTCAGCCCCGATGCGCCGGCGCGTTACGTCTTCATCCACGGCCCGGAACACCCGGACAGCGCCTGGCAGTATGATTTTCATCACCGCCGCGGGGTGATCGTCAGCGAACCGGATCGCGAGTTGGCCATTACCCTCGACGCGCTGGATATCACGGCGCCCTACACGCCCGGCGCGCTGCGCGGCGGCAGCCATGTGCACGTTTTCAGCCCGGACGGCAGCCGCCTCAGCTTTACCTACAACGATCACGTGATGCATGAATGCGATCCGGCGCGCGATCTGCGCAACGTCGGCGTGGCCGTGCCGCTGCACGGGGTCAATCCGCCGAAACAGCATCCCCGTGAATATGACGGCAGCCACTATTGCGTGCTGGTTAGCGAGACCGTGCCGCAGCCGCAGCCGGGCAGCGATCAGATCAATCGCGCCTACGAAGAAGGCTGGATTGGCCGCGAAGGCTACCGTAAGGCCGACGGCAGTCGGCAGCGTTGGGCGCTGGCGTTCATCGGCGATACGCTGTCCGCCGCCGGCGAGAAACTGCCGGAGGTGTTTATCGTCGATCTGCCGGAGAACGACGCCGACTACGCCAGGGCCGGCGCGGTGCCGCTGCAGGGGACGGAAAGCGAGCTGCCGGCGCCGCCGCTTGGCGTCAGGCAGCGGCGGGTGACCTTTACCGGTGAACGCCGTTTTCCGGGCGTGGTCGGTGCGCCGCGCCATTGGCTGCGCAGCTCGCCGGACGGCAGCCAGATAGCTTTTCTGATGAAGGATGACGGCGGCGTGGTGCAACTGTGGACGGTGTCGCCGAACGGCGGTGAGCCGCGCCAGGTCAGCCGCAGCGAGCATGACATCCAGTCGGCGTTCAGCTGGCACCCGCAGGGCGGGACGATAGCCCTGGTGTGTGACAACAGTGTGATGCTGTGTGAGGTCGCCAGCGGCCGCCTGCAGCGTTTAACGCAGCGCAGCGTGCAGCCGCCGTCGGGGGATGCCGTGGTGTTTTCGCCGGATGGCAAGAAAGTGGCGTTTATGCGCGAGATTGCCGGATTCAACCAGATCTTTGTGGTTGAGGCGTAAGGCGGGCCTGATGGCCCGCTGCGTGCGTGATTAGTGTGTGACAGTGCTGTCGTTGCCCTCGCCGGGGTTGCCGGTTGCCGCCAGATTCTGCTGCTCGCTGCGCAGGATGCGCGCTTTTGGCGAGTCTGCGGTGGCGTCATTGCCTGAACGCAGATAGTCGTAAGGCAGCAGCACGGTATCCATCACTGCGGAGAACGGCAGATCCAGCGCCACCAGCGGCATCATCGCCCAGCTGGTGTTGTCGTCCTTCAGCATGTCCACGCTGGCGCGGGTGCCGGGATAGTAACCCTGATTCGGGCCGGTATGGCTCATCACGCTGGAGCAACCGCTGGTCGCCAACAACATGCAGCCCGTCGCTATCGCTTTCATCGTCGTCATTAATCCATCCTGCAGGGTTGCTGTGCCCCTAAATTAAGCTGATTTATAACATCCTGTTGCTGCTTTAAAAGAAGCAAAATCCCGCTCTGTGGCGGCTCTCTCACTTTAGTGTAAGTGGTAAAAAAACTTTCACCTAACCGAAAAGCGCTTTTTTTGATCCTCGCCCGTTGAATTGATGAAATCAACCCCCATTTTATCATCAGAGCCGGATTGAGAATTTGCCGTAAGGGAATTCTGGCTTAATTAGCCTGTCCAGAATGGAAGGCGTATTTATTTCAACCTCGCTGAAGTGCCTTAGGAGGCTGTTTTATGCGTAATTTCGATCTTTCTCCGCTATACCGTTCCGCCATTGGTTTCGATCGCCTGTTCAACGCGCTGGAGGCCGGCCAGAGCCAGGGCAACGGCGGTTATCCCCCTTATAATGTCGAGCTGGTGGACGAAAATCATTATCGCATCGCCATTGCGGTAGCCGGGTTTGCCGAGCAGGAGCTAGAGATCACCACGCAAGATAATCTGCTGATCGTGCGCGGTGCGCACAATAACGAACCGGCAGAAAAAACCTATTTATATCAGGGCATCGCTGAGCGTAATTTCGAGCGTAAATTCCAGCTGGCCGAACATATTCAAATTAAAGGCGCCAAACTGGAAAACGGTCTGCTGTATATCGATATGCAGCGCATCGTGCCGGAAACATTAAAACCGCGCCGTATCGAAATTAAATAATTCCGTTTTCGCCGGCAGGAACGCTGTCGGCAAATATGCAGTAATAATCCGCCTGCCGTCAGGGGGCTGAATAAACACATCTCGCTTAATGAAAGGAGTTGTTCCTATGCGTAATTACGATCTATCCCCGCTTCTGCGTCAATGGATTGGTTTTGATAAACTGGCCAGTTCCATGGGGGGCCAGGAACCCCAGGGGTTCCCGCCGTATAACATCGAGAAAAGCGATGACAATCACTACCGCATTTCTCTGGCGCTGGCCGGTTTCCGGCAGAGCGAACTGAATATCGAAGTGGAAGGGCCGCGGCTGACCGTCAGCGGTAAACCCACGCCGCCGGAAAAACAGGTCGAGTATCTGCATCAGGGGCTGGTGTGCAAAGAGTTCCAGCTGACCTTCACTCTGGCGGAACACCTGCAGGTGTCCGAGGCCAAATTTGAAAATGGCCTGTTGCACATCGATCTGGTGCGTCAGGTTCCGGAAGCCTTGCAGCCTCAGCGCATCGCCATCGGCGCGACGCCGGAGCTGGAAGCCAAATAACCGACTGAAAAACGGTCATCATCATGCGGGGGAGATCCAGACGGATCTCCCCCGTTGCGTTATGTGGCGCACGCCACAGTCCCCCCGTCTGCCCGATGCCATAATCCTTGTTAATTGTGTGTCTATGTCCGCAAATCCCCTATTCAACTTTGGCAAGGATGTGACCTATGAGCGATATCGCCCTGACCGTCAGCATGTTGGCGTTGGCGGCCGTCATTGGGCTGTGGATGGGGAACTGGAAGCTGTACGGTGTCGGGCTGGGGATTGGCGGCGTGCTGTTCGGCGGCATCCTGGTCGGCCACTTCGCCCAGAGCGGGCAAATCAGCCTGAACGGGGACATGCTGCACTTCATCCAGGAGTTTGGCCTGATCCTGTTCGTTTACACCATCGGCATTCAGGTTGGCCCCGGCTTCTTCTCTTCGCTGCGCGTCTCCGGTCTGCGGCTCAACGCCTTCGCGGTGCTGCTGGTGCTGACCGGCGGCGCAGTGGCGGCGGCGGTGCACAAGCTGTTCGACGTGCCGCTGCCGATCATCCTCGGCGTGTTCTCCGGCGCGGTCACCAACACGCCGGCGCTGGGCGCCGGTCAGCAAATCCTGACCGATCTCGGTTCCGATCCGGCATTGGTGGACGGCATGGGCATGGGTTACGCCATGGCCTATCCGTTCGGCATTTGCGGCATCCTGCTGGTGATGTGGCTGATCCGATTGGTTTTTCGCATCAACATCGAGCGCGAGGCGCAGGCGTTTGAAAGCAGCCTGGGCAATCAGCGCGAGCTGTTGCACGCCATGAACGTGGCGGTGCGTAACCCCAATCTGCAGGGCATGGCGATCAAAAGCGTGCCGCTGCTCAACGGTGAAGCGATCGTCTGTTCGCGCCTCAAACGCGGCGAGATGTTGATGGTGCCGGCGCCGCATGAGCGGCTGGAGCTCGGCGACTATCTGCACCTGGTGGGCAAACGCGAAGATCTGGAGAACGCCCGGCTGGTGATCGGCGAAGAGGTTGACGCTTCGCTGTCCACGCGCGGCACTGCGCTGCAGGTAGTGAGGGCGGCGGTGACCAACGAGCAGGTGCTGGGGAAAAAAATCCGCGATCTGAACCTGAAGCAGAAATATGACGTGGTGATTTCACGCCTCAACCGCGCCGGCGTGGAGCTGGTGGCCGGCAGCAACGTGACGCTGCAGTTTGGCGATATTCTCAACCTGGTCGGCCGGCCGGAGGCCATCGACGCGGTGACGGCAATCGTCGGCAACGCCCAACAAAAGCTGCAGCAGGTGCAGATGCTGCCGGTCTTTATCGGCATCGGCCTCGGGGTGCTGCTGGGCTCCATTCCGCTGTTTGTGCCCGGCTTCCCGGCGGCATTGCGGCTGGGGCTGGCCGGCGGGCCGTTGGTGGCGGCGCTGATCCTGGGGCGCATCGGCAGTATCGGCAAGCTGTACTGGTTTATGCCGCCGAGCGCCAACCTGGCGCTGCGCGAACTGGGCATCGTGCTGTTTCTGGCGGTGGTCGGATTGAAGTCGGGCGGCAATTTTATCGATACGTTGCTGCACGGCGAGGGGCTGACATGGATTGGTTATGGCGCGTTAATCACCGCCATTCCTCTGCTGAGCGTCGGCATTCTGGCGCGCACGGTGGGCAAAATGAATTACCTGACGCTGTCCGGCATGTTGGCGGGGTCGATGACCGATCCGCCGGCGCTGGCGTTCGCCAACGGCCTGCATTCCACCAGCGGCGCCGCCGCGCTGTCTTATGCCACCGTATATCCGTTGGCGATGTTCCTGCGCATCATGTCGCCGCAGCTGCTGGCGGTGCTGTTCTGGACGTTGTAGTGCGGATCGTCTACAGCCGATAAGGCATCAACACGCCATTGTCAGTGCCGAAATCTTTGGGGTTGCGGGAGATGAGCATCCGGAATCCCACCTGCGCTGTGGCCCAGATAATGGCGTCTGGCAGTTTCACATGCTGTGAGTGGCGCAGTTCTACGGCGCGTTCGGCGACTTCATCGGTAATAGGCAGCAGCAGAAATTGCCCTAAAAACTGACGTGTTTTCAGCTCCAGTGCCGGACCCTGTTTTTTAGCACCTACCATCACTTCCATCCAGGTGATGGCGCTGATGGCCGGATTGATGTGATACTCGACCAGAACGTCCCTGGCTTGAGGAATGCCGTTGAGATAATCGATCAGGATATTGGTGTCGAATAACGCCCGTTGAGCCACCATTATTCCCACTCCTCGCGCTGACGGTTTTCGTACTCCACGCCATCTCCCATCGCCCCGGACCAGAGCCCGAAAGCGTTGCTGGGATCTTCCACGTGGTTCTCCGTCAGATAGCGAGAGACTGCTTGACGAATGATCTCGGCCCGGGGAACGTGGCGGATATTTTTCAGATTATCGAGCTGCCGCAGGTCTTCTTCAGGTAAATCGATCACGATGCGAGTCATCGTTGGCCCTCCAAAAAAAGATATACGATATATGCATCGTATATCTTTGTCGGTCGATTTTCAATCAGTCGGCGTTAGCCTTCCTGATGTGCGCGCTCGATCTCTTCCGCCAGAATAGCCACGCCGCGCTCGATTTTCTCCGGATCGGGCACGTAGTTCATGCGCATGCACTGGTGAGTGTGTGGCCAGTCGTGCTCCAGCCCCGGGAAGAAGTAGTGGCCCGGCACCATCAGCACGCCGCGCTTTTTCAGGCGCTGATACAGCACTTCGGTGGTGATCGGCAGATCCTTGAACCACAGCCAGAGGAAGATGGCCCCTTCCGGTTTGTGGATCAGGCAGCGTTCCGGCGACAGGTAGCGGCGAATGATCTCGATGGTGTGCTCGACGCGCTGTTTGTAGAACGGGCGAATCACCTCGTTCGACAGGCGCAGCAGATCGCCGCGCGCGATCATTTCCGTCGCCATCGCCGGCCCCATGCTGCCTGGAGACAGGCTGATGATGCCGTTCATGTTGGTCAACGCGGTGATCACCTTCTCGTCGGCGATCACGATGCCGCAGCGCGAGCCGGGCAGGCCGAGCTTGGACAGGCTCATGCACAGGATGGTGTTCGGGTTCCACAGCGGCGTGGCGTCGCTGAAGATGATGCCGGGGAACGGCACGCCGTAGGCGTTGTCGATGACCAGCGGAATATCGCGCTGTTGCGCCAGCAGATCGAGCTTCATCAGCTCTTCGTCGGTGATCACGTTGCCGGTCGGGTTGGTCGGCCGTGAAACGCAGATCATGCCGATGTCATCGCCGATGGTGAGATGTTCGAAATCGACGTGATACTTAAACTGGCCGTCCGGCAGCAGCTCGATGTTCGGTTTGGCGGAGACGAACAGCCCTTCATCCAGCCCGGCGTCGGCATAGCCGATATATTCCGGCGCCAGTGGGAACAACACGCGGCGGCGCGAGCCGTCGGCATAGCGGCCGGCGAACAGGTTGAACAAGTAGAAAAATGCGCTTTGGCTGCCATTAGTCAGAGCAATATTCTGCTCAGAGATCTCCCAGCCGAGCTCATCGCGCAGCAGATTGGCCAGCGCTTTCAGCAGCGCGTCCTTGCCTTGCGGGCCGTCGTAGTTGCACAGCGCTTCGGTCAGTTTGCCCTGGTCGAGCATCTCCTGGCACAGCTGTTTGAAATACGCTTCCATCTCTGGGATCTGTGCGGGGTTGCCGCCGCCGAGCATGATGGCGCCGGGGGTGCGCAGGCCTTCGTTCAGGTCGTCCATCAAACGGGTAATGCCCGCATAACGGGTAAATTTTTCGCCGAAAAGTGAGAAAGTCATAGGTGCAGCAGTACTGTTTTTTAGCAGGTAATTACCCACCATACCGCCAGATAAACCCCGCTGCAATGCGGCTGACAAATCGACCGTTGGGCACAAGTTTTGCCCTGCGTTCGATTAGCAGCATATTACGCTGGATTATTGTGACCGTTCGCCGGCCCACGCCATTATCGCCTCAACCTTTCAGCCACGCGATCTTAGGGTTGGCACAGGTTTTGCGGCCCCGACCCAGATCACACTTTTTCGCTGCATTTCATTAACACTATGGCAATTTATAACCATATCGAGTAACTTCCGCATCTGTTAAATTTGGCTTAACAATAAAGATTGTCTAAACTAATGCTCGGAAAGGGATGAGTAGTGCGGTAGCGTGGGTGAAGCATGCCAAAGGCACGGCTCTCAAGGCGATTTTACTTGCCTGACCATAGGTTGATTGCCAGTTTCGTCCCTGTCTCTCTACAGAGTAATCGGTTTGATGAGCGGTGTCTCCTGCTGGCCGGCATGGGGCATGTACGTTGCCGTTGCTGAGAATTGGCTATTTTGTATAAAAAATACTAATCATACTGCCCGCGAGGGAGCCGCAAATAGCATTCAGCGGCGTAACGCCAGGGTAGGGCGCTCTGTGTCCGGCAGATGCGCATCGCCAGGCCTCGCAGCCCATTAGGTGGGTAGGGTTGGAGGATAAAGGTTTCGCGCCGATTCACCTGGCGTCATTTGAAAACCCGTATGCAGCGTAGACTTTCGCTCACCGCGCATAAGTGAGATGAGGTCAGGTAGCAATGAAAAACAGCGCAAGTCTGGTTTCGATAAATAAGTGGAAAAGAAATCTATAAAATTCTCTTTCGCACTTTTTAGCGTGCAGGAAGTTTAAAGAATAAATAATCAAGCTCTTTTATTTGTGAGATGAATTACTTCACTTGAAAAACAGGGAAGCATTTGCTGTTCAATGTTCATGAGCATTGCGGTGAACATCAATATGTCGTTATTCCAATCAGAGTAAAAAGGAAGATTGCACGATGATTCGTGGTAACATTAAAGAGTTTGAGAACACACTTGAGTGCCGTGTGAGCGCATACCCCATGATGACAGATGTAGGGTATTGCAAATTGGCTTCGGATGACTTTAACCTTACCGATGCGCAAAAATCAGACTTAAGTATTATTCAGCGGCATTTCGATACGCTTGCTCTGGATCCCTACGGTGAAAATGCGGGGCGCTATCGGCAGCACAGTAAATATGTGCTTTTACCTTGCTTTAATCTCTTGATTCCTCAATCTTCCGAACACGCCTATAGTTACAAACAAGATGTCGGATTTAATGATGAAGTCGTTGAGGAGGCAAGGAAGTTTCAGCCTGTCCCAAACGAAATTTTGTCAAATAATCTGATCACGTCGCTTGTCCTGCATGATTTTAAAAACTCCCCGTTACATGAGTATGCTTCCACGATTCCCATGGAGGTCGGCATTCACTTCATCAGAATGAAAGCGACGGTTGATGCGCCGGGGATTTCCGTACCGAATCGACTTCATAAGGATGGCGAGCCTTGCACCTGGATACATTTGATCAATCGTGATGGTGTTTCTGGCGGTGAGAACATCATTACAGATAACACCAAGACGAACATCCTGTGTAATGAGGCGATGCTCAAACCGCTGGACTCCATCGGCATCGTTGATGATCTAGTCTGGCACCAGGTGAAACCGGTTCATGTGGATGGGCACGGTAAGGTGGGCTTCCGCGATGTCATATTAATCGATTTCACCCCGATGTTCGCGGTGCCAAATAACCCATCGTAATAAAGACTCACATGAACGGGGGGATCCTTTATTCAAGGCATGCCCCCCACTTCCTGATACTCGAAAATAGGCAGTAACCGTGTTAGCAAAAGAAACTCTTGCCGTTCACAGCGGGACCATTATCGACGAAATGCATGGTGGCATTCTTTCTCCGCTATTCTCCGCGAGTTCTCACAAGCATCTTGATATGACAGAAGATGTCTATCCAAGACATGGTAACTTGCCCAATCAGCGCGCCGTTGCCGAGAAGATGTGCGCATTGGAAAGCGGTGGTGAGGCCGCTCTGGTATTCAGTTCCGGTATGGCGGCTTTCGCGACGGCGATGCTTTCGCATTTAAAAGCCGGTGACCATATTGTTTTACAAAACGGCGTGTATTCAGGTGCGCTCAAGTTTGTACAGAATCATTTTGCAAAATTAGGCATCACATACAGCGTTTCGGAGAGTTGTGAAGTAGAGAGCATCATCGCATTAGTCCATTCGAATACGCGAATGATATATATCGAAACACCGACTAATCCATTGCTTAAAATTCTGAACATTGAGCTATTGACCCGATTCGCCAAGAGTCGGGGGGTGTTCACCATTATTGATAACACCGTGGCGACGCCGATCAACCAAAACCCTCTGGAATATGGCGTCGATTTGGTATTGCACAGCGCCACCAAGTTTTTGGGCGGCCACGGCGATGTGTCAGGCGGCGTGGCTGTCGGCAGTGAAGAGTCCATTGCTGCAATGGCCGAATATATGAATGACTTTGGCGGGTGTCTGAACGCGCAGTCATGTCATCTGCTTGAGCGAAGCTTGCGCACGTTGGCCATTCGAATGAATGCCATTAACCGCAACGCGATGGAACTGGCCAGCCGTTTAAATGAGCACCCTAATGTGACGAACGTGTTCTATCCGGGGTTGCCGAGTCATCATAATCATAGCGTTGCCCGCGAACAGATGCGGGGGTTCGGCGGCATGGTCAGCTTTGAAATCGCCCCGCGGTTTGACGCGACAAGTTTTCAGAAGAAGTTAAATCTCATCGTCCCTTCCAACAGTTTGGGGGATTTGGAGACCACGCTGAACTCGCCTTATCAGGCCTCATCGTCGTTCAGAAGTCTTAGCGAGCAGGAGCAGAAAAAATCAGGGATTACGAGGCAATTAATACGAATGTCAGTCGGCATCGAAGACGTTAATGACTTGTATGAAGATTTGCATCAAGCGCTCAAGTGAATGATATGGAATTAGAAATGCAAACAGGCTCAACGTTGAATAGTGATGAAGTTCACCGCATAGAATCTCTTTATGGGCTGACGGTAAAAAGCAGCGCCTTCTTGGGGATGGGATCCGGCAATACCAATTACTGCCTCGAAACGGATATCGGCCGCTGTGTTTTCAGCATTATTGAAGAGCAAAGCCGTGATGACGTTGAGATCATGGCAAAGACGCTGGTATGGCTGGAAGCACATGATTATGAGACCTCCTTGCTGGTCAAACCCAAAGGGCAAGAAAGCTATTCAATTATATTAAGGGGTAAGCACTCTCTATTAAGAACCTATATGGATGGCGCCGTCCGCCGGGATTTCAACGAACATATGCTCAGGCAGCTCGGCGTTGCCATGGCGAAACTGCATACGATCCCCGTCCCTAATTTCTTAACAGACTCAGTCTTCTATGAGCAGAAAAAGTTCATGGATGCCCTCGATGCCAATATCGATCAGGATTATGAGCGCTGGGCCAAAGACAGACTCAGGCATCTTGCCGTAGAACGCATCAGCGGCTTGCCTACCTCTGTCATCCACTCCGATCTTTTCTACGACAATATGCTGTTTGAAGGCGAGCAGTTCGTCGGCATGATAGATTTTGAGTTGACCTGTATTTATCACTCCGTTTTCGATATCGCCATGGCGATTGTCGGCACCTGCGGCATCAATGGGACGCTGTCGCCGGAAAAAGCGAAGCATATCATCGCGGGTTATAATTCTATAAGAATGCTTGAAGCGCGCGAAATTAAGGTGTTGAAAACCTATACGGAATACGCCGCCATCCTGACATCTCTTTGGCGTTATTGGCGGTATAGAATCTATCAGCCGGGTGGTGATAAATCTGATAAATATCGCGAAATGACAAGCTTGGCTAAAAGTATTGAACGCACCGACTTCTCACAAATTTGCTGACACGTTCCCTTCATAAAGTAAAAGGGCGTCGAGCGTAAATTCGACGCCAAGACAATCGAACGTTAATATTCGGCCCTGATTATAGTACGGAGTAACCCGCTGCATGGACATCAAAGACACGAAAAAAATCGTCATCCTCGTTGACGCCTACTCATCCGGAAATGATGTGGCACCGGAATTCAATAAAGAAGGATACGGGTGCGCGCACATTCAAAGTCGAGAAGATATCCCGGCGAAGCTGCTGAATAGCTACAGAGGGGATGATTTCTTTATCAGTTTGCAATACACAGGGGATGAGATCCTCAATCAATTGCAAGAGTATGATGTTATCGCGGTGATTGCAGGCTGTGAAACAGGCATTGAACTCGCAGATCATCTGGCTGAGCTTCTGGACCTGCCCGGTAACGATACCGGCACGAGCCGTTCTCGCAGGAATAAATACCTGATGCAGGAGTGCCTGAAAAATAGCGCGATCAATCATATCCCCACGCTCCGATTAACTACCCTTAAAGACGCCACGCAATATGCGACCGAGCTGTTTAAAAAATACCGGAAGCTGGTGCTAAAACCCGTTGACAGCGCAGGCACGGACTCCGTTTTTGTTTGCAAAACGGTTGAAGAAGTTGAAGCTCATTCGGGTGATTTGTTCAAAAAAAGCAATCAGCTCAATTTAAAAAATGAAGTCATTATTCTGCAGCCTTTTATTGAGGGGGAAGAGTACGTCGTCGATACTGTCAGTTATCAAGGCCGTCACAAGATCTGTGCGATATGGAAGATGGGCAAGGGCAGTTACAACGGGGCCGATTCCATCTGTGAGTTCACCGAACTGACCTCCTTCGATGCGCAGAATCACGCTCAGCTCAAAGATTACATCTTTAGCTGTCTGGATGCTTTAGGGATCACGTTTGGCGCAGCGCACTCGGAACTGTTTTTAACCAAAGACGGTTGGACGCTAATTGAAACCGGGGCCAGACCGCACGGCGCGGGTTTTCCGGCGTTGTCATCCCTGGCGTTGAAGCGCACGCAGATTGACGAACTGGTACTGAGCGTGTGTTCAACCGAGGCATTCCTGGAAGCGGTCGCAGAGGAATATAAACCGTTAAACTATTTAAAAATTAAAGAGCTGATATCTTTTAGCGCTGGCACTATCAAGGCCGTTAAGCATGTCGATACCATCGCCGGTTTGCCATCCTACAAGAAATCAAATCTGCCGGATGTTGATCAGGAAATAAAACTCACGACGGACGTTTACAGCTCTCCGGGCTGGATTGCGTTAAGCCACCGTTGCGCCGATCAGCTCAATGCCGACTATCAATATATCGTTGGCCTTGAAAGTAAGGGCATGTTTGAAGTCTATGAACAGTAAAATCAAGGCGTCCGGCCCAACGTACATTCTTGGATATTGCATCCTGGGTGCGGCCATAGATGTTTTTCTCTCAGGTTTGTTGCAGAGCATCGATCTGTTCGTATTATTGTTTTGGACTTTCACCTTGACCTGGCTCGGTTTCTTTGTGATCTCCGTGCTGTTTTTCCCCGTCAAGCTGCGAGCTTGCCTCAACGCCTGGAAGTTAATTCTATTATTGAATATCTCTACGCTGGGAGCTTGGGTTGGGCTTTTCGTTGGGTTGAAATGGACGGAGCCCTCCATTCTGGTGGCCATGCTTTTTGGACTGAGCCCGATCATTTCTGTTTTCATTGAGATTTATAATCGAAACTCGGTGGGGGTAAAAAACATCGTTATAGCCGTGATGCTGGCTTTTATTGTCGCCGTGCTGATGATATTGGCCGTGAAAGGGCAGCGTTTTAACCCCTTCGATTCAAACACCCTATTTGTTCTGGCGCTTGGCTTAGTGTGTCTCGTCACCTCAACCTGTATGGCTGTCGGCACCTATATTGCAAAATCATTGTCCAAACAAGCGTTTAACGCCGTCAATATTCAGTCGTTCAGATTTCCCTTGCTCATTGGCGTTTGCGCGCTGATGTTGCCGAGCGAAGGCGTATTGGCAACGACGCAATCCAGCTTCTGGATGTACCTGCCGATCATCGTCATATTAGGGAATATATTGCCGCTATGGATGCTGCAAAAGGGTATTGAACTCACCAGCGCCTTGACCACCAACATTATTGTGAATGTTTCACCCTGCATTACGCTGTTGCTGGAGGCTTTTGACCCGTCGATAGCCTACAGCCATATGAAACTGGCGGTGTTGGTGATGCTGCTGCTGGTCATGCTGATCGCCAATGACGACGTGGGCAAATTTGTCGTCAGCAAGATAAGGGGGAAGCCCGTGAGTTTGACGGAGTGAAAATACTCCGTCGACAGCCGCAAAAAGCGGCGAGGCCGGCGATCCGCAGATCGCCGGCCGCGCTGAGTTATTTCTGCAACAGCTGCGGGTTGACGCAGTTTTCTTTCACCGTGCCGGTCAATGCCGCGATCAAGTTATCCACCGCGCAGGCGGCCATGCCGTAGCGCGTTTCATGGGTGGCGGAGCCGATGTGCGGCAACGCCACTACGTTCGGCATGCTGAGCAGCGGCGAGTCGGCCGGCAGCGGTTCCTTCTCGAACACATCCAACCCCGCGGCGTGGATCACGCCGTTTTGCAGCGCTTCGATCAGCGCCTGCTCATCCACCACCGGCCCGCGGCCGGCGTTGATCAGAATGCCGCTTTTCTTCATCTTCGCCAGCTGATCGCGGCCGATCAGATGGAAAGTTTGTTCGGTCAGCGGCAGCGTGATGCAAACGAAATCCGACTCGGCCAGCAGGGTATCCAGATCGCAGCGGCGGGCGTTGAAGCGTTGCTCCGCCTCTTCGTGCGTGCGGCGGGCGTTGTACAGCACCGGCATGCCGAAGCCGAAGTGCGCGCGCTGCGCCAGCGCCAGGCCGATGCGGCCCATGCCGAGGATGCCGATGGTTTTGTGGTGCACGTCGACGCCGAACCAGTCCGGCCCGATGCTGCCGCGCCATTCGCCGGCCTTGACCCGTTCCGCCACTTCCACCACCCGGCGCGCCGTCGCCAGCACCAGGCTCATGATGGTGTCGGCGACGGTTTCGGTCAGCACCGTCGGGGTGTGCATCAACAGCACGTTATGGGCGTTGAGCGCCTCGACGTCGAAGTTGTCGTAGCCGACGGAAACGGTCGAAGCCGCGCGCAGTTTGGGCGCCTGCTGCAGGAAGGCTTCGTCAATTTTGCCGCCGGAACCGATGATCCCTTCGGCCTGCTGCAACGCCTGGCGCAGTTCCTCGCGGTTCTCCGGCTGCAGGCCGTTGAACGCGTGTACGGTGAAGTGTTGTTCCAGACGTTCACGCAGGTCGGCGGGCAGGCTTTTGTACAATACGATAGAAGGTTTCATCACGAACTCCAGCTGGGCCAAAGGGGGCCTGGCGCCCCCTCGGGTTGATTGACAGAGAAAAAGTATAACCGGATCAAGCCATCTGCGGCTGGATCTCGTTGCGGGCGGGCTTGACGATCAGCGTCAACACCACCGCCACCACCAGTGCGATAGCCATAAACATGTAGGAAGCCGCCGGGCTGCCGGTGGCGCCGTTCAGGTAACCGACGAACCAGGAACCGAAGAACGAACCCAGCGCGCCCATGCTGTTGATCAGCGCCATGGCGCCGCCGGCGACGTTTTTCGGCAGCATTTCCGGAATGATGGCGAAGAACGGCCCATAAGGGGCGTACATCGCGGCGCCGGCGACCACCAGCAGGCCGTAAGAGATCCAGAAATGGTTGGTGCCGACGGCGTAAGAGCCGAAGAACGCCAGCGCGCCGATCAGCAGCAGCGGCCAGACAAACAGCTTGCGGTTTTGCATTTTGTCCGACGCCCAGGAGACCACGATCATGGCGATGGTCGCCGCCAGGTAAGGTACCGCCGACAGCCAGCCCGCTTCCACCATGCCCATCTGCATGCCGCTGCGCAGGATGGAAGGCAGCCACAGCACGAAGCCGTATACGCCGATGCTCCAGGCGAAGTACTGCACGCACAGCAGTATCACGTTGCGCGAACGGAAGGCTTCGCCGTAGTTGCGCACGGCCTTGATGCCTTTCTGTTCTTCGTCCAGCTGCTGTTGCAGCGCCTGTTTCTCATCGGCACTCAACCAGCCGGCCTGCGCCGGTTTGTCTTTCGCCAGCACCCACCAGCAGAACGCCCAGATGACCGCCGGAATGCCCTCGATGATGAACATTTCGCGCCAGCCGAAGGCGTGGATCAGGTAACCGGACACCACCGACATCCACAGCACCGTCACCGGGTTGCCGAGGATCAGGAAGGTATTGGCGCGTGAACGCTCCGATTTGGTGAACCAGTTGCTGATGTAGATCAGCATTGCCGGCATCACCGCCGCTTCCACCACGCCGAGGATAAAGCGGATGGCGGCCAGCATCGGGATATTGCTCACCACGCCGGTCAGCGAGGCGCAGCCGCCCCACAGGATCAGGCACCAGAAGATCAGTTTTTTGACGCTGCGGCGCTCGGCGTAGATGGCGCCGGGAATTTGGAAGAAGAAATAACCGAGGAAAAACAGCGCGCCCAGCAGCGAGGCCATGCCCTTGGTGATGCCGAGATCCTCATTGATGCCGGCGGCGGAGGCGAAGCTGAAGTTGGCGCGATCGAGATAGGCCAGGCTGTAGGTGATAAACACGATGGGCATGATGTACCACCAGCGTTTGGCCGCGACAGTCGCTTTGTTCATGTTCAGTATCCTTCAGTGGTGTTGCATCCCCTTCGCCCAGCCCGTTGGGCATGAAAGACGAAGGGGCAGATGCTCTCCCGACGCGTCCCGGTTGTAGGGCCAGAGGCTGACGTCATGCGGAGAAGTCGTTTTTTATTGTTATTCGGCCAGCGCCGCGCGGGTCGGCAGGCCTTCGCTGTCGCCGATGGCCTGGATCGCCAGCGAGCCGATTTTGTTGCCGCGTTGCACCGCCTGTACCAGCGTTTTGCCTTCCAGCAGGGCGCTGAGGGTGCCGACGGCAAAGCCGTCACCCGCCCCTACGGTATCCACCACGTTGTCGACCTTGACCGCGGCCACCGCCGCTTTATCGCCGGCGGCGGTTTTAAACCAGGCGCCGTCCGGGCCGGTTTTGATGATCACCGCCTGCACGCCGCGCTCCAGATAGAAATCGGCGATGCCTTCCGGCGTCGACTGGCCGGTGAGGATCTGTCCCTCTTTCAACCCCGGCAGCACCCAGTCGGCGGCGAACGCCAGCTGGTTCAGCTGCTCGATCATCACCTCGCGACTGGGCCACAGCACCGGGCGCAGATTGGGATCGAACGAAATGGTTTTGCCCATGGCGCGCATCTCGCGCGCCGCATGGTGGCACAGCGCCAGCGATTCGCCGGACAGCGCCGCCGCCACGCCGCTCAGGTGCAGGTGGCGCGCGGAACCGAAATACTCGCGGTTGAAATCGGCGACTGACAGGCGGCTGGCCGCCGAGCCTTTACGGAAATATTCCACGCTGGGATCGGTACCATCGGTAGTCTTGGATTTCACCTGAAAACCGGTCGGATAGTGGCCGTCGACCGTCACCTGCCGGTAGTTGATGCCTTCTTTTTTCAGCTGCTGCAGGGTGAAGCGGCCAAACGAGTCGTTGCCGACGCGGCTGACCCAGCCGACGTTCATGCCCAGACGGGCCAGGCCGATCGCCACGTTCAGTTCGGCGCCGGCGATGCGTTTGGTGAAGGTTTCCACCTCCGCCAAATCGCCGGTCTGCGCCGCCACGAACATCGCCATGGCTTCACCCAGCGTGACCACATCCAGGGGCGCCTGCTGCGCCGTCGTTGCCGTTAACGTTGTCATCATGGGGTTACTCCGCACGCAAAATATTGACGTAATGGCGGGTGACGGCTTCCAGGTCATCACCCTGCAACGGGAATTCGATGCCGCGCGGCGCATCGTGCGGCAGGCGGGCCAGCAGATCGCGCCAGCTGCCGTCGGTATCGTCCAGCGCAATGGCGCGCCAGCCGCGCGGGCCTTGCGTCGCGGCCTTGACGTGCACGTAACCGACGTGGCGGGCCAGGCGCTCGGCGGCGGCGAAGGCGTCTTGCCCCACCCACAGCCAGTTGGCCATATCGAAGGTCATGCTGACCGGCAGGTGGCTATCTTCCGCTGCATGGAAAAAGGCGTTCAGCATCGACAAAATGCCGCAGTCCGGCGTTTGGTCGTTCTCGACCACCAGTTTGACCGGATGTTGCTCCAGCGCCACTTTCAGCTCGGTAAAATCGAAGCCGGGGCGGAAATGGCCGAGGGAGAGCTTCAGCTGGCGCGCGTTCAGCGCCTGCGCTTCCGCCAGCAGCGCCGGCAGGTTGGGATTCAGCGTATGTTGCGGAGTGAACAGCGCCTCAGGGGCGGAATAGACGGTGAACAGCTGCTGGCGTTCTATCTCCTGGGCCAGCGCAGGCAGGCTGTCCAGTTCGCCGGCGGCGAACAGTTCGCGGCGGATCTCCACCCCGTCGGCGCCCGCGCCGGTGATGATGGGCAACAGCGCGCGCTGGCCGCCCTGTTGTTTGACGGTATCGGCGCCGTAGGCGCCGGTGACCACGATGATTTCTGTTTTCATTTTGACTCCTGAGGCGGCATTGTCGCCGCCGCTGCTGTTACCGGTACGTTAAATGGAACCGGTTCCAGTAGAAAGCGACAGAGTGTAAAAATATGATCGCAATCACGAAGCTGAGCAAAAAACAGCCGATGAAGGCGGGGCGGTTAAGGCCCCGGAGAAGGCGGGTTAGCGGGTGGTGGAGCCGCGGACGATCAGCTCGCCGGAGAACATCTGCTCGCCGCTGGGGGCGGCCAGACCCTGAATACGCTGCACCAGCCGCTCCAGCGCCGCGTGCCCCATTTGGTAGGTGGGTTGTTTCAGCGTGGTGATGCCGACGCCCGCCAGTTCCGCCCACTCCAGCTCGTCGAAGCCCAGCAGGCCGATGTCGTTGCCCCATTGGATGCCGAGCCGGCGCATGGCGCGCGCCACCTGCAGCGTCAGGGCGCCGTTGGCGGAGATCACCGCCTTGCGCATGCCGCGATGACGGCCGCTGAAATCGCTCAGCACCTGTTCCAGTTTTTGCCGATCGTTGAGCGGCGTTTCGGCCTGCTCCGCCAGCAGCGCAGGGTGCTGCGCCATGGTATGCCTGAAGGCGTGCAGGCGTTCCAGGCGGGTATTGACCGTACCGAGCGGTTCGCTGAGGAACAGGATCGCTTCGAAGCCTTGTTGCAGCAGGTGCTCGGTGGCGACGGTGGCGGCTTCACGGTTGTTCAGGCCCACTACGTCGCAGGCGAAGTCGGGGATTTTGCGGTCGATCAGCACCATCGGCAGCATCGACTGTTGCAGCGTGGATAACGCTTCCTCGCGCATGCCGACCGCGTTGACCACGATGCCTTCCACCCGGTAACTGCTGAGCAGCTGCAGGTAGTGCTGTTCCTGATTGACTTCGTTGTTGGTGTTGCACACCAGCAGGGTAAAGCCGTGTTGGCGGCAGGCGGCCTCGATGCCGCGCATCACGTCCACCGAATAGGGGTTGGTGATATCGGCGAGGATCAGGCCGATCAGGCGCGTTTGGCCGCCCTTCAGGCTGCGCGCCATCTGGCTTGGGCGGTAGTCGAGCTGCTGGATCGCCTGTTCGATGCGCTGTTTGAGATCGTCGGAAAGCAGGTGCTGTTCACCATTCAGATAGCGTGACACGCTGGTCTTGCCGGTTTTGGCGATGCTCGCTACATCGCTGATGGTGGCGCGTCCTGAGGCGCGCGTTGCCTTGACAGTGCTCACAGCCGATCCCTCCTGCGGTTAATTGTCAAGGAGACTACCATACCCGGCGTGCGGGCGGGAATGTTGAAGGATAAGGAGAAAATCGCAGGGAAGCGGCGGGGCGCCGGTGGCGCCCCGCGCGGGATTATTGCAGCGGGCTGAGGGTGATCTCGACGCGGCGGTTTTGCGCCTTGCCTTCCGCGGTGCTGTTGGACGCGATCGGGTTGTCCGGGCCGGCACCGGCGGTGCGGATACGGTTCGCCGCCACGCCCTGGGTGATCAGCGCGCTGGCTACGCCATCGGCGCGCTGCTGCGACAGGTTCATGTTGAGCGAACGGGAACCGGTGCTGTCGGTGTAGCCGATGACGTTGACTGCGGTTTTCGGATACTCTTTCAGCACCATAGCGACGCCGGTCAGGGTGTTGGCGCCCGCCGGTTTCAGCGTGGCGCTGCTGCTGTCGAAGGTCACGTTGTTCGGCATGTTCAGCACGATGTTGTCGCCCTGACGGGTGACGCTGACGCCGGTGCCTTTCATCTTGTCGCGCAGTTTGGCTTCCTGCACGTCCATGTAATAGCCAGCGCCGCCGCCGAGCGCCGCACCGGCCGCCGCGCCGATCAGCGCGCCCTTGCCGCGATCTTTCTTGGAAGAGGACAGTACGCCGACGCCGGCGCCCAGTGCGGCCCCGAGGCCCGCGCCGATGCCGGACTTGCCGACTTCGGATTCGCCGGTGTAAGGGTTGGTGGTACAGGCCGACAGCGTGAGCGCGACGCTCACTGCGCCGGCAATAATTGCAATGCGTTTTTTCATGTTCTTGTCCTTAATGGCATCAATATCTGTACGCGCCGGCCCAACACGGGGGCGCAAAAAAGTAGGCGACGCAGGTGGGGCCCGCATCACCGCGCTACTATGACGCGTTGGCTCGCCGGCAGTTCCGGAGAAAAACGTGACAAATGATGAGCGCGGGTAAGTGCTGGGGGAGTTATGCGACAAAACGCCGGGCGGCGCCATGCAGCGGATTCCTAATTGCGCGCCGCCAGGGTGCGAATGCGCCTTTTTTAACCGTAACCGGTTGAATTCTCGATTGCCGGCCAGTTCATGATCAGCGTATAGGCCTGGGTTTCGTCGTTAAACAGGCGCTGTGTCACCTGAAAACCGTGCTTGTGGTAAAACGCGCAGGCGCGCAGGTTTTGCTGATAAACCTCCAGGCTGAGCCGGCGGTAGCGCTGCTGCACGTGCGTCATCAGCGCCCGGGCTACGCCGCGGCCGTGATACGCCCGATCGACAAACAGCGCGCCGATGAACTGTTCGTCCAGCACGCTGATAAAGCCGACGATCTCGTTTTCATGCCAGCAGGCCCAGCTCTGCGCGCGCGGCAGGTAATTTTCCCGCACCAGTGCGGCGCTTTCACGCCAGTATTTTTCCGCCACGAACGGATGGGCGGCGATGGTGCTGGGCAGCCACAGCGCCATCAGCCGATCGATATCCGCCGGGCCACAGGGGCGGATCACCGTGGCTTTGGGTAGCACATGCACCCCGTGAGATGATCGTTCACCAGCCCGCTGGCCTGCATGAAGGCGTAACAGATGGTGGAGCCGATAAACTTGAAGCCGCGCTTTTTCAACGCCTTGGACATGGCGTCGGACTGCTCAGTTTTGGCCGGAACCTGGTTCAGCGCCTGCCAGCGGTTGAGCTGTGGCCGGCCGCCGACGAAGTCCCATATGAAGGTGACGAAATTCTCGCCGGCCGCCTCCATCGCCAGATAGGCTTTGGCGTTGGTGATGATGGCTTCTATCTTGCCGCGGTGACGGATGATGCCGCTGTCTTGCAGCAGCCTTTCCACGTCTTGTTCGGTCATGGCGGCGACCCGCTGCGGATCGAAATCATGGAAGGCGCGGCGGTAGTTCTCGCGCTTTTTCAGCACGGTGATCCAGGAAAGACCGGCCTGTTGTCCCTCCAGACACAGCATTTCAAACAGCTCGCGCGCGTCGGTGGTGGGCGTGCCCCATTCCTTGTCGTGATACTCGAGATACAACGGATCGGCCGTCACCCAACCGCAACGTTCTTCTGCCATCCTGAATGTCCTTGTGCTGTATTTATGAACAGTAATCATCGCTCGAAGCGGTGAACTTGGCAAGCCTCTGATTGTTTTGTCCGCAGCCCCGCTTGACGTGACGAAAAAGCCGACAATAGTTACTACATGGCCGGTGGAAAACCGGCCAACGATAAAAACGACATTGCCTTCATTTGCAGGCTCTCAGGAGTCGATTCATGCCTCTAAAAATAACATGCATGCCCCGCCCGGCGGCGCTTGCAGTGGCGTTACTTTGCAGTGTGACCCTTCCGGTTCAGGCGTATGACCAACTCTACGTCTTTGGCGACAGCCTGAGTGATACCGGCAACAACGGCCGGTTCACCTATGACGGCAGTCAGCACCTGCTGTACGACGAAGCGTTGGCGCAACGCATCGGCGCGGCGCTGGTGGCCTCGGACAACGGCGGTGAAAACTACGCCGCCGGCGGCGCCGTGGCGGTGCCGGGCCTGAACCCGGTCGACAACACTCAGGATCAGGTGCAGCGCTACCTGAATCGGGTTAACGGCCAGGCCGATGGCGACGGTTTGTATATTCACTGGATCGGCGGTAACGATTTGGCGGCGGCGGCGCTGAACGCCGCTACCGCGCCCGGCGTGGCCTATAACAGCGCCGCGGCCGCCGCCGCGCAGGTGCATTCGCTGCTGAACGCCGGCGCCGGCACGGTGATCGTGCCGACGGTGCCGAACATCGGCTCCACGCCGCAGCTGATGGAGCTGATTATTCAGCAGGCGCTGCCGCCGGTACAGGGGGCGGCGATTCAGGCGGCCTATGCCACGCTCAATTCGGTGGCAACCCCGGACAACGCTTCGCGAACGCAGGCGATCCACGCGGCGTTGGCCGCCGCGGCGAAGCAGGGCAGCGCGATCCCTCAGGTGCAGCAGGCGATCGCCGCCCAGCTTGTGGCGGCGTATGACAGCCTGAGCGCGCAGGCCGCTCAGCTGACCGATTTCTATAATCAAAGCGAAGACCGTTTGCTGGCGCAGGGGGGCGGCAATATCGTGCGGGTGGACGTGAACAAGCTGTTCGCCGAAGCGATCGCCAATCCGGCGCAGTTCGGCTTCGCCAACACGGCCGGCATGGCTTGTCCGGCGGGCGTTTCCTCGGCGGTTTGCCGTTCCGACATGCCCGGCTTCGACGCCGGCCAGTCCTATCTGTTCTCCGACCATTTCCACCCCAGCCCGCAGGCGCACCTGCTGATTGCGGATTATATCCAGGCGGTGTTGGATGGCCCGGCGCAGGTGGTGGCGCTGAATCAGGCGACGGCGGCGATGGCGCGTGACAGCCGCGCCACGCTCGACAGCCGTTTCCAGCAGCTGCGCAACGGCGACAATCCGCAGGGCTCGCTGGGCGTGTTCGGCGGCTACGCAGGCCAACACTATGACTATGCCGATAACCGGGCGGCGGGGGATGGCAACGCCACCACCCACAACCTGACCGTCGGCGTGGACTATCAGCTGACCGACAGCTGGTTGATCGGTGCGTTGATCGCCGGTTCCAACGACGATCAGCATCCTTCCAGCCGCTATGACTACAAGGCGCGTGGGGTGCTGCTGTCGGCCTTCAGTTCGCTGGCCATATTCGAGCAGGGGTGGGTCAATGCCGATCTGCACTATGCGACGATGGATTATGACGACATCCGTCGCAGCATGCGGTTGGGGCCGCTGACGCGCACCGAAACCGGTTCGACCTCCGGCAAGCAGTGGGGCGCGCGCGTGACCGCCGGCTACGACTTCCCTATCGCTGCTTACCTCACCACCGGGCCGGTGGCGCAGTTCGCCTGGGATTACAGCCATGTTTCCGGCTACAGCGAAGACGGTGATGACAGCACCGCCATGCGCTTCAACGATCAAACCTATCATTCGCAGATCGGCGCGTTGGGCTGGCGGTTGGATACGCAATTCGGCGTGTTTAACCCCTATGCGGAAGTGAGTTATCAGCATCAGTTCGGCGATGACGTCTACCGCGCCGGCGGCGGCCTGAAATCGACGCAAACCTCATTTACTCGCGACAGTGCGGGTCAGGACAAAAACTGGGTGGATGTCACGCTGGGGGCCAACATGCCGTTGACGGACAGAGTGTCGGCCTTCGCCACCGTCTCGCAAACCGGCGGCCTGAGCAGCGGCGAGCAGTTTATGTATAACGTCGGCGTCAGCGCGCGCTTCTGAGAACTCTCGGGAGAGGATGGAGCCTGTGACGGCGAGATGGCGAGGCGATGTGGGCGGATGAGACTGTACTTTAGTACAACTATCATTTATCGCTGAAAGTTCTTATCGTTATTGCATAACGATAAAATACAGCGCTACAAAAAAAAACTGATCCTATAAAGGATCAGGTAGCCACTTGGCCAACACCAGGGAAAATTTTGGTTATTATTGTATATCCAAATCTTCACTGTCAATGGCTTTTTCCCTTCATCATCGGATGCGGGGCGTTTTCGCCTGCCTGTCTGGCCCCCTCTCATCTTCAACGCGACAGAACGCTTTTGTCAGATGCATGTCATGATGCCGAGTTGTTATGATTTTGTTTTCTTTGTGTTTCTTTGCCGGATAACGCCCCCTGCCGCCCCTTTTTCAGCGACGCGCTTATTTCTCGATTAAATTAATTTCCCCTCCGAAATTATTTTAATTGACTCTTTAAAACGCCTGTTGATTATTAACGCTTCCTATTATGCCTGTCGGTTTAATTTACTTGGCGGCGCAACCGGGTTATACTCTTCTCAATTTTATAGTGATGTTATTTCTTGAAGAGGATTGGTGAGTGTCTAACTTTTTTTTCAATAATGAAACCATTAATGCCTCTATAAAAGAAGAGTTGGAACGCGGGCTGAGCAAATACAATAATATAAAATATGCCTATGCTATAATGAATAAAAGAAATCCGACTAGCTTTTCAATCATTTCCAATAGAACGGAGTGGTTCGAGTTTTATATCAAAAACAACTATCAGTTTATTGATCCCGTTTTGATTACCGCATCGCATAGAATCACCCCGTTTACCTGGGATAAAGATTTGGAAATTGGCGCAGGATTAAAATTGCCAAAGATTTTTGATATGGCCAAGAACTACAATATTATTAATGGGTATACTTTCGTCTTGCACGATCATCATCATAATCTGGTGGTGTTATCCATTATGTTGGATAAGCATTGTGATGCGGATGTTGAACAGCAGATTGACAATAATAAGGCCGAAATTCAAATGCTACTGATTACCATGCACGGAAAAATGACGGCGCTCTACCAGGAAATGAGCACGCCTGCTGACTTTGAAAAAATGAACCAGCGGGAGTTTTTCTCCAAGCGTGAAAATGAGATCATCTACTGGGCGAGCTTAGGTAAATCCTATCAAGAAATTGCCCTTATCCTGGGAATAAAACTCACCACCGTAAAATATCACATCGGCAACGCCGTCAAAAAGCTTGGCGTCACCAATGCCAAACATGCCATCAGGTTAGGTGTGGAGCTGCAGCTCATCCGGCCGCTTCTCGCTGACTCGGAAGGATAATGGCCAGGAATCCAACGGGTTATCCCACTTTGTGGCGTGTTGGTTGATGCGCGCCAGCAATCTGTTCCGGTTGGCATCGTCTATCGGCAGATAGATCAGATAAATATTTTTATTCTTTTCGGAGCATCCGGTTTTTACCACCGAGATATGCCAGCCGGAGCGTTGGAAAATAATGCGCATCGGGTGACTGATAATGGCGTATATGCCTTCGTAGCCGCAGCTTCTTGCATAGTTTATCATCGACAGGAAAAGCATGGTGCTAATTGGCGCTTGATGGAGTTGAAGTGCTTGAATGCGCGCCTTGTCTATAAATAATCTGCTGGCTTCAACGTAATTCCCTCCGGGGAGTTTTATACCGTTAAAGTAATTGTCGAATACGCCATCGCTGATCATGTTTGGGTATTTCGTTTCGATAAATCGCAAGCTGCAAATGACGTGATCTTGGTAGGTGCCGAAAATATAGGTGGCGTGACGGTTGTCGTATTCGTCAAACTCCATGTTATTTTCGCAATTAACGAGCCAGTCTAAACGGTCTTTAAACGTTTTTTTTCTTAAAGAGAATAGTTCTTTCGATCTGTTATCTGGCAGCAAATTATAGTCTACGTCAAAGAGCTCTATCATTTTCAATCTTTTTCCTAAGCGACTTAAATGGCTTTTTAGCTGCGGCTGTTATTTGTTCTTGTTATACTACCAGAGTCACTATGGCAAGTAAATTTCAGTCGATGCCGCGTTGGTGAGAATAAAGTAAATATATAACACTGAGTTATGTTTTTTTTCATTCCATTCACTTATTTGAATATTGTTCAACACGCCTGTTGTTTGTCGAAGAAGCCTCAAGCTGCCGGTAGTGGAAGCATGCGGGGGATGAATCGGCGTTTCTCTAAAGCCAGCCGATACCCGAGCCTGCGAAAGCGGTGCGGTTACCTCGCCCTCTGCGGCGCCGATGTCGCCGACGGTTTTCTTGGCCGACGGGTGAAAATCCAGCGCTTCTCGCCCCGATTCGCACTTGTTGCCGGATTCTGGCTGTATATCTTACGGTCAAAGGGTATACTGGCGCATTCCATATAAATCCACTTGTATCGCGTGCGAATTCAACATGCAAAAGTTTGATACCAAGACCTTCCAGGGCCTGATCCTGACACTGCAGGATTATTGGGCGCGCCAGGGCTGCACCATCGTTCAACCATTGGACATGGAAGTCGGCGCGGGAACCTCACACCCGATGACGTGCCTGCGCGCACTGGGGCCGGAGCCGATGGCCGCCGCTTATGTGCAGCCATCCCGTCGCCCGACCGACGGCCGCTACGGCGAAAACCCGAACCGTCTGCAGCACTACTATCAGTTCCAGGTGGTGATTAAGCCATCGCCGGACAACATTCAGGAACTCTACCTGGGCTCGCTGAAAGAGCTGGGTCTGGATCCGACCATCCACGACATCCGCTTCGTGGAAGACAACTGGGAAAACCCGACGCTCGGCGCCTGGGGCCTGGGGTGGGAAGTGTGGCTGAACGGCATGGAAGTGACGCAGTTCACCTACTTCCAGCAGGTCGGCGGCCTGGAGTGCAAGCCGGTGACCGGCGAGATCACCTATGGCCTGGAGCGTCTGGCGATGTACATCCAGGGCGTGGACAGCGTGTACGATCTGGTGTGGAGCAACGGCCCGCTGGGCGTCACCACCTACGGCGACGTGTTCCATCAGAACGAAGTGGAGCAGTCCACCTACAACTTCGAATACGCCGACGTCGACTTCCTGTTCTCCTGCTTCGAGCAGTACGAGAAAGAAGCCCAATCGCTGCTGGCGCTGGAAAAACCGCTGCCGCTGCCGGCCTACGAACGCATCCTGAAGGCGGGCCATACCTTCAACCTGCTGGACGCGCGCAAGGCGATTTCGGTGACCGAGCGTCAACGCTACATTCTGCGCATCCGCACGCTGACCAAAGCCGTTGCCGAAGCCTACTACGCTTCCCGCGAAGCGCTGGGCTTCCCGATGTGCAACAAGAAGAACGAGAACTAAGAGGCAGCCATGACTCAACAGACTTTCCTGGTGGAAATCGGCACGGAAGAGCTGCCGCCGAAGGCTCTTCGTTCCCTGGCGGAATCTTTCGCCGCCAACTTCACCGCCGAGCTGGACAACGCCGGCCTGGAACACGGTGACGTGAGCTGGTTCGCCGCACCGCGCCGCCTGGCGCTGAAAGTGGCCAACCTGAGCGCGGCGCAGGCCGATCGCGAAATTGAAAAACGCGGCCCGGCGATCGCTCAGGCGTTCGACGCCGAAGGCAAACCGAGCAAAGCGGCCGAAGGCTGGGCGCGCGGCTGCGGCATCACCGTCGATCAGGCGGAGCGCCTGGTGACCGACAAGGGCGAGTGGTTGATGTACCGCGCCCATGTCAAAGGCCAGTCGGCGCAACAACTGCTGGCCGGCATGGTCAGCACCGCGCTCGGCAAGCTGCCGATCCCGAAACTGATGCGCTGGGGCGATTCCGACGTGCAGTTCGTGCGTCCGGTGCACACCGTCACGATGCTGCTGGGCGCCGATCTGATCCCGGGCACCGTGCTGGGCATCGAATCCGCGCGCACCGTGCGCGGCCACCGCTTCATGGGCGAAGCCGAGTTCACCCTCGACAATGCCGACCAATATCCGCAGATCCTGCTGGAGCGCGGCAAAGTGGTCGCTGACTACGAAGCGCGCAAAGCCCTTATCAAACGCGACGCCGAACTGGCGGCGCAGAAGATCGGCGGCAAGGCCGATCTGAGCGACAGCCTGCTGGAAGAAGTGGCCTCGCTGGTGGAATGGCCGGTGGTGCTGACCGCCAAATTCGAAGAGAAATTCCTGGCGGTGCCGGCGGAAGCGCTGGTGTACACCATGAAGGGCGACCAGAAGTATTTCCCGGTGTACGACGCCGCAGGCAAACTGCTGCCTAACTTTATCTTCGTGGCCAACATCGAGTCGAAAGACCCGCAGCAGATCATCTCCGGCAACGAGAAGGTGGTGCGTCCGCGTTTGGCCGACGCCGAGTTCTTCTTCAACACCGACCGCAAAAAACGTCTGGAAGACAACCTGCCGCGCCTGGAAACCGTGCTGTTCCAACAGCAGCTGGGCACCCTGCGCGACAAAACCGATCGCATCCAGGCGCTGGCGGGCTGGGTTGCCGGCCAGATTGGCGCCGACGTCAACCACGCCACCCGCGCTGGCCTGTTGTCGAAGTGTGACCTGATGACCAACATGGTGTTCGAATTCACCGACACCCAGGGTGTGATGGGCATGCACTATGCGCGCCACGACGGTGAGGCGGAAGACGTCGCCGTTGCGCTGAACGAGCAGTATCAGCCGCGCTACGCCGGTGATGCGCTGCCGCAGTCGCTGGTGGCCTGCTCGCTGGCGATCGCCGACAAGATGGACACCCTGGCCGGCATCTTCGGCATCGGGCAGCATCCGAAGGGCGATAAAGACCCGTTCGCGCTGCGCCGCGCCGCGCTGGGCGTGTTGCGCATCATCGTCGAGAAAAACCTGCCGCTGGATCTGCAGACTCTGACCGAAGAGGCCGTGCGCCTGTACGGCAGCAAGTTGACCAACGCCAAGGTGGTCGACGACGTGGTGGAATTCATGCTGGGTCGTTTCCGCGCCTGGTATCAGGAAGAAGGCCACGCGGTCGATACCATTCAGGCGGTGCTGGCGCGCCGTCCGACCAAACCGGCCGACTTCGACGCGCGCGTCAAGGCGGTATCCCATTTCCGCACGCTGGACGAGGCGGCGGCATTGGCTGCGGCCAATAAACGCGTCTCCAACATTCTGGCCAAGTCTAGCGAAACGCTGAACGACAGCGTGCGCGCATCGGTGCTGAAGGATGCGGCGGAGATCCAGCTGGCGACCCACCTGGTGGTGCTGCGCGACAAGCTGCAGCCGTACTTCGCGGCGGGCAACTACCAGGAAGCGCTGGTGGAACTGGCCGCGCTGCGTGAGCCGGTGGATGCGTTCTTCGACAACGTGATGGTGATGGCGGACGATGCGGAAGTGCGCGTTAACCGTCTGACGCTGCTGAGCAAACTGCGTGAGCTGTTCCTGCAGGTGGCGGATATCTCCGTGCTGCAGTAAGCGATTCTTTGCTGTGAAAAGGCGCCTGCGGGCGCCTTTTTTATGGTTGGCGTAACAGTCTGATACCGGCAGCGGTCAAGCGATAGCGTTGTAAACGGCTCTTGGGTTTATCCGGTAGCGTCATTTCAATCCAACCCGCATTCAAGGCCGGCTGTAGATAGCGCTCGCGGAAAGATTTTCGATCTTGCAACTGTAGAACATTCTGGAGCGCTTCTCGCGACATCTCCCCTTGCAGCGCCGCTAGCAAGTCAGCGACTTGGGGGGTGACTTGGGGGGTGACTTGGGGGGTAATGCTCAACTCAAGCGCTTTTAGAATCATTTCCAGCATGAATTCAACGAAGGGTGAGCAATCGGTCTTTTGGTTGCTGGTATTCAGCGCCTGGTAATATCCGGGTTGGTTATCATGTACCAGGCTCTCAACCGGCACGTTGGCGAACAACGGATCCCAGCGTGACAAAATCAGCGTTTGCCACAACCGTCCCATACGGCCGTTTCCATCGGCAAAGGGATGGATAAATTCGAATTCATAGTGAAATACACAGCTGCCGATCAGCGGTGGCAGGTCGGTTTGTTGCAGCCAGATGAGCAATTGACGGATTAGCAACGGTACGCGTTCCGCCGGTGGAGCCATATGGATCACAACATTGCCGTTCATCACGCCGACGCCGCTTTGACGATAGCGGCCAGCATCAGGCAGTAAGCTGTTCATCAACATCCCATGTGCGGCAAGCAGATCGCGTTCATTTTCGGGATGCCAATGATTCAGGTTGGTATAGCAATGGATGGCATTCATCGCTTCCTGAACGTCACGCGGAGGGGCGATGACGCGCTTACCTGCGATGATAGCGGTGATCTGCTCTTCGCTCAGGGTATTGCCTTCGATCGCCAACGAACCTTGAATAGTGCGGATCCGATTGATGCGCCTTAGCCGCAATGCATGCTCTTGTTCCGCTTGTATCGTCAAACGGGCCAATGCGGCGCCGACGTCTGTCGCCAGATGCAGAATGGAGGGCGTGATGGTCAACGGTGGCTGATAAGAGGACATGAGCAAGTTGGCCCGACGATAAACGTTGGAAAAGTGTACCATGCGTGCGTGGCACGTGCAGTACGCCGTTTTCAACCGCCTCCGGCCGAGCCAATGTTCACCGCAAGCGGAATCGCGTATCGGAACGCCGCCAGTTGATCTATTCTTATAGGCGCACGGAGTGCGGAAAAAGGGGCGGAGTCCAATGAAAAAGCAGGTTTATAACAGGAGTTATGTCACATGGCGGTAGGGATCCAGAGCAGAGGTTTCGCGCGTTGGTTGGCACCGGTATTGGCATTGTTGGTGGTCATGCAATTGACCGCCTGCGGCGATAAAGAGCCGGAACAGCGCAAAGCATTTATCGATTACTTACAGAATACCGTGATGCGCAGCGGGGCGAATATCCCCACGCTGAGCGAAGACCAGAAACAGAAGTTCGGCAACTATGCCGGTGATTACGCGATATTGGTCGGCTTTTCGCAGCAGTTGTCCAAGTCGGTCGGCGCCAGCCTGACCCCGGCGCTGGATCAGATTAACCAGATCCGTACCGCGCAGGACTACCTGAACAAACGCGACGCGCTGCAGCAATCGGTCGGGGCGTTGAACCTGTTGGGCCAGCAGATCCAGTCGGCCAAATCGCAGGCGGATACTGCCCACGCGGCGCTGAAGCAGCCTGACGATCTGAAGGCGGTGTACAACCAGGCCTATGACAAGATAGTCACCGCCCCGGCCAACGCCTTGATGCCGGCGATCCCGACTACCGCCAGCTTTGTGCAGGATCTGGTGCAGGTCGGCGACTTCTTGCAGAGCCAGGGCAATCAGGTCAGCTTCAACAACAACGGCGTGCAGTTCCGCACTGCGCAGCAGGTGGCGCAATACAACACCATGATGTCGAATCTGGTGGCTAAGCAGCAGAACCTGATGAATGCGCAGAAAACCATTCAAAGCGTGACGCAATAATAACGCGTCCAGGCGCGAAACAGGCCGGCATTGCCGGCCTGTTTTATTTCCCCTCAGCGTTTCCAATCGCTTGCTGGCTTATTGCGCAGGCTTCTGTACTACACTTCAATTAATCCATTCATTAGGCAATGTAGTTTTCTTTCATTCATCACTTCGCTAGTTCCCAGCGGGATGAGTGCTCACAGGGAAGATCAAACAGAGCGTTGCGATCGGCGCTGCAGCTAAAAATAAATTGTGACTAATGTCACAATTCAAAAACAAAACGCCAATTAAAAAATGTGATCATAGTCACTTTATTGGGGGTTTTGTGGCGACTTTTTTCTCACTGTGCTTTTTTTACACGCCATAAATGTGATCTTAGTCACTATAAAGGGTGGTTTGTTGTGGTGTTGTGTGTGATTTGTATCACAAAAAATCCGTGAAGTTCGCGTGACAAAAACAGCGTGATAGAGTCCGTTTCGCATACAGCGGCAACACGGCTGGATCGTCACAACAATAATCACGCGCTCTATTGTCAGCGCGTAACAATAGGGGTGTGTTTTATGTTTTCACCAGACATCAAGGTTAAAGTGCAAAACTTTGGCCGCTTCCTGAGCAACATGGTGATGCCCAACATCGGCGCCTTTATCGCCTGGGGGATTATCACCGCGCTATTCATTCCAACCGGCTGGCTGCCGAATGAGACCTTGGCCAAGCTGGTCGGCCCGATGATCACCTACCTGCTGCCGCTGCTGATCGGCTACACCGGCGGGCGGCTGGTGGGCGGCGATCGCGGCGGCGTGGTCGGCGCCATCACCACCATGGGCGTCATCGTCGGCGCCGACATGCCGATGTTCCTCGGCGCGATGATCGCCGGCCCGCTGGGCGGTTGGGCCATCAAGCATTTCGATCGCTGGGTGGACGGCAAGATCAAAAGCGGCTTTGAAATGCTGGTGAACAACTTCTCCGCCGGCATCATCGGCATGCTGCTGGCGATCCTGGCCTTCCTCGGCATCGGGCCGCTGGTGGAGGTGCTCTCCAAACTGTTGGCCGCGGGCGTGCACGTGATGGTGACGAACAACCTGCTGCCATTGGCGTCCATCTTCGTTGAACCGGCGAAAATCCTGTTCCTCAATAACGCCATCAACCACGGCATCTTCTCGCCGCTGGGTATCCAGCAGGCTACGGAAGCCGGCAAGTCGGTGTTCTTCCTGATTGAAGCCAACCCAGGCCCGGGCATGGGCGTACTGATGGCCTACATGTTCTTCGGCCGCGGCAGCGCCAAGCAATCCGCCGGCGGTGCGGCAATCATTCACTTCCTGGGCGGCATCCACGAAATCTACTTCCCTTACGTGCTGATGAACCCACGCTTGCTGCTGGCGGTGATCCTGGGCGGCATGACCGGCGTCTTTACCCTGACGATGCTGAACGGCGGCCTGGTTTCTCCGGCTTCCCCGGGTTCGATTTTGGCGGTGCTGGCGATGACGCCGAAAGGCGCTTACTTCGCCAACATTGCGGCGGTATGCGCAGCCTTCGCCGTCTCCTTCGTGGTATCCGCTTTCCTGCTGAAAACCTCCAAGGTGAAAGAGGATGACGATCTGGAAGCCGCGACCCGTCGCATGCAAGAGATGAAATCGCAGTCCAAAGGCGGCGCGGCGGCGGCGGCATCGGTCGACGGCGATTTGAGCACCGTGCGCAAAATCATCGTCGCCTGCGATGCGGGCATGGGTTCCAGCGCCATGGGCGCCGGGGTGCTGCGCAAGAAAGTGGCCGATGCTGGGCTGAAGAACATCTCGGTGACCAACAGCGCCATCAACAGCCTGCCGGACGACGTGGATCTGGTGATCACCCACCGCGATCTGACCGAGCGCGCGATGCGTCACGCGCCGCAGGCCCAGCACATCTCGCTGACCAACTTCCTCGACAGCAAGCTGTACAGCGATCTGGTTGAGCGTTTGGTGGCGGTCAACAAAACCACCGACAACCAGCAGAAGGTACTGGGCGCGCTGGACGACAGCTTTGAAGCCGGGGAACCGAACCTGTTCAAGCTGAGCGAGAGCAACGTGTTCCTCAACCTGCAGGCCAGCGACAAAGAGCAGGCGATCCGCTTCGCCGGCGAGCAGTTGGTGAAGGGCGGCTACGTCGAGGCGGAATACGTGCCGGCGATGCTGGAGCGCGAAAAGCTCACCTCCACCTACCTGGGCGAATCGATCGCCGTGCCGCACGGCACCATCGAGGCCAAAGACCGGGTGCTGCGCACCGGCGTGGTGTTCTGTCAGTACCCGCAGGGCGTGCGCTTCGGCGATGAAGAGGATGAAGTGGCCCGTCTGGTGATCGGCATCGCCGCGCGCAACAACGAGCATATTCAGGTGATCACCAGCCTGACCAACGCGCTGGATGACGAGAGCGTGATCGAGCGGCTGGCGAATACCACCAGCGTTCAGGAAGTGCTGGACCTGCTCGGCGGCAAAAAAGCCGGATAACGGAATCATTTTAAAGGGTGCAGCTTGCTGCACCCTTCGACATTAAGAAGGTAGAGTTATGAAAGCATTACATTTTGGCGCAGGGAATATCGGCCGTGGTTTTATCGGCAAGCTGCTGGCGGACGCGGGGATTGAGGTGACCTTCGCCGACGTCAATCAAACGGTGCTGGATCTGCTGAACAGCCGAAAAAGCTACTCGGTGCACGTGGTGGGCGAGCAAGAGCGCGTGGAGCGCGTCAACAACGTCAGCGCCGTCAACAGCGGCAGCGAGGCTGCGGCGGCGCTGATCGCCGAGGCGGATCTGGTGACCACCGCCGTTGGTCCGCAAATTCTCGCCAAAATCGCCGGCACGATCGCCAAAGGGCTGGTGCTGCGCCATCAGCAGGGCAATGTGCAGCCGCTGAACATCATCGCCTGCGAGAACATGGTGCGCGGCACCAGCCAGCTGAAGCAGCACGTGTTCGCCGCGCTGCCGCAGGACGAGCAGGCATGGGTTGAACAGCACGTCGGCTTCGTCGATTCGGCGGTCGACCGCATTGTGCCGCCGGCGGACAGCAGCGATCCGCTGGAAGTGACGGTGGAAACCTTCAGCGAATGGATCGTCGATCAGACGCAGTTTAAAGGCCAGCCTCCGGCGATCGCCGGCATGGAACTGACCGACAACCTGATGGCGTTCGTCGAGCGCAAGCTGTTCACCCTTAACACCGGCCACGCCATCACCGCCTACCTCGGCCAACGGGCCGGGCTGCAAACCATTCGCGACGCCATTCTCGAGCCGGCGATCCGCCGCGTGGTGAAAGGGGCGATGGAAGAGAGCGGCGCGGTGCTGATCAAGCGTTACGGCTTCGACGCCGACAAGCATGCCGCCTACATCAACAAAATCCTCGGCCGCTTTGAAAATCCGTATCTGCACGACGACGTCGAGCGCGTAGGGCGCCAGCCGCTGCGCAAACTGAGCGCCGGCGATCGCCTGATCAAACCGCTGCTGGGCACGCTGGAATACGGCCTGCCGCATGCCAACCTGATCCAGGGCATCGCCGCCGCCATGAGCTACCGCAGCGAACAGGATCCGCAGGCGCAGGAACTGGCGGAACTGCTGAACACGCTCGGGCCGAAAGCCGCGCTGGCGCAAATTTCCGGCCTGCCGGCGGAAAGCGAGGTTGTAGAAGAGGCCGTTGCTGTGTATAACGCCATGCACAAGTAGAATCGTGATGATGAACACCCGAGCGCAGCTTGCTGCGCTCCTGGAACCCGAGTTCGGCATCGACGGCCCTCCCCACGCCTTTCGAAAAGCGACGATGGAAGAAGCACAGGCATTTGAAAACCAGGTTCTGGAAAAGCTGAACGCGGGCAAAACGGTGCGCAGCTTCCTGATCGCGGCGGTAGAGCTGCTGGCGGAAGCGCTCAACGTGCTGGTGGTGCAGGTATTCCGCAAGGACGACTACGCGGTGAAATACGCCGTCGAACCGCTATTGTCCGGCAGCGGCCCGCTAGGGGAGCTGTCGGTGCGCCTGAAGCTGATGTACGGGCTGGGGGTGATTTCCCGCCACGAATATGAAGATGCCGAGCTGCTGATGGCGATGCGCGAAGAGCTGAACCACGACGGTTCGGAATACCGCTTCGTCGACGACGAAATCCTCGGGCCGTTCGGCGAGCTGCACTGCGTGGCCGCGCTGCCGCCGGTGCCGACCTTCCTGCAGCCGGGCGAGGCGGATGAAGCGCTGATCGCCATGCAGCGCCAGCGCTATCAGCAGATGGTGCGCTCCACCATGGTGTTGTCCATTACCGACCTGATCGCCGGCATCGGCGCCAAACAACCTTCCCGACTTTCTCCTCTCGGCCGCGGCTAAGCGAAGGCCGCGCGCCATTCGTCGAACAGCAACCACAGTGCGGTGGCGGCCATCAGCCCGGACATCACGCCGTTGAAGGCGCGCAGTTTCCAGGTGACCCGCAGCGCGTTGCGCAACCGGTCGCCCAACACCGCCCACAGCAGCACGCACGGCAAGTTCAGCAGCGCGAAACCGGCGATGATAGACAGCGTATGGACGAAAGTGGCGCCTTCGCGCGGGGTGAACAGGATCGCCACGTTGATCACCATCAGCCAGGCCTTTGGGTTGACCGCCTGAAACAGCGCGCCGCTGAGCAGGCTCATCGGCTGCGCCTGTTCTTTGGCGTCCGGCGAGGCCGCCTGAAACAGCTTCCATGACAGCCACAGCAGATAGGCGCAGCCGATCGCCGCCAGCGGCAGGCGGATGACGCCGGCCCAGCTCAGCGCCAGCGCCAGCAGCGGGATAATGATCGCCAGCTGTACCGCACAACCGACGCAGATGCCGAACAGCATCGGCAGGGTGCGGCGCAGGCCGAAGTTAACGCCCGACGAGGCCAGCAGCAGGTTGTTGGGGCCGGGGGTGATCGACATGACGGTGACGTAGCTGACAAAGGCGGAGTCCAGCATGGCAGGTTCCTTGAACGTGAAAATGACGGTAATAACGAGAGGATCAGCATAATCGCTGCGATGGGATGGTGACAGAATCAAAAATCGGATATTGTCATGGTTACAGTTGTATGAAATGTAAACTGTACCCATTGCCTGGAGAGAAACTGTGACCTTGCTCGATGAAACCCCGGATACCCGTTACCTGCAGCTGGCGGATACGCTGGCCGAAGCCATTCGCCGCGGCACGCTGCAGCCCGGCGACCGCTTGCCTTCGGTGCGGCGCTGTGCGCAAACCCATCGCGTCAGCATCAATACCGTGGTGTCGGCTTACCGCACGCTGGAGGATCGCGGGCTGATCGAAGCGCGGCCGCAGTCGGGGTTTTATGTCCGCAGCACGCTGCCGGCGCTGAAGATGGCCTCGGCGCCCAGCGGCCGCATCGAGCCGCCGGCGGACGACGTGCTGGCGTTGATCGATACGGTGTTCGCCGCCCAGCAGAATCCGGCCTTCACCAACATTGCGCTGGCCTGCCCGCAGACCAGCGATTTCTATCCCGGCGGCAAACTGGGGCGCATGCTGTCTTCCCAACTGCGCCGCCAGCCGGGTCTGATCGGACAATATCCGTTGCCGCCCGGCAGCCTGCGGCTGCGTCAGCAGATCGCCCGCCGCTCAATGACGCTCGGCATGCTGTTGGAGCCGGGCGACGTGGTGTTGACCCACGGCTGCATGGAGGCGCTGCAGCTGGCGCTGCGCGTCACCACCAAACCGGGCGACTGCGTCGGGCTGGAGTCGCCGACCTACTTTTATCTGCTGCCGCTGCTGGCCAGCCTGGGGCTGAAAGCGCTGGAAATCCCTACCGATCCCCAGCTGGGGCTGTCGCTGGACGCGCTGGAGCTGCTGCTGAACGAGAAGCGGCTGAATGCGGTGATCGCCATGCCGACGGTGCAAAACCCGCTGGGTTGCACCATGCCGCTGGCGGCGAAAAAGCGGCTGGCGCGGCTGATGAACGATCATCAGGTGCCGTTGATTGAAGATGGGCTGTATGCCGAGATCCAGTTCGGCGGCGCGCTGTCGCCGGCGGTGAAGGCGTTCGATCGCGACGGCTGGGTGCTGTTTTGCTCCAGCTTCACCAAAACGCTGGCGCCGGATTTTCGCGTCGGCTGGATCTGCGGCGGCCGTTTTCACGAGGCGTTGCGCAAGCTGAAGGCGGTGTCGTCGATGTCCGAGTCGCAGCTGCTGTCGGAAACGCTGGCGACCTTCCTGGAGAGCGGCGGCTACGATCACCATTTGCGCAACCTGCGCAAGCGCTATGCGGCGCAGGTCGACGAGGCGAGGGCGCTGATCGCCCGGCATTTCCCGCGCGGCACGCTGGCCACGCAGCCGGCGGGCGGCTTCGTGTTCTGGGTCGAATTCCCCCCCGGCGTGGACAGCGTGGCGCTGTTCCATCAGCTGCTGGAGGAGCAGATCTGTTTGACGCCGGGCACCCTGTATTCCCCGAGCGGGCGCTACCGCAACGCGCTGCGGCTCTCCTGCTGCTACCCGTTCAACGCGCGCTACACCCAGGCGCTGGCTCGGCTCGGCGCCAGGGCCTGCGAGATGAGCGGCCTGCCGCCCGGCATTGCACAGGACGGGTAACGGCGCGCGCCTTTTGCTACAATGCCGGTATCATTGATTAGCGTGCCATTTTGGGCACAACGGGCAATAGACCATGAAAGAGAAAGAAAAGGCAGAGATCAAGCGCCTGAGCGACCTGCTGGACGCCTTGAACCACAAAGACGCCACCGTGATCCAACAGGGCAACCCTGAGTTGATCGCGCAGCACACCAAAGAGAAAGAGAAGCTGGCGACGGAGATCGAGCGCCTGAAAAACGTGCGCGGCGAGAAGCTGAGCGCCGAAGCGCAGAAGCTGAGCCAGCTGCCGTTCAGCCGCGAGATCACCAAGAAAGAGCAGGCCGATATGGGCGCGCTGAAGAAAAGCGCGCGCGGGCTGATTGTGGTGCACCCGATGACCGCGCTGGGCCGCGAGATGGGCCTGAAAGCGGTCACCGGCTACGCCAAGAAAGCGTTCTGAATCCCCGGGCGTCAGACCTTGGTGGTGAAATACGCCTTGGTCTGATAGGGCACGGTGACCGTGTCCTTGCCCCGCAGTTCCTCTTCTTCCTCCACCAGTTGGCGCAACCGATCGATAACCTGCTCCTGTTGCGGCTGCGGCAGCGCGGCGATAAAGCTGGTTGAACGCACGCGGTTGTAGATCACGTCCTCCACCGCGCCGCGGTGGCCGAGCATAAACACCTGCTCCTGCAGCGGTTCAAAGCCTTTGAACGGGAAGAGTTTGCGCCATTCGCCGGTATAGAAACGCGGCGCATCGCCTTCGTGGCTATCGACGATCTGATTCAGTTTACGCACCCAACCGACGCGCGCATCGCGCATGTTCCACACCAGGCCGAGTTTGCCGCCGGGCTTGAGAATGCGCTGGATTTCCGCCAGCGCCTGCGGCGTGGCGAACCAGTGGAAGGACTGGGCGCACACCACGGCATCCACCGACTCGTCCGGTAGCGGGATCGCGTCGGCGGTGCCCGCCAGCGTTTTCACCTGCGGCAGCGCCGCCGACAGTTTTTCCAGCATTTGCGGCACCGGTTCGACGGCGATCACCTGCGCGCCGGTTTCCAGCAGGCGCGGGGTGAACTTGCCGGTGCCGGCGCCGAGATCGATGACCGTCATGCCGGCGTGCAGGCCGATGACGTCACGCAGCCAGGCGGCGATTTCCGGCGGGTAATCCGGCCGGCCTTTCACATAGCGATCGGCATTGGCCTGATAGCCCTCGGCGGCGGCGTGATGAATCGAATGGGTCGGGGTGGTCATATACCTGGCTCCTGGCTGAAAAAACGTGCGGCTACAGTATAGGCGGAAGAAAAGGGTTAACGCGGCATTCGCCGCACGTTTTTCATTTTTCCGCCCGCGCTTTCAATGGCCGAGCAGGCGGCGGTTGAAATCCTCAAGGCGCCCTTCGGCGAGCCGAGTGAGCATGGTCTTGCTCCAGCTGGCGGAGAGGCCGGCCACCGCCAACAGGCGGCGATACTGTTCCGCATCGAACGGCATGTGCCAGGCGATGGCGATGGCTTCGGCCACCGACACATCGCTGTTGCGCGCCGCCAGCGCCAGCGGACGATCGCCGCTGACCGCGCCCGGCGACACCACCCGATACAGCCAGCCGCAGCGGCCGCTTTGCTGCATCAGCACCGAAATGTCCTCGATGGCGAAGTGATAATTGAGCTTGAAGCACGGCGAGCGCGGCTGGGTGACCTGGATCAGCGCCTCGCCCCAGCGGAAGATGTCGCCCATAAACACATTGTGTTCGGTCAGCCCTTCGGTGGAGATATTCTCGCCGAAGGCCGGGGCGCAAAATTGCTCGGCCTGCGCCGGAAACTGCTCGCGCCAGTGGGCATAATGCTCGCGCGGGTAGTGGCACAGCGCGCGGTCCGGCCCGCCGTGGTAGCTTTTTTCGGCCTGTTCGTCGCCTTCCAGGCCGAGCGGCGTGAGCCGGATGGCGCCATCCACCTGGCGTTTGGCGATGGCGCTGGGGCGCCCGCCTTCATAGGGTTGGATGCTGCCGATGTAAACGTCTGGGTGATGCATGTGCGCCTCCGTGTCTCGCGTTGAGGGCTCAGCATAGCCTGAGTTGTTCTCGTACACTACCCGGCATTTACCTGTACGGAAGGATGTGTTTTTCCTGTCTATATTTAGGCTTTTATCGTCGAGAAAAAACCATGCGTTTCATTGTATTGAGGCATGCGGAGTCAGAATGGAACCGCTCGGGGATTATTCAGGGGCGAAGTGACAGTCCGCTGACAGAAGAGGGGCGACGTCAAATCGCTGGGCTTGGCGCTCGCTTGCAAATGTTATCGGTCACTTTGTTGATCAGTTCACCGGCTGGTCGGGCTTTTACGACAGCGGAGACGTTGGCTGAGAGATGTGGCTGCACTGTGCAAATGGATGAGCGTTTGCAGGAGCAAGATTTTGGCCGACTGGAAGGATTATCTTATGCGCAGGCCATGCGCGATTATCCAGAAGCGACGCAGTGCCTCTTTGCCGGTAAGGCAGAGGCGTCGGCTCCGGGAGGGGAGAATGCTTATGAGGTTGCCTGGCGCCTGATGGCTTGTCTGTCCGATCTGGCTGTCGATGGACAAAATCAAACGCTTGGTGTTGTTACGCACGGCCATGCTCTGCAGGCACTGATTTGGTGGCTTAAAGGGGCCGACCCGCAGGAGGACCTCCGCAGATACGGTCATCGCAATTGCGGCTACGCAATGCTTGATGCGACCGCCTCTGGTTTTAACTTGTTGAATTGGGGAGTCGCGACCCACCTGTTGCCACAAAGATAGGGCGAGGAACGGATATTCCTCGCCTGAGGGCGTCAGAAGGTGGTCCAGTTCTCTTCCGCTGCGGCGTTGGCGGCCGCGGGTTTTACGGCCGGCGCTTTCGGCGCAGCGGCTTTCACTGCGGCGGGTTCGGTCTGCTCCGCCAAACGGAACACCGAAACGCTCTGCAACAGCATGTCGGCCTGCTCTTCCAGCGAATCGGCGGCGGCGGCGGACTCTTCCACCAGCGCGGCGTTTTGCTGAGTGGTATGGTCCATTTCGACGATCGCCTGGCCAATCTGGGCGATGCCGCGCGTCTGTTCATCGGAGGCGGCGGCGATCTCGGCCATGATGTCGCGCACGTGGGTAACCGAGCGGACGATCTGCTCCATGGTATTGCCGGTGCTTTCCACCAGTTCGGTGCCGGTTTTCACCCGGCTGACCGATTCGGCGATCAGCCCTTCGATCTCCTTCGCCGCCTGGGCGCTGCGGCTCGCCAGGCTGCGCACTTCGCTGGCGACCACCGAGAAGCCGCGTCCCTGTTCGCCGGCGCGCGCCGCTTCCACCGCGGCGTTGAGCGCCAGGATGTTGGTCTGGAAGGCAATACCGTTGATCAGGGTGGTAATTTCGGCGATACGCTGCGAACTGCTGGAAATATCGCGCATGGTGCTGACCACGTTCTCCACCAGCTTGCCGCCCTGCTGCGCGGTCTGCGAGGCGTCGGTGGCCAGCTGATTGGCGTGATGGGCGTTGTCGGCGTTCTGTTTCACTGTGGCGGTCAGCTGTTCCATGCTGGCGGCGGTTTCCTCGACCGCCGCCGCCTGCTGCTCGGTGCGGGAAGAGAGATCGGTGTTGCCAGCGGCGATTTCCGCGGAAGCGGTGGAGACCTGGCTGACCCCCATCTGGATCTTCTCAATCATGGTGCGCAGATTTTGGCTCATCGCCGCCACCGCGTTCAGCAACTGCCCCAACTCATCGCGGCGGGTGCTGGTCTGCGCCTGGCGCAGATCGCCGCCGGCGATGCGTTCCGCCATCGCCAGCGTGCTTTGCAGCGGACGGGTGATCTGCAGCGTGATGCGCCAGGCGATAAGCACTCCGGCGATAATCGCGATCAGGGTAGTGATGCCCATCTGCAGCTGCGCCAGGTTGATGTTGCTGCGCGTCTGCGCCAGTTCGTCCTGCATAAAGGCGTTCACCAGCGTGCCGATCTCATGCGCGCGTTCACCGAGCTGTCGGCTGATCTGCTGCTCGTGCTCATAGGCCGGCAGGTAGGCAGCGATGCGGTTTTTGTAATCGTCCAGGGCGGCCAGCAGCGGTTGCAGCTGCGGGCGCTGCGCGTCGCTGACCCGGCGGCTCAAGGCGTTGGCCGCGTCGCGCGCGTCGTCGATGGCCGCCATCAGCGGCGCTTCGGTTTCCTTGTTCAGGCTCAGCAGCAGACCGCGCGCGCCGTAGCGCACCTGGGTCAGCTTCTGGTTCAGCTGGATGAAGGCCAACTGCAGATCGCCGTTGGTGAGCTGGCGCTCCACCTGGCTCAGGCTGGCCTGCACTTCCGACATGTTCCAGCTCTGGCGCACCGCGTCTTTCGCCGAGACCGCCTGCTCAAAGATTTTTTGCTGTTGCTGATATTCCCCAATCAGCGTCACCAGACGCTGCAGATCCTTGCGGCTTTGGGCGTCCCAGTCCAACGCCTGGCCCTGGTCTATCAGTTTGACGGCGTTATCGATATTGGCGCGGTTGTTCTGCAGATACTCCGGCTGGTAGGTCTGGCCGTACATGGCGCGGTTGTATTTGGCCTGGTTGATCTCCTCGTTCAGCCGGTTGCTGAAGTCGATGCGATCGGCGCGGGATTCGATGATGTGCAGGTATTGCGCCCCGGTGCCGGCGATGACGACCGCCAACAGCAGCAACAGCGCGAAGCCGAGGCCGAGCTTTTTACCTACGGTGAGATGGGTGAACTTTCCTGCCAATGCTTGCAATGCCGCCATAGCGTTTTTCCTTCTCCGGGCGAACGTCAATTGAACAAACCATCGGCAAGAAGTGGTCAAACTTTAGCGGATTTCAGGCAAAAAAATACCCGCCGGTGGCGGGCATCTTCATCAACGGGGGCGAATTACTTCTTCGCGGCGAAGCGTGCGGCCGCTTCGTCCCAGTTGACCACGTTCCAGAACGCCTTGATGTAGTCAGGGCGTTTGTTCTGATATTTCAGGTAGTAAGCGTGTTCCCACACGTCCAGACCGATGATTGGGAAACCGGAAGCGCCGGCGACGGCTTCGCCCATCAGCGGGCTGTCCTGGTTAGCGGTAGACACCACGGCCAGTTTGCCGTCTTTCAGCACCAGCCAGGCCCAACCGGAACCGAAGCGGGTGGCTGCGGCTTTCTCGAACTCTTCCTGGAATTTCTCAACGCTGCCGAAATCGCGCTCGATGGCCGCTTTCAGATCGCCGCCCAGCGTGGTGCCGGTTTTCAGGTTTTTCCAGAAGAAGCTGTGGTTGGCGTGGCCGCCGGCGTTGTTGCGCATGAAAGTGCGTTTGTCGGCAGGCACTTTATCCAGATCCTGGATCAGCTCTTCAACGCTGTATTTGGCCAGCTCAGGGTAGGCTTCCAGCACGGTGTTGGCGTTGTTGACGTAGGTCTGATGGTGTTTGGTGTGATGGATTTCCATCGTCTGCTTGTCGAAATGCGGTTCCAGTGCGTCGTAAGCGTACGGCAGGGATGGCAGTGAATAACTCATAATCATCATCTCCAGTGGTGTATGGGCGGCGCAAAGGGCGAGCACCGCGTAAGCAGTCGGATCATTATAGTTAATTAAATGATATTGAAAATGATTATCAATGCCCTGCTGACTGTGTGGTTAATGAACAAGTCGCTGCGTTAACATACTGATAGAAAAGAGGCCTTGAGCGCCTCTTCATGCCTTGGCGCCGATGCGTTGGTTACTCTCTATACTGTAGAGAGCGCCGAGCCTGCTGCGACGCCGAAATGTATCGAAATGTGCCAATGCGTTCACTGAATGAGCACGAGTGTGTAACAACCACAAGCACGCTGTGGTAATATCGCCGCGTCGCGTATCAGCATAACAACAGTGACATTAGCGCTCCGCCGTTTTGGCGAGGAGCGCCATTTGAACAATGTGACAATCGAGAGTAAAGGAGACCCCCATGCAGGTCAGCAGAAGGCAGTTCTTTAAGATCTGCGCTGGCGGTATGGCAGGAACGACGGTGGCCGCGCTGGGCTTTGCCCCCGAAGTGGCGTTGGCGGAAACCCGGCAGTACAAACTGCTGCGCGCCCGCGAGACCCGTAATACCTGTACGTATTGTTCCGTCGGCTGTGGGCTGTTGATGTACAGCCTTGGTGATGGCGCCAAAAACGCCAAAGAAAGCATTTTCCATATCGAAGGGGATCCGGATCACCCGGTAAACCGCGGCGCGCTTTGCCCGAAAGGCGCCGGCCTGGTTGACTTTATCCACAGCGAAAGCCGCCTCAAGTACCCGGAATACCGGGCGCCGGGGTCGGACAAATGGCAGCGCATCAGCTGGGACGACGCCTTTACCCGCATCGCCAAGCTGGTGAAAGAAGACCGTGACGCCAACTTCATCCAAACCAACGACCAGGGCGTTACCGTCAACCGTTGGCTGACCACCGGCATGCTGTGCGCCTCGGCCGCCAGCAACGAAACCGGTTTTCTGTCGCAAAAATTTAGTCGCGCTCTCGGCATGCTTGCCGTAGACAACCAGGCGCGTGTCTGACACGGACCAACGGTAGCAAGTCTTGCTCCAACATTTGGTCGCGGTGCGATGACCAACCACTGGGTTGATATCAAGAACGCGAATTTGATTATCGTCATGGGCGGTAATGCGGCGGAAGCGCATCCGGTGGGGTTCCGCTGGGCGATGGAAGCCAAAATACACAACAATGCCAAGCTGATCGTGATCGATCCGCGCTTTACCCGAACCGCATCGGTGGCGGACTTCTACACGCCGATCCGCTCCGGGACCGACATCGCTTTCCTGTCGGGCGTGTTGCTGTATCTGATGACCAACAACAAGTTTAACCGCGAGTACGTCGAGGCCTACACCAACGCCAGCCTGCTGGTGCGGGAAGACTTTGCCTTCGAAGACGGCTTGTTCAGCGGCTACGACGCGGAAAACCGCAAGTACGACAAAACCACCTGGAACTACCAGTTCGACGAGAACGGCTTCGCCAAGCGCGACGTCACGTTGCAGGATCCACGCTGCGTGTGGAACCTGCTGAAGCAGCACGTGAGCCGCTACACGCCTGACGTGGTGACCAACATCTGCGGCACGCCGAAGGACGATTTCCTCAAGGTGTGCGAATACATCGCCGAAACCTGCGTCGCGGATAAGACCGCTTCGTTCCTGTACGCCCTGGGCTGGACTCAGCACTCGGTCGGCGCGCAGAACATCCGCACCATGGCGATGATCCAGCTGCTGCTCGGCAACATGGGCATGGCGGGCGGCGGCGTCAACGCGCTGCGCGGCCACTCCAACATCCAGGGGCTGACCGATCTCGGCCTGCTGTCGCAGAGCCTGCCGGGCTACCTGACGCTGCCGTCGGAGAAACAGACCGATCTCGAGACCTACCTGAAGGCCAACACGCCGAAGGCGCTGCTGCCGGGCCAGGTGAACTACTGGGGCAACTACCCGAAATTCTTCGTCAGCATGATGAAGACCTTCTACGGCGACAAGGCGCAGAAGGACAACAGCTGGGGCTTTGACTGGTTGCCGAAGTGGGACAAGGGCTACGACGTGCTGCAGTACTTCGAGATGATGGCGCAGGGCAAGGTCAACGGCTACTTCTGCCAGGGCTTTAACCCGGTGGCGTCGTTCCCGAACAAAAACAAGGTAGTGGCTTCGCTGTCCAAGCTGAAGTTCCTGGTGACCATCGATCCGTTGAACACCGAGACCTCCAACTTCTGGCAGAACCACGGCGAGTTCAACGAGGTGGATTCCTCGCAGATCCAGACCGAAGTGTTCCGCCTGCCGTCCACCTGCTTCGCCGAAGAGAACGGCTCGATCGTCAACTCCGGCCGCTGGCTGCAATGGCACTGGAAAGGCGCGGACGCCCCGGGTGAAGCGCTGAACGACGGCGAGATCCTGGCGGGCATCTTCAGCCGCCTGCGCGAGATGTATGCGCGCGACGGCGGCGCGGTGCCGGAACAGGTGCTGAACATGCGCTGGGACTACCTGACGCCGGACAATCCGGCGCCGGAAGAGGTGGCGCAGGAGAACAACGGTAAGGCGCTGGCGGATCTGCTGGATGCCGACGGCAAAGTGGTGGTGAAAAAAGGCGAGCTGCTCAGCTCGTTCGCGCAGCTGCGAGACGACGGCACCACCGCCAGCGGTTGCTGGATCTTCGCCGGCAGCTGGACGCCGGCCGGCAACCAGATGGCGCGGCGCGATAACGCCGATCCGTCCGGCCTCGGCAACACGCTGGGCTGGGCCTGGGCATGGCCGCTCAACCGCCGCATTCTGTACAACCGCGCCTCGGCGGATCCGCAGGGTAAACCGTGGGATCCGAAACGCCAGCTGCTGGAGTGGGACGGCGCCAAGTGGGTCGGGGCCGATATCCCGGACTACAGCACCGCCGCGCCGGGCAGCGATGTCGGGCCGTTCATCATGCAGCCGGAAGGCATGGGCCGCCTGTTCGCCACCGACAAAATGGCGGAAGGGCCGTTCCCTGAACACTACGAGCCGTTCGAAACGCCGCTCGGCACCAACCCGCTGCACCCGAACGTGGTGTCCAACCCGGCGGCGCGCGTGTTCAAGGACGATCTGGCGGCGATGGGCAAATCCGACAAGTTCCCTTACGTCGGCACCACCTATCGTCTGACCGAGCACTTCCACTACTGGACCAAGCACGCGCGGCTGAACGCCATCGCCCAGCCGGAACAGTTCGTGGAGATCGGCGAAAAGCTGGCGGAGAAGAAGGGCATCAAGCAGGGCGATACCGTGAAGGTCAGTTCCAACCGCGGCTACATCAAGGCCAAGGCGGTGGTGACCAAGCGAATTCGTACGCTGCAGGTGCACGGCCAGGAAGTCGACACCATCGGCATCCCGATTCACTGGGGTTACGAAGGGGTGGCGAAGAAAGGCTTTATCGCCAACACGCTGACGCCGTTCGTCGGCGACGCCAATACGCAAACGCCGGAGTTCAAGGCGTTCCTGGTCAACGTGGAAAAGGTGTAACGGAGACGAATTATGGCCATGCAATCTCAAGACATCATTCGTAAATCCGCCACCAATGGCTTCACGCCGGCGCCGCGCGCCCGTGACCACCAGGAAGAAGTGGCCAAACTGATCGATGTCACCACCTGTATCGGCTGCAAGGCCTGTCAGGTGGCCTGTTCCGAATGGAACGACATCCGCGACGAAGTGGGGCACAACGTCGGGGTGTACGATAACCCCGCCGATCTGACCGCCAAGTCGTGGACGGTGATGCGCTTCTCCGAGGTGGAGGAAAACGGCAAGCTGGAATGGCTGATCCGCAAGGATGGCTGCATGCACTGCGCCGATCCGGGCTGCCTGAAGGCCTGCCCGTCGGAAGGCGCGATCATTCAGTACGCCAACGGCATCGTCGACTTCCAGTCCGAGCACTGCATCGGCTGCGGCTACTGCATCGCCGGCTGCCCGTTCGACGTGCCGCGCATGAACAAGGACGACAACCGGGTGTACAAGTGCACCCTGTGCGTCGACCGCGTGGACGTCGGCCAAGAACCGGCCTGCGTGAAAACCTGCCCGACCGGCGCCATTCACTTCGGCACCAAGGAAGCGATGAAGCAGGTGGCGGCGGATCGCGTCAGCGAGCTGAACACCCGCGGCTACCAGAACGCCGGTCTGTACGATCCGGCAGGGGTGGGCGGCACGCACGTGATGTACGTGTTGCACCACGCCGACAAACCGCAGCTGTACCACGGTTTGCCGGACAACCCGAGCATCAGCCCGGCGGTGACCTTCTGGAAGGGCGTGTGGAAACCCCTGGCGGCCATCGGCTTTGCCGCCACCTTCGCGGCCAGCGTGTTCCACTATGTCGGCGTCGGGCCTAACCGCGTCGAGGATGAGGACGAGCACGACGAGTCGCATGACGAGGAGACGCGCAAATGAGAAAGGAAAAGCCCATTCAGCGTTACAGCGCGCCGGAGCGTATCAACCACTGGATAGTGGCGTTCTGCTTCGTGTTCGCCGCCATCAGCGGGCTGGGGTTCTTCTTCCCCTCCTTCAACTGGCTGATGAACATCTTCGGGACGCCGCAGCTGGCGCGCATTCTGCACCCGTTTGTCGGGGTCATCATGTTCGTCGCGTTCCTGCTGATGTTCCTGCGCTACTGGAAGCATAACCTGATCAACCGGGAAGATATCGTCTGGGCCAAGAACATCCACAAAATCGCCATGAACGAGGAAGTGGGTGACACCGGGCGCTATAATTTCGGTCAGAAGTGCGTGTTCTGGGCGGCGATTATCAGCCTGGTGCTGCTGCTGGCCAGCGGCGTGGTGATCTGGCGGCCGTATTTTGCGCCGTCGTTCTCCATCCCGCTGATCCGCATCGCGCTGCTGGTGCATTCGCTGGCCGCGGTCGGCCTTATCATCGTGATTATGGTGCACATTTACGCCGCATTGTGGGTAAAAGGCACCATTACCGCGATGGTGGAAGGCTGGGTGCCGGCGGCCTGGGCCAAGAAACATCATCCGCGCTGGTACCGTGAGGTCCGCGAGAAACGACAGGAAGATAAACCCTGATGAGTATCCGCATCGTTCCTAAAGAGCAGTTAGGGGCACAGCGTGAGAAGTCCACAACGGCGGAGAACATCCCGCCGTTACTTTTCGCCAACCTGAAAAGCCTGTACAGCCGCCGCGCCGATCGTCTGCGTCAGCTGGCGGTCGACAACCCGCTGGGTGACTACCTGAACTTTGCCGCCGAGCTGGCGCAGGCGCAGCAGCATGCGTTGCACGATAACCCGCTGCAGCTCGATCTGAGTGAAGCGTTGGTGCAGGGCGCCGCCAGCGGCAAACCGCCGCTCGATCTGAGCGTGTTCCCGCGCAGCGAGCACTGGCGCAAGCTGTTGACATCGCTGATCGCCGAGCTGCGTCCGCAGGCGCCGGAACACATTCTGGTGGTGCTGGACAACCTGGAGAAGGCCTCGGCGCACGAGCTGGAGCTGATGGCCGACGCCTTGCTCAACCGCGAGTTCGGCAAGGTGGGCAGCGAGAAGGCGCCGTTCCTCTGGGCCGCACTGTCGCTCTATTGGGCGCAGATGGCCAGCCTGATCCCCGGCAAGGCGCGCGCCGAATACGGCGAGCAGCGCCAGTTCTGCCCGGTGTGCGGCAGCATCCCGGTTTCCAGCATGGTGCATATCGGTACCGTTAACGGCCTGCGCTACCTGCACTGCAACCTGTGCGAAAGCGAATGGCACGTGGTGCGGGTGAAGTGCAGCAACTGCGAGCAGACCCGCGATCTCAACTACTGGTCGCTGGACAGCGAACAGGCGGCGGTGAAGGCGGAAAGCTGCGGCGACTGCGGCACTTACCTGAAGATCCTCTATCAGGAAAAAGACCCGCAGGTCGAAGCGGTGGCCGACGATCTGGCTTCGCTGGTGCTGGACGCCCGCATGGAAGAGGAAGGCTTCGGCCGCAGCAGCATCAATCCGTTCCTGTTCCCGGCGGAGTAACCGCCCGGCCCCGTTCGCGCGGGGCCGGACAAGCAATTTCAGAACGGGCTTCTGGCATTCGCCCGGGCGAGTTGCTACGTTTAGGCCATGACGCGCCAAGCGAAAGGAACCACGATGTTAAACACCCTGGCAAAACTGACCGCGGTCGCCGTGCTGGCGATCGGACTGGCGGCCTGCGACAACAAGGACGACACCAAACCGGCGGTGCCGCCACCGGACACCAAGCCGACCGTGACGCAGCCCGCGCCACCGCCGCCGCCTGCGCCGGTAGAGGCCCCACCCGCGCCGCCGGGGCTGAACGTGTCGCTGCAGAAGGGCAAGATCACCTTCGAGTTGCCGCCGGGCTTTAGCGATCAAACGCTGAACAGCGGCATCGTCAATGACAGCACCTCCACCATCCAGCGCTTCCTCGACGGCAAGTCGCGCCAGAGCGCGGTTTCGTCCGAAGTGATCCCGCCGGACGGCATGAAGATCAATACCAGCGACAAAATGCTGAAAGAGCTGACGCAGAGCGCCATCACGGTGCTGGCCGAGCGCTATCAGAATATCCAGACCACCAAAGAAGAGAACTTCACCGTCGGCAAACAGAAGTTTCGCCGGGTGGATACCGAGCAGACCGTCAACGGCCAAAAGGTGGTGTCCACCCTGGTGTTGACGGTGTTCAACAAACGGGTGGTAACGCTGCAAATGCTGTCGCCGGCCAAAACGCCGGAAGTGCATCAGGCGCTGGTGCAGCGGATTATCGATACTCTGGCGGTGAAGTAAGGGCATTGCGCCGCGGCCAGGACGAAGCGGAGGAGACCGGATGAAGCTTATCGGCAGTTACACCAGCCCCTTTGTGCGCAAGATTTCCGTGATGCTGCTGGAGAAGGGGATCGCGTTTGAATTCGTCAACGATCCGCCGTATGAGCCCGGCAGCCGGGTGAAGGAGCAGAACCCGCTTGGCAAAGTGCCGGTGCTGATCGCCGATGACGGCGAGGTGTTTTACGACTCGCCGATCGTGGCCGAATACCTCGAACTGCTGACGGTGGAGCCGGCGTTTTTGCCGGCCGATCGTGCCGTGGCGCTGCGCGTCCGCCAGGTGGCGGCGCTGGCGGACGGCGTGACCGAAGCGGCGGCGACGCTGTACCGCGAAAGCCGGCGCGCGCCGGAAAAGCAGGACGAAAACTGGATGCTGCGCCAGCGTGACAAACTGACGCACGGTCTGGATGCGCTGGAGGCGTTGGCGCAGGAAAAAACGTGGCTCAATGCCGAGCGGCTGACGCTGGCGGATATCGCCACCGGCTGCGCGCTGGGCTACCTGAATTTCCGCCGCATCCTGCCCAACTGGTGCGTCCAACGTCCGGCGCTGGTCAAGCTGGCCGAACGCCTGTTCGCCCGCGAAAGTTTCGCCCGCACGGCGCCGCCCTGAACGTTCTTTTCTCCCCGCCGCGGCGGGGTTTTGCTATGCCGATACGTCTAAACTGAAAACCGAGCGACCATGAGCACTGAATCCCACCTTCTTTACAGCCAACTGCCCGCCATCGACAGCCTGCTGCGTGAACCCGCGATTGAACCGCTGGTGGCGCAGCATGGCCAGACGCTGATCGGCGAACTGCTGCGCCAGCTGCAGGCCGAGGCGCGCGACGCGATAAAACAGCAGCAACGTTTACCGGCCTGGTGCGGCGACTGGCCGCAGGCGCTGCGGGCCGAGCTGGCCCGGCAGCAACGCCCGGCTTTGCTGCCGGTGTTCAACCTCAGCGGCACCGTGCTACATACCAACCTCGGGCGCGCCCTGCTGGCGCAGCCGGTGCAGGACGCGGTAAGCGCGGTGATGGGGGAGGCGGTGACGCTGGAGTACGATCTGGACGGCGCCGGGCGCGGCCATCGCGATCGGGCGGTGGCGAGTCTGCTGTGCCGGCTGACCGGCGCGGAAGACGCCTGCATCGTCAATAACAACGCGGCGGCGGTGCTGCTGATGCTGGCGGCGATCGCCCCCGGCAAAGAGGTGGTGGTGTCGCGCGGCGAGCTGGTGGAGATCGGCGGCGCGTTCCGCATTCCCGACGTGATGCGCCAGGCCGGCTGTCAATTGGTTGAGGTCGGCACCACCAACCGCACCCATCTGAAGGATTACCGCCAGGCCATCAACGAGCAGACCGGCCTGTTGATGAAAGTGCACACCAGCAACTACAGCATTCAGGGCTTTACCGCTGCGGTCGATGAGGCCGAACTGGCGCAGCTCGGGGCCGAACAGGGCGTGCCGACCGCCACCGATCTGGGCAGCGGCTCGCTGATCGATATGGCGCTGTACGGCCTGCCCGCCGAACCGATGCCGCAGCGGTTGCTGGCCGCCGGCGTCGATCTGGTGACGTTCTCCGGCGATAAGCTGCTGGGCGGCCCGCAAGCCGGCATCATCGTCGGCAAAAAGGCGCTGATCGCGCGCCTGCAGCAGCACCCGCTCAAGCGCGCGCTGCGCGTCGGCAAGCTGACGCTGGCGGCCCTGGAGGCCACGCTGCGGCTTTATTTGCAGCCGGAAAAACTGGCTGAGCAACTGCCGACGCTGCGGCTGCTGACCCGCCCGCAGCAGGAGATGCAACAGGCGGCCGAGCGGCTGCTGACGGCGCTGACGCCACGGTTCACCGCCGATTTCGCGCTGCGCGCCGAACCGTGCTGGTCGCAGATTGGCAGCGGTTCGCTGCCGGTGGATCGCCTGCCCAGCTATGCGCTGACCTTCACGCCGCGCGACGGCCGCGGCGCCACGCTGGAAGCGCTGGCTGAACGCTGGCGCCGCCTGCCGCAGCCGGTGATCGGCCGCCTCGGCGACGGCCGGCTGTGGCTGGATCTGCGCTGTCTGGAACAGGAAGGGGCGCTGATCGACGCGTTGAGCGCATCATGATCATCGCCACCGCTGGCCATGTCGATCATGGCAAAACCACTCTGCTGCAGGCGATCTCCGGGATCAACGCGGATCGCCTGCCGGAAGAAAAGCGCCGCGGCATGACCATCGATCTGGGCTACGCCTACTGGCCGCAGCCGGACGGCCGGGTGCTGGGCTTTATCGATGTGCCCGGCCACGAAAAATTCCTCGCCAATATGCTGGCGGGCGTCGGCGGCATTGACCATGCGCTGCTGGTGGTGGCCTGCGACGATGGTGTGATGGCGCAGACCCGAGAGCATCTGGCGATCCTGCGCCTAAGCGGGCGCCCGGCGCTGACGGTGGCGCTGACCAAGGCCGACCGGGTGGAGGCGGCGCGTGTCGATGAGGTGCGCGTTCAGGTGCGCGACGAGCTGGCGCGCCAGGGCTGGCCCGATGCGCCGCTGTTTGTCACCGCGGCGGCGGTGGGCGAGGGTATCGAGGCGCTGCGCGCGCATTTGCTGGCGCTGTCGCCCGGCGAGCATGCGCTGACGCGCCGTTTTCGTCTGGCGGTAGACCGTGCGTTCAGCGTCAAAGGAGCGGGGCTGGTGGTGACCGGCACCGCGCTCGGCGGCCGGGTGAAGGTGGGGGATACGCTGTGGCTGACCGGCGCCGACGCGCCGGTGCGGGTGCGCGGCCTGCATGCCCAGAATCAGACCGTGGAACAGGCGCAGGCCGGGCAACGCATCGCGCTTAACATCAGCGGCGATGTCGATAAAGACCGGATCGCGCGCGGCGAATGGCTGCTGGCGCAGCGCCCGCCGGAGGCGGCGGAACGCATTCTGGTGGCGCTTGAGACGGATCGGCCGATCCGCCATTGGCAGCCGCTGCATCTGCACCATGCCGCCAGCCACATCACCGGGCGCATTTCGCTGCTGAACGACGGGCTGGCGGAACTGATCCTCGATCGTCCGCTGTGGCTGGCGGAGAACGATCGGCTGGTGCTGCGCGATATCGGCGCGCGGCAAACGCTGGGCGCGGCCCGGGTACTCAGGCTGAATGCGCCCAAGCGCGGCAAGCGCCAGCCGGACTACCTGGCCTGGCTGCAGGCCCTGGCGCAGGCGCAAGACGATGCGCAGGCGCTGGCGCTTGAGCTGCCGCACGGCGCGCTGTCGCTGGCGGCGTTTGCCTGGGCGCGTCAGTTGACCGACGACGGCCTGGCGGCACTGCTGGCGAACCGCGATCTGCTGATCGTCGGTGACCGGGCGCTGGCGCAGGATCAGGTGCAACAGGCGGAAAGCCGCCTGCTGCAGGTGCTGGCGGAGTATCACCAACAGCACGCCGATCAGCTGGGCTTAGGGCGCGCCCGCCTGCGGCGCATGGCCCTGCCTCAGCAGCCGGAAACGCTGGTGTTTATGATGATCGATCGGCTGCTGAAGGCCGGCGCGCTGCGCAATACGCGCGGCTGGCTGCATCTGCCGGAACACGGCCTGGCGTTCAGCGCCGACGAGGCGCCGCTGTGGGCGCGCATCGAGCCGCTGTTCGGCGACGAGCCGTGGTGGGTGCGCGATCTGGCGAGCGAGCTGGGCGAAGAGGAAAGCCGGGTGCGCGCGCTGCTGCGCAAGGCGGCTCAGCTGGGCCATGTGACGGCGGTGGTGGTGGATCGCTACTACCTCAGCCGACGCATCGATCAGTTCGCGGCGCTGATCCGCGAGCTGGATGCGGAGCGCGGGGGCGCCAACGCCGCCGATTTCCGCGATCGGCTCGGCGTCGGGCGCAAGCTGGCGATCCAGGTGCTGGAGTTCTTCGATCGCAGCGGCTTTACCCGCCGCAAGGGCAACGAGCATCTGCTGCGCGACGGCGGGCTGTTCGGCAACTGATTGCGTGTTTTTTGTTCTCTGATGGCGGTATAATCAGCTTTAATCACTTTGATTGATATTGATTGTACTGAGGAGCAAGACGATGAATACGAAAGTCATCACCGCTCATGTCCCGCTGCCTTTGGCTGAAAAGGTGGATGAAATGGCCGCCAAACTTGAACGCTCACGGGGATGGATAGTGAAGCAAGCCCTCGCCGCCTGGCTTGAGCAAGAGGAAGAGCGCCGTCGGTTAACGCTGGCGGCGCTGGCCGATGTCGAACAGCAAAACGTTATCGATCATGAGTCGGTAGAAGCCTGGGCGGCCAGCCTGGACAGTGACGAGCCGCTGCCGGTACCGCGCTGATGGAGTTAAAATGGACGAGTAAGGCGCTATCGGATTTGGCGCGTTTGTTTGAGTTTCTTGCCTTGGCTAACCGCACTGCGGCAGCGAATTCGGTGAAGGCCTTGGTCGCCGCGCCTAAAGCGTTGCTCGATAATCCTCGCCTGGGTGAAAGACTGGACGAGTTTTTACCGCAGGAAGTGAGGCGTATTCTGGTCGGCCGTTATGAGATACGTTACCAGGTGCAGCCGGCAACGATTTATGTTCTGCGTATTTGGCATACCCGCGAAGAGCGATAGGCCGAATTCCCCTACCCGATAAACCTGACGCCGTGCCCGACGGGCGATCTCCGTCCTGTCGGCGTTGCTGTTGTTGGCGGTAGCGGTGGTGGGAGCGGGGTATGCGCTGGGGGGGCTGCTCGGCTGAAGTCGCATAAAAAACGCCGGTCGGGAAACCGGACCGGCGTTTTATCGTCGCGCTTATGCCGCGCCGTTCGGCTGCGGCGTGGGGTCGCCGTTGCGGCGTTTGGCGAGGAACAGCGCCACCAACGTCAGCCAGCACAGGCCGCTGATGAGGTTGAACAGGTTGAACAGCCCGCTGCCGCCCCAGACGTAGGCGACCTTGGCCAGCTCGATGCCGACGGTGAACACCATCATGCTCAGCATGCCCATGGTGGCGGACACGGTGCCTTTGCTGACGTTGCTGGAGAACAGCGTCAGGCGGTACAGCCCGGCGTTGGCGAGGCCGATGCCGAAGGCGTACAGGCTCAGGCCGGCGGTCATCCACAGGTAGGCGTGGCTGGAGAACTGAGTCGCCAGCGCGGCGATCAGCAGCCCTAACAGCATCGGGCCCGCGCCCAGCTTGATCAGGCGCTCCACGCTGTTTTTGCCGGTCAGGCGCGCCAGCGTCAGGTTGCCGAGGATCAGCGCGCCGAACACCGGGATTTGCAGCAGGCCGTAATCCAGCGTCGACAACGACTCCCCGCTGATCAGGATCACCGGCGACTGGGCGATCCAGGCCAGCAGCGGCAGGCTGGCGAAACCGATCGCCAGGGCGCCGCACAGGAAGCGGCGGTTGCCCAGCACCTGGCGGTAGTCGCGCCACAGGTTGGCGGCGGAGAACGCCTCGCCCTGCAGCGTGGCGGTCTCCGGCATGGCTTTCCACAGGCCGTAGAAGGCGATGGCCGCCAGCGCCGCAAACAGCACGAACATGCTTTGCCACGGTGCGACGTGGATCAGCGCCGCACCGGCCAGCGGCCCCAGCAGCGGGGCGATCAGCGCCACGTTAGCCATCAGGGCGGTGATTTTGATGCACACCGCCTCTTCGAACGACTCCTGAATCGTGGCGTAGCCGACCGCGCCGATAAAGCACAGGCCGATGCCCTGCAGGAAACGCATGGCGATGAACTGCTCGATGGTGGTGACCAGCAGGATCGCCAGGCAGGAGACGATAAAGAACGCCACCCCGGCCAGCATCACCGGGCGACGGCCGCGGCGATCCGACAGCGGCCCGAGCAGCCACTGCAGGAAGATGCCGCCGGCCAGATAGGCGGTCATCGAGGTGGGCACCCACTCTTCGCCGGCGTTGAAATCCGCCACGACGGCCAGCATGCCGGGCTGAATCATATCGTTGCCGATATAGGTGGCGAACTCGAACAGCACCAGACAAAGAGGGAATAAAAGCGCCTGCCGGCCCAAACGTGCCGCAGGTGGTAATGTCGTTTTCATATTATTGTACTGATAGTAAAAGAGAAAAAGGAACTGCCAGGGCGGGAAGCGCAAACTGAGCGAGTTATGGCGGCTATTTTGCCGCCAATTGTTCACCTTCGCAATCATAAGGTGTTGTTTAAGTGCATTCTGATATTTCGCTTTTGGGTTGTCGCCGAACGCCGTGCCCGATAACCTCTTCTTAACATATCAATATGACACAAGATCGGGCGAGCGTTTGAGCGAGAAAATCGGCTGGATAGACAACCTGCGGGCGATGGCGTGCATGATGGTGGTGATGATCCACGCCACCACCTATTACGTCACCAACGGCGCGGCGATAGGGTTGCACAACTGGGACATCGCCAACGTGCTGAACTCACTGTCGCGCGTGTCGGTGCCGCTGTTCTTCATGATTTCCGGCTACCTGTTCTTCGGCGAAAAGAGCGCCGGCCGGCGGCATTTCACCCGCATCCTCTGCTGCATTCTGTTCTACAGCGCCATTGCGCTGATCTATATCGCGGCTTTCACCAAGATCGGTTTCTGGCCGTCGCTGCGCGGCATCCTGCAAAAGCCGGTGTTCTATCATCTGTGGTTTTTCTACGCCATCGCGGTGATTTACCTGCTGTCGCCGCTGATTAGCGTCAAACCGGTATCGCGCCGCTACCTGGCCGCCGCGCTGGTGGTGTTGGCGGCGATCGCCAACCCGAATACCGACAAGCTGACCTTCGGCAACGCGCATCTGCTGCCGGTTAACCTGTATATCTACGGCGATACCTTCTACTACCTGCTGTATGCGTTGGCCGGACGGGCGATTGGCATGATGGAGGCGCGCGGGCGCGCCGTGGGCTGGTTGGCGGCGTTGGGATTTGCGCTGTGCGTGGCGCTGATCGCGCGCGGCACCAAACATCAGCTGTTCATCAACGGCAACTTCGCCGATACCTACTACATCTACAGCGGCCCGCTGGTGTTTATGGCGGCGGTGGCGCTGCTGGTGTGGGTGAAACACTGTCTGCCGCAGCCGATCGGCTGGCTGAGCGTATTTTCCCGTCATTCGCTGGCGATTTACGGTTTTCACGCCCTTATCGTCAACGTGATGCGCAATCGGCACCTTGATTTCACCGGCCACCCGCTGCTGGATATCTTCTGGGTGTTCGGCGTGGCGCTGGGGGGCAGCCTGCTGCTGTCTGTCGGCCTGCAGCGGCTGGATACCCGCCGGCTGGTGTCATAGCGGCGAGCGCTGGCGCTGCTGGGCGCGGCGCAGCTGCCGCCCGGAAGAAAACCCAGCTGCCAGCGCGGCCTTCTCCAAGCCATACCCTTGTTGCAGGCGCTGTTGCGCCACCGCCAGCCGCAGCTGCTCATGATACTCCCGCACGCTGATGCCGACGTGGTTGCGAAACAGCCGCGCCAGATGGCGGCTGCTGACGTGCGCCTTCTCCGCTATCTGCGGCACCGACCAGTCGGCCTCCGGCTCGGCGGCCATCACGTCCTGCGCGCGGTGCACCGCCGGGTGCAGGTGGTTGCGGTAACGCAGCCAGGGCGACAGCTGCGGATCGTCGCCGGCGCGGCGGAAATAAACCACCATGTCGCGTGCGACGTCGCGCGCCCGGCCGGAGCCGCAGTGGCGGTGGACCAAGTGCAGCGCCAAATCGATGCCGGTGGTGATGCCCGCGCTGGTGTAGACGCCGCGGTCTTCGACGAAGATGCGGTTCTCTTTCACCTGCGCCGCCGGCGCCTGCAGGCGGATACGTTCGATGACGTCGTGGTGGGTGGTGCACTGATAGCCGTCGAGCAGCCCGGCCTGCGCCGCCAGCAGCGCGCCGGAACAGATGCACACCAGGGTGATGCGCTGCCGTTGCAGATCGGGCCGCAGCGTCGCCAGCCAGCGGCGCGCCTGCTCGGCCTCCTCTCCGGCGAAATAGCGCTGCGAATCGCCGACGCCCGGCAGCACCAGGATGGCGCCGTCTTCCAGGCGCTCGGGCAACGGCTGCAGGCCGCTCAGCGTCATGCCGATGGAGCAGACGATCTGCGGCGCCGGGCTGAGGTAACGCAGGCTGAACTGCCCGGCGAGGCGCAGGGTTTCCGCCGGGCCGCTGACGTCCAGCGACAGCACGTTGGGCAACAGCAGAAAATAGACGGCCTGCGACATGATTACTCCTGTGCGAGTTGCGCCAGCGCCTCATCCACGCTGGCGATGCGGGCGAAACGATCGACCAGTACGGTTTCAGTATGCCGCTTCAACTGCGCGGGGGTAAAGACTTCGCCGCCGGGATGGCGCATCGGGAAGGTTAACGTCGCCTCAGTGACGAAAGTCACCCGATAACCGAGATCGGACGCCACCCGGGTGGTGGTTTCGCAGCACTGCTCGGTGCGGATGCCGGAGACGATCAGGTGGTTGATGTCCCGCTCGCGCAGCCAGGCGTCGAGGCCGGATTCGGTCAGCGCATTGTGCACATGCTTGTGTACGGTGATATCCGCCTGGTGGGTGAGGAACGGCAGGCGCTGCACATGGCCCGAAGCCAGTGAGAACGGCCCTTGCGGCGAAACGTGCAGCACGTCGACCAGCGCCGCGCCGCGCTGTCGGCAGCCCGCAATCAGGCGGGTCAGCGCCTGTTGAAACGCCGGCAGATCGTCCTCCTGCCAGAATGGACGGTGCTGGAATGATTGTTGGACATCGATGATCAATAACGCGCTCTGTGACATTTTCGGCCCTCCGCCAGTGTGTGTAGCGACCATCTTGCGCCGCGCCTTACTCTGGCAGAAGGCCAAAAACGGCCATCATGATGACAACAACGGACCGACCTTAGGCTTTGTTCACCTGGCCGGCGACCAGGCGCCCCTGATGGAAGGTGGCGCTGCGCGCCGGCAGACGGGCGACCGCCTCGGCGGAACAGCTGGCGTTGACCAGCACGAACTCGGCGGCATCGCCGGCTTTCGGCCAGGCGCGCTGCCCCTTATCGTCCAGCGGCAGCACGCCGCCGGTGGAGATGGCCATGGCGCGCGACAGGTGATACTCGTCGGAACCGCGGTACAGCTGGGCATACAGATTGGCCTTCTCCAGGATGTCGCCGGTGCCGAACGGCGACCAGTGGTCGATCACGCTGTCGGTGCCGGTCATCACGAACACCCCTTTCTCACTGAGCTGTGGCAGCGGCATCATCAGGCCGCCGATCGGCACCGTGGAGGCGATGGTGATCTGCTGCGCCGCCAGCCGGGTGGCGGTTTCCGCCAGTTCGCCCGGCGTCAACGTGGTCAGGGCGAAAGCGTGGCTGATGGTGACCTTGCCGCGCAGCGCCGGGTTTTTCTCCACGGTGGCGATCATGTAGTTGATGGCAGCGACCCCGGCCGGGCTGGTTTCATGCAGGTGGATATCCACGCCTTTGCCAGTATCGAGGGCGATCTGGAACATGGCGTCGAGCGATTTCTCCATCGCGCCGTCGACGTTGGTCGGATCCAGCCCGCCGATGTACTGCACGCCCATCTGCATCGCTTCGCGCATCAGCGCGTCGACCCTGGAGTGCAGCAGCCCGTGCTGCGGGAAAGCGACGATTTCACAGCTGAAGTTCGCCCGGTGGTTTTCCAGCGCGCGCTGCAGGTGCTCCAGGCTTTTCAGGCCGCTGACCGGATCGATATTGCAGTGGCTGCGCGCCACGGTGCTGCCTTTGGACTGCAGCAAGGCGATCAGGTTTTCCGCCCGTTGCTGCGAGGTGGGCAGCAGTGTCGGGATCAGCGTCTGCTCCAGCGCGATCATGTCCATGATGGTCTTGCCCTGGCGCGGGCGCGGCGCCTGCCACGGGCCGCTGTAGAAGGTTTTATCCAGGTGGATGTGCATATCGCGAAACGCCGGCAGCAGCAGCCGGCCCTGCGCCTTATAGCGGGGAACGCCGGCGGGCAACGCGGCGTTGGCGGCGTGAATGGTGGCGATCTTGCCGTCTTTGATCTCCAGGGTGTACAGCGCGGTGCGGGTGCCGATCACCGTTTCGCCGTCGTATTCAAAGCCGTCTTCCAGCCGCACCTCGCTCAGGCAGTAGTGGCGATCGGTCAGGGTCATCGGCGTTGGCGCACACGGCTCGCCGCCAGGCGAAGCGGCCTGCGCCATGCCGCCGGTCAGGCCGATCACTGCGCAAGCGGTGGTGAGTTTGCCGGTTTGGCTGAGGAAGGCTCTGCGGCCCGGTTGTTGAGGGTTTTCCACGTTCGGTTCCTTAATCCAGAGGTGAGGTGGGTGAAAACATCCCCCAATTTAGGAGAGGAACCGGCCGGTTGGCAGCGACATTTGCCACTAGTGACTATTCGATTTGGTAATGACTGGCGTCCACCGGCATTTATATCAACCCGCAAAACGCCGCCAGCCGCTGGGCCAGCGCCAGCGTGGCGGCGGGGGCGCCGTCGCGGTAGTAGAGCGCCAGTTCGAAGCTGTCTATCGGCGGCAATCCTTCGGCCGCGCCCAGTACCCGGTGCGTCGGCAAACGGCAGCCGGCCGGCAGCAGGGTGACGCCCAGCCCGGCGGCCGAAGCGGCGGTCAGCGCCGCCAGGCTGGCGCTGCTGTAGCCGATGCGCCAGCGTTTGCCGAGGTTGTCGAGCGCCTGGCACAGCTCGTCGCGGTACAGGCCGTTCAGTGGAAATACCGCCAGCGGCACCGGCGATTGCTCGATGGCCGGGAAGGCCAGGCTGTCCAGCCACAGCAGCGGTTCCGGCCGCGCGGCGCGCGGCGGTTGCCGGCGGCGCTGCTTCACCAGGATCAGATCCAGCTCTTCACGCGCGTAGGCGTTGTGCAGATCGGCGCTCAGGCCGCTGGCGACGTCCAGCCGCAGGTGCGGGTGCTCGCGGCTGAAGTCGGCCAGCAGCCCGGTGGTGGGCACGGCGAAATCCTCCGGCATGCCGATCCGCAGCACGCCGTCGCGCCAGATGCCGGTCAGCGCATCGTGGGCTTCTTCATTCAGCGCGATAATGCGGCGCGCGTAGCTCAACAGCTTGACGCCTTCTTCGGTCAGCAGCACCTGATGCGAGGAACGCTCAAACAGCGGCTTGCCCAGCATCTCTTCCAGCCGGCGCACCTGCTGGCTGACGGTGGACTGCGACAAAAACACCCGCTCTGCGGCGCGGGTGAAGCTGTTGCTGTCGCACACGGCGACGAAGCTGAGCAGCAGCTGCGGATTGAACATCGGGTAGCGATTCATTTTCCCACTGTTGGCTATTTTATTATTTAATTTCCCAATACTAGCGGCGTTGCCTACAGTAACGCAACGCTGCGGCGATCGCGCTGTGACGCCGCACTCTTCATTTCGCAGTACCAGGAATATACCTTGTTAAATCATTCTGTTAATTCACCTTCTCCGCGCCGTTGGCTCAATCCTCTGCTGCTGGCGCTGGTGTTGATCGGCCTGAACATGCGGCCGCTGTTGACCTCGATTGGCCCGTTGCTGCCGACGTTGCGCCAGGCTACCGGGCTGAGTTTTGGCGGCGCGGCGCTGTTGACCACGCTGCCGGTGCTGATGATGGGCCTGATGGCGCTGGCGGGCGGCGCCATCAACCGACTGTTCAGCGAACGCAGCGCCGTGGCGTTGAGCCTGCTGGCGATCGGGCTGGGCGCGCTTTGGCGCGAACTGGCCCCCGGCAGCGTGCAACTGCTGATGAGCGCGGTGCTGGGCGGGCTCGGCATTGGGGTGATCCAGGCGGTGATGCCCAGCATCATCAAGCATCACTTCCTCAAAAGCATGGCGCTGGTGGCGGGGTTGTGGTCGGCGGCGCTGATGGGCGGTGGCGGGTTGGGGGCGGCGATCACGCCGTGGCTGATGAGCGTAGGGCACGACTGGCACAGCGCACTGGCCTGGTGGGCGTTGCCGGCCCTGGTGGCGCTGCTGGCCTGGTGGCCGGTCAGCCGCGGGCTGTCTCGCCTGGGCGCGGCGGGCGAAAACTGCGGGCCAAGCCTGCTGCGCAGCCGGCGCGCCTGGCTGCTCGGCGCCTACTTTGGCCTGATCAACGGCGGTTATACCAGCCTGATCGCCTGGTTGCCGCCGTATTACATGCAGCTCGGCTGGCAGCCGCAGGCCAGCGGTTCGCTGCTGGCGCTGATGACCTTCGGCCAGGTGATGGGCGCGCTGCTGTTGCCGGCGCTGGCGCGCAATCATGACCGGCGGCCGCTGTTGTTGCTGGCGCTGATGATGCAACTGATCGGCTTTATCGGCCTGATTTATCTGCCGCAGACGCTGCCGTGGCTGTGGGTGTTGCTTTCCGGGCTGGGGCTGGGCGGCGCGTTCCCGCTGTGTCTGGTGCTGGCGCTCGATCACTTGCACCAGCCGGCGGCGGCCGGGCGACTGGTGGCCTTCATGCAGGGCGTCGGTTTCCTGCTGGCGGGCTTCACGCCTTACCTCTCTGGCCTGCTGCGCGACTACAGCGGTGGCTTCGTGCTGGACTGGCAGATCCACGCGCTGCTGGTGGTGGTGTTGATCGCCATCACCTGGCGCTTCCATCCGCACAGCTACCGGCGGGCGTTCGCCGAATAATATTTCTGTCATTGCCGCTCCCTATAGTGACGTTGCTTTTACTTCTGGGCGATAACAACGAAAAGGGACAATGACATGCACAACACCAAAACCCGGCTGGCGCTGCTGGTCGGCTGCATGGCGCTGAGCGCCAACCTGTGGGCCGACGCGCAGCCGGTGCCGGCGACGTTGGCGGGACATGCGCTGCTGCCGGTGAAATCCGCCGTTTCCACACCGAAGGACGCGCCGAGCGATCTGCAGCAGAGCGGCAAATACACCAGCGGCAAACGCGTCACCGAGTTGGGCAGTGTGGCGGGTAAATCCGCCGATCGCCTGACCGGGATCGGCCTGCCGATCAACGGCCAGCCGCTGCAGGGCCACTCCGGCATCAAACACATGCCCGACGGCACTTACTGGGTGCTGACCGACAATGGTTTCGGCAGCAAGGCCAACTCCCCGGACGCCATGCTGTATCTCAACCACTACAAGATCGATTTCAAAGACGGCACGGTCGCGCCGCTGAAGACGGTGTTCCTGCACGATCCGGATAAAAAGGTGCCGTTCCACATCATCAACGAGAGCACCGAGCAGCGCTATCTGACCGGCAGCGATTTCGATCCGGAAAGCTTCCAGTTTGCCGACGATGCCTTATGGATCGGTGAAGAGTTCGGGCCTTACCTGATCAAGGCCGACCTGAACGGCAAGGTGCTGGCGGTGTTCGACACCAAAGTGGACGGCAAGGTGGTGAAATCGCCGGACAACCCGACGCTAACCCTGCCGGGCGCGCCGGACGGCAAGCAGAACTTTCAGGTGGCGCGTTCCAAAGGCTTTGAAGGCATGGCCGCCTCGCCGGACGGCAGCAAGCTGTACCCGCTGCTGGAAGGGGCGCTGTGGGATGGCGAACAGTTCGAGAACGTCGGCGGCAAACGCTACCTGCGGGTGCTGGAGTTCGACGTCAAACAGCAGGCATGGACCGGCCGCAGCTGGCAGTACGTACTGGAAGACAACCAGAATGCCATCGGCGACTTCAACATGATCGACGCCACCCACGGGCTGGTGATCGAGCGCGACAACGGCGAAGGCACGCCGGATAAAGCCTGCGCCGCCGGCGCGCCAACCGACAACTGCTTCAGCCAGGTGGCCAAGTTCAAGCGAGTGTATAAAATCGCTTTCTCGGACGCCAACGTCGGCAAACCGGTCGAAAAACTGGGCTATATCGACCTGATGAACATTCAGGATCCGAACAAGCTGGCGCGCAAGCCGCTGAACGACGGCGTGCTGACCTTCCCGTTCTTCACCATCGAAAACGTGGACGTGGTGGACGCCAACCACATCATCGTCGGCAACGACAACAACTTCCCGTTCTCCTCCAGCCGCCAGCCCAATATGGCGGATGACAACGAGTTCATCCTGCTGGACGTGAAGGATTTCCTGAAGTAGCGCTCCCCGGCCGCCGAATCACCGGCGGCCGCCATATTCCCGCTTAGCGCAGCGAACAAACTGCGCTATAATCAGCGCCTTGCTTCTTCTCTTCTCCAAGGAAGATCCTCGTCCCCGGTGGGGCGGCCGGACTTCAAATCCGGTTGGGGCCGCCAGCGGTCCTGGGCAGGTTCGACTCCTGTGATCTTCCGCCAATCGAGTTCTCCTGAAGTCTCCTAAACTCCATAAATCCCTTATCAAACCTAGAAAAACAAACCATTACTATCCACGGGTGTCAACCGGCGTCAACTGGAATTAATGCGATTTTGGGGGCATAATGGGGGGCATGGAATGGATGCTATTTTGGAGATGCCCCCAATGAAGTTAACAGCACGGCAAGTAGATACCGCCAAGCCAAAAGAGAAACCTTATAAGCTCTCTGATGGTGGCGGTCTGTATCTGGAAGTTGCACCTAATGGCTCTCGCTATTGGCGCATGAAATACCGCATCAACGGTAAAGAGAAGCGTCTCTCCTTTGGCGTTTACCCCATTATTTCGTTGGCGGTTGCACGAGATGAAAGAGAAAAAGCAAAGAGGGTACTCGCTACCGGTGGTGATCCAGGGGAAGTAAAGAAAGCCGGGAAATTGGCTCAGAAACTCTCTATCGAGAATACCTTCGAGGCAATTGCCAGAGAGTGGCATAAATCCAAGGCTGATCGTTGGTCACTGCGCTATCGTGATGAAATTATTGATACCTTCGAGAAGGATATTTTCCCCTTTATCGGTAAGCGACCTATTGCAGAAATCAAACCGATGGAGCTATTGGAAACACTGAAGCGTATGGAAAAACGCGGTGCGTTGGAGAAGATGCGCAAAGTACGCCAGCGCTGTGGCGAGGTGTTCCGTTATGCCATTATCACCGGTCGGGCCGAGTATAACCCTGCACCCGATCTGGCCTCAGCCCTAACCCCGCCGAAGAAACAACACTTCCCTTTCCTGACGGCTCAGGAGTTACCTTATTTTCTCAACGATCTAGCGGGCTATACCGGTAGCATCATCACCAAAACGGCTACCCGCATTATCATGCTGACGGGCGTCAGAACCCAAGAACTGAGATTTGCACGCTGGCAGGATATCGATCTCGATAAAGGCATGTGGAACATACCGCCGGAAGTGATGAAAATGAAGCGACCACACGTCGTCCCTCTATCAACGCAAGTTGTCGATCTGTTCGGTTCTCTTAAGCCAATTACGGGTGCTTATCCCTTGGTATTCATTGGGAGAAACGATCACCGTAAGCCAATCAGCAAGGAAAGCGTGAATCAGGTTATCGAGCTACTGGGTTACAAGGGACGGCTGACGGGGCACGGTTTCCGCCACACGATGAGCACCATCTTGCATGAGCAAGGCTATAACTCGGCTTGGATTGAGACGCAGCTTGCTCACGTGGATAAGAACAGTATACGTGGCACTTACAACCACGCTAAGTACCTGGATGGACGGCGCGAAATGCTGCAGTGGTATGCCGACTATATGGACAACCTTCAGCGCGGTGGGAATGTGGTTCATGGGGAATTTGGATGTCGTGCTTAAGCTAACTTAATTTTTCATAATCATATCAATAAAATAGATCGGCGGTGCTAGCGAAAGTGTTGGCACTGTTGGTTTCAGCCGCCACTTGTTTTTTTGTTTCGGTGAGATAATGGAATATTTGCTCTGGGTTGGGGACCGTATCCCGGCCGGAACCGATGATCGCGAACACCGTCAATAAAGTAATGCGTATGATGGACTATCATACCTAGGTTGAAATTAGGTGACGAATTGTCAACGCCAAGGTTTTTGGCCGGATTTCAGAACCATGGCATGTAGTTCATTGATCGAGTCGGGGATGTGGTCGAAGGATGCAGTAGAGCGGCAGATGAGCCACCAGGAACGTAACTCTGTGCGTGCGTCTTACCTTCATAAGGCGGAGCATTTGGATGAGCGGAGGCTAATGCTGCAGTGGTGGGCTGATTTTCTGGATGCGAATCGGGAGAAGATTATCGTTCCTTTTGATTATGCAAAAATCAATAGCCCACTCCGATAGAAGAAGCAACTACCTGATTTTGCAGGTACTGGTAAGAAATATCGCGAGGGTTAATTTACTGCAGGAAATTTCCTTCGCTCATAAACTATGCAAACAGCACCGCCGATCGCCGTAATTCTTGAACCTGATGTCACATTTAGCTAATTTAGCTAAATTATCAAGTGCATCTACGGTTACCCGTCTTTATGAACGAAAATGAGATTTATCACAGTATCCAGCAGGCGCTGTCCAGCGCGCCGCGTAACCAGTATACCGCCGAGCTACATCTGCAAATGATCAAATATGCCGACGAACTGGAACACATTACAGCAAAAGCCTTTTGCGAAGGTACCGGTCTGAGCCAGAGCTTTGGCACCGAATTCAGCAAAATGCGTAACTTAACCCGTCGGCTGAAAGCCGCCGGTCTGAACACCGATCTGCTGTAACTGCTTACGGTACATCATCGCGCGAAACGAGATATTTAATGGCTATCAAAAAAACCGAACTCTATTCCTCCCTGTGGGCAAGCTGCGACGAACTGCGCGGCGGGATGGACGCCAGCCAGTACAAAGACTATGTGCTGACCCTGCTATTTATGAAGTATGTGTCCGACAAATATAAAGGCGACCCTTACGGATTGATCGTCATCCCGAAAGGGGCCAGCTTTGACGATATGGTCGCGCTGAAGAACGATAAAGAAATCGGCGATAAAATTAACAAAATCATCCGCAAGCTGGCGGAAGAAAACGATTTGAAAGGCGTTATTGACGAGGCCGACTTTAACGACGAAGACAAGCTTGGTAAAGGCAAGGAGATGATTGACCGCCTAACGAAGCTGGTCGGTATATTCGAGGGGCTGGATCTGTCCGGCAACCGGGCCGATGGCGATGATCTGCTGGGCGATGCCTATGAGTACCTGATGCGCCACTTCGCCACCGAATCCGGTAAAAGCAAGGGACAATTTTATACTCCGGCAGAGGTGTCGCGCATTCTGGCGAAGGTGATCGGCATTACGCCCGATACGCCGCAGGATGCCACGGTGTATGACCCCACCTGCGGTTCCGGCTCGCTGCTGCTCAAAGTCAGCGACGAAACGCGACGCGGTCTGTCGATCTTCGGGCAGGAGATGGACAACGCCACCAGTGCACTGGCGCGTATGAACATGATCCTGCACAACAATGCCACCGCGAAAATCTGGCAGGGCAATACCCTGAGCGATCCGCAATGGAAAGAAGCCAACGGCAAGCTGAAAGCCTTTGATTTCGCCGTAGCCAACCCGCCATTTTCTAATAAAAACTGGACCAGCGGACTTGATCCGAAAAAAGATCCGTTTGAGCGCTTCGTCTGGGGCGTTCCACCGGAGAAGAACGGGGATTATGCTTTTCTGCTGCACATCATCAAGAGCCTGAAAAGCACCGGCAAAGGGGCGGTGATCCTGCCGCATGGCGTGCTGTTCCGCGGCAACGCCGAGGCGAATATCCGTGAAAACCTGATCAAGCAGGGCTATATCAAGGGCATTATCGGCTTACCGGCCAACCTGTTTTACGGCACCAGCATCCCGGCGTGCATTATCGTAATTGATAAGGAACACGCCCACAGCCGCAAAGGCATTTTTATGATCGACGCCAGCCGGGGTTTTATCAAGGACGGCAATAAGAACCGCTTGCGCAGCCGGGATATTCACCGCATCGTGGACGTGTTTAACCATCAGCGCACGGTGCCAGGCTACAGTAGGATGGTGCCGTTAAGCGACATCGCCGGGAATGATTACAACCTGAATATCCCCCGCTATATCGACGGCGGCGAACCGGAAGATCTGCACGATCTGGCCGCGCACTTACAGGGGGGTATTCCGGCGCGCGATGTTGATGCTTTACAGGATTACTGGCGAGTTTTCCCTGCCCTGCGCGACGTGTTGTTTGCTGACGATCGCCCCGGCTACTGTCAGGCGCAGGTCGAAGCCCAGCAGGTTAAACCGACCATTCTGGCGCATCAGGAATTTAAGGATTTTGCCACCCGCAGCCTGCTGCCATTTAAGGCGTGGGTGAAAGAGGCGGCGTTGGCAGATATTGGCAAAGGCGATAAACCGAAGGAACTGATCCACGATATCAGCGAGATGCTGCTGGCGCAGTATGCCAACAGTGAGTTGCTGAATAAATACAGTGTGTACCAGATCCTGATGGACTACTGGGCCGATGCCATGCAGGACGATGTCTATGTGATCACGCAGGAGGGCTGGCAAGCCGCCGCGCAAATTCGCGAACTCCAGCCGGTGAAAGGCAAGGACGGCAAAAACGTTTGGAAAGAAGCGCACGATTTTGAGTTTGACAAGCGGCGCTACAAGGCCGACGTGCTGCCCCGTTCACTGGTGGAAATTCGCTGTTTCCCGGATCTGCTGGATGCGCTGAACCGCGCACAGGAACGCAGTGAAGAAGCCAGCCGTCAGTTAGCCGAGTATGTCGAGGAGCAGGCCGGGGAAGACGATCTGCTGGCCGAGGCGAAGAACGATAAGGATAAGGTGACGCAAAAGCTGGTCAATGCCCGCCTGACTCAACTGAAGAAAACCACCGCCGACCCCGATGAGCTGGCGGCGCTGACTCGCTGCCTGGCGCTGATTAAAGCAGAGGCGAATGCGAAAAAAACGCTGAAAATTGCGCAGGAAGCGCTGGATCGCGCAGTGTATAAACATTATCCCACGCTGGATGACGCGGCGATCAAAGCGCTGGTGGTAGAGGACAAATGGCTGGCGACGTTGCAGGCCGGGATTAAGGCGGAGATTGAGCGCATCACTCAGCAACTGGCGGAGCGCGTGAAGGAGTTGGAAGAGCGCTATGCCGAGCCGTTACCGGCGCTGGAAGCCTCTGTTGAAGCGTTGAGCGAGAAGGTGGCCGGGCATTTGCGGGCGATGGGGCTGGTGTGGTGATGGTGGATTTAATGGTGAGTGAGCAGCAGTCGGGTACCACGGAGGAAAATGTGCCTGCAGGGTTTAAAATGACTGAGGTGGGGGTTATTCCTGAGGATTGGGATTGCAAATACCTTGGAGAACTTGGCGATATTGTTCGGGGGGGATCTCCTCGCCCAGCAGGTGATCCTAAATATTTTGAGGGTGATTTTATCCCTTGGCTTACGGTTGCTTCATTGACGACAATTCCGGATGCTCAACAGGTCGTTATGACGACATCCTCAATGTTAACCGAATTAGGTTCTAAGCATAGTCGGACCTTAGAAAAAGGTACTCTTATTATTTCTAATAGTGGCGCAACACTTGGTGTTGCAAAACTCTTAGGTATGAAGTGCTGTGCAAATGATGGTGTTGCTGCGATTATTAATCAACGAATCGGCAATAAATCATTTTTGATCCATTATATTAATACAATAACAAAAAGTCTTCACGACAATATTGCAACGGGGAATGGACAACCTAATCTTAATACCGATTTGATTAGACTTATTCCTGTACCTTTTCCAAATGAGCAAGAGCAGAAAAAAATAGCAGATACGCTATCGGATTGTGATGATTTTCTTCTTAAACTAGAGAAGCTAATCGCAAAAAAACAAGCTATCAAAACAGCAACCATGCAGCAACTATTGACAGGAAAAATCCGCTTGCCGCAGTTTGCATTGCGGGATGATGGTATTGTTAAGGGTCATAAAAATAGTGAGTTGGGGGAGATTCCTGAGGATTGGAACTATATTAATATCGGAAAGGATTGCTCTTTGAGAGCTAGAATAGGTTGGCAAGCACTTACTACAAAAGAATATTTAAGTTCTGGTACATACTATCTGGTTACTGGAACAGACTTTAATGCAGGTCTCGTTGATTGGAATTCCTGTTGTTTCGTAAGCGAATGGCGTTATAAACAAGATAGCAATATCCAATTAAAAGTTAATGATGTCCTTATTACCAAAGATGGAACAATTGGTAAGGCTGGATATATTAATACTTTACCTTTACCCGCAACACTTAATAGTGGGGTGTTTCTAATAAGGCCTAAGAACGACAAAATAGTTCCTGAGTATTTATTTTTTATTCTAACTTCAAGAATATTTGATGATTTTATAAACGGAATTACTGCGGGTTCAACAATTGTGCATTTGTACCAAAAAGACTTTGTACACTTTGGATATTATGCACCACATCCTGAAGAACAAACCGCCATCGCTGCCATCCTCTCCAAGATGGACAAAGAAATTCAGACCCTGCAACAGCGTTTGGACAAAACCCGTCAGCTTAAACAGGGGATGATGCAGGAACTGTTAACCGGGAAAACCCGCTTAGTATAGAAGGGAACGCACATGGCTTATGATTACAGCACAAATCTCAACCCGGAAAAAGCCCTGATTTGGCGCATTGTCCATCGGGACAATATCCCGTGGATACTGGACCACGGCCTGCACTGCGGCAACAGCCCGGTGCAGGCTGCAAGCTGGATCAATATCGGCAACCCTGAGCTTATCGACAAACGCGCCGGGCATCCGGTGCCTGCCGCGACGGGCGGGACGCTGCATGACTATGTGCCGTTTTACTTTACTCCTTTCTCGCCGATGCTGATGAATATTCGCAGCGGGCGTGGCGGCATTAAGCAGCGCCCCAATGAGGAAATCGTTATTCTGGTCAGCAGCCTGCGACACGTGGCGGCGCAGAAAATTCCCTTCGTGTTTACCGACAGCCACGCCTACTATAATCTGGCGAATTACTATACCGATCTAAACAATCTGCATCGGATCGACTGGCCAATCTTACAAGCACGGGATTTCCGTCGCGATCAGGATGATCTTGGCAAGTTTGAACGCTATCAAGCTGAGGCATTAATCTGGAAGCACTGCCCAATCTCACTGCTGGGCGGGATGATTTGTTACAACGATGGCGTCAGGTTACAATTAGAGCAGTGGCTGTCGCAACGCAATCTGTCAATGCCCGTTCACGCACGGGCCGGGTGGTACTTCTCATGATGACATATACACAAGGCAATTTACTGGACGCGCCCGTGGAAGCACTGGTGAATACGGTTAATACCGTCGGTGTCATGGGTAAAGGCATCGCGCTGATGTTCAAAGAGCGCTTCCCCGATAATATGAAAGCCTATGCCCTCGCCTGCAAACAGAAGCAACTGACGACCGGCAAAATGTTTATCACCGAAACCGGCGAACTGATGGGGCCGCGCTGGATCGTCAACTTCCCTACCAAGCAGCACTGGCGCGCCGACTCCCGCATGGAGTGGATTGAAGACGGTTTGCAGGACCTGCGCCGCTTTTTGATCGAAGAGAAAGTGCAGTCCATCGCCATTCCCCCGCTGGGCGCAGGCAACGGCGGCCTGAACTGGCCGGACGTTCGGGCGCGGATTGAATCTGCGCTGGGCGATCTTACGGGCACTGAAATCCTGATTTTTGAGCCTACCGAAAAATACCAGAACGTCTCCAAAAGCACCGGCGTAAAAAAGCTCACACCCGCCAGAGCGATGATTGCTGAACTAGTGCGCCGCTACTGGGTGCTGGGCATGGAGTGCAGCCTGTTGGAAATCCAGAAACTGGCATGGCTGTTACAACGCGCTATTGAACTGCACCAGCAGGAGGACGTGCTAAAGCTGCGCTTTGAGGCGCACAATTATGGTCCCTTCTCCCCCAACCTGAACCATCTGCTTAACGCGCTGGACGGCACCTATCTGAAAGCCGAGAAACGCATCCCGGACAGCCAGCCGCTGGACGTGATCTGGTTTAACGATCGGGAAAAAGAACACGTCAACCTCTGGCTGAACAACGAGGCCAAAGAGTGGCTACCGGCACTTGAGCAGGTCAGTCAGTTGATTGACGGCTTTGAATCACCGTTTGGTCTGGAGCTGCTGGCGACTGTTGACTGGCTGCTGACCCGAGGAGAATGCCTGCCCACGCTGGATTCCGTAAAAGAGGGGCTGCACCAGTGGCCTGCGGGTGAACGCTGGGCCAGCCGTAAGATGAAGCTGTTTGATGATAATCATCTTCAATTCGCCATAAACCGCGTGATGGAGTTCCATTGCTGAACATTTAGGGAGAGCGCCCTTTGAGTACCATAGGCCAGCGCGAACGCGCCACACAGCAGCGTCTGATTCAGTTTTTTGTTAAGGATTTAGGATACCGCTATTTGAGGCGGAGCGCTGGATATGCCGGTGACAGCAATATCGACACGGACATACTGAGCGCATGGCTGAAACGGCGTGGCGTCAGCGATACGCTGATTACACGCGTGCTTCGGCAACTGGATTCCGCCGCCGCGCTGGGCGAAGGCAAGAAGCTGTATTACGCCAATAAAGAGGTCTATCGCCTGCTGCGTTACGGCGTAAAGGAAAAGGAAGGCGCGGGCGAGCAGAATCAGACCGTGTGGCTGATTGACTGGGCAAATCCTGAAGCCAATGATTTCGCCATCGCCGACGAGGTGACGGTAAAAGGTGAATACAGCAAGCGCCCGGACCTGGTGCTGTACGTTAACGGCATCGCGCTGGGCGTGATTGAACTTAAACGCTCGTCAGTCCACGTTAGCGAAGGCATCCGGCAGAATCTCGACAATCAGAAGAAAACCTTTATCCGCAATTTCTTTACCACCATGCAATTGGTGATGGCGGGTAACGATACGCAGGGGCTGCGTTACGGCACCATCGAAACGCCGGAAAAATATTATTTGGAATGGAAAGAAGAGCATACCGATGCATATACGCATAAACTCGACTTTCATTTAAGCCGTCTTTGCAACAAGTCAAGGCTGCTGGATATCGTCCATAACTACATAGCCTTTGACGTTGGAGTGAAAAAACTCTGTCGCCATAATCAGTTCTTCGGCGTCGAGGCGGCTAAACAGCATATTGCTCGTCGTGAAGGCGGGATTATCTGGCACACGCAGGGATCGGGTAAAAGCCTGACGATGGTCTGGCTGGCGAAGTGGATCCGTGAAAACGTGTCAAATTCACGTGTGCTGATTGTGACCGACCGCACCGAGCTGGATGAACAGATCGAAAGCGTATTTATGGGTGTAGATGAAGAGATTTATCGCACCTCCAGCGGCAACGATCTTATCGCAACGCTCAATCATCCTAACCCGTGGCTCATTTGCTCGCTGGTGCATAAGTTTGGTCGTCGTAGCGAAGCGGAAGACGCTGCGGCAACCGACGACTTCATCACCGAGTTGCAACAATCCCTGACCAAAACGTTTCGCGCCAAAGGCGATCTGTTTGTCTTCGTCGATGAGTGCCACCGTACGCAGTCCGGCAAATTGCATAACGCGATGACCGCTATTCTGCCGGAAGCCCTGTTTATCGGTTTTACCGGGACGCCGCTGATGAAGAAAGATAAAAAGAAATCGGTGGAGGTGTTCGGCCCTTATATCCATACCTACAAGTTTGATGAGGCGGTGGCCGACGGCGTGGTGCTGGATCTGCGTTATGAGGCCCGCGATATTGACCAGTATCTGACGTCTGAGAAAAAGGTCGATGACTGGTTTGAAGCCAAAACGCGCGGCCTGTCGAATTTAGCCAAAACCCAGCTTAAGCAGAAATGGGGTTCAATGCAGAAACTGCTGTCCAGCAAGTCGCGGTTGGAGCAGATCGTTAACGATATTCTGCTGGATATGGACACCCGCCCGCGCCTGATGGACGGACGTGGCAACGCCATGCTGGTGTGCAGCAGCGTGTATCAGGCCTGTAAGGTTTACGAAATGTTCAGCCAGACCGATCTGGCGGGAAAAGTGGCGATTGTGACCAGCTTTCGCCCCGATGCGACCAGTATCAAAGGTGAAGAAACCGGCGCGGGCCTGACCGAGAAACTTTACAAATTCTCGACCTATCGCAAAATGCTGGCTGACTATTTTGAACAAAGCGAAGAGAAGATTGCTGGTCGTATCGCCGAATTCGAGCGAGACGTTAAGCAACGCTTTATAAATGAACCGGGGCAAATGCGTCTGCTTATCGTGGTGGATAAGCTGCTAACCGGCTTTGATGCACCGTCTGCGACCTATCTTTATATTGATAAAACCATGACAGACCATACGCTGTTTCAGGCGATTTGTCGGGTAAACCGGCTGGACGGGGAAGATAAAGAATACGGCTATATTATCGATTATAAAGATCTGTTCCGCTCTCTGGATAAAGCGATAACCGATTACACCACGGGTGCGTTTGACGATTACGATCGCGATGATGTTGATGGGCTGTTAAAAAATCGTCTGGAGCAGGCAAAGCTGGATCTCGACAGCGCGCTAGAGGTAGTTCGCAGCCTATGTGAACCTGTCAAGGCTCCGCGCGAATTGCAGGACTATCAGCACTATTTCTGTGGTCAGTCGGGGGAAAACCAGACGATATTAGGCGAAAAAGAGGCGCTGCGCCTTTCGTTCTATCAGAATGTCGCCCGCCTGCTGCGCGCTTACGCCAGCCTGGCGAATGAAATGCAGGAAGCGGGGTATACCGATGAGGAAGTGGAAAGCATTCGCGCCGAAGTCGCTAAATTCGAGAGACTGCGCTACGACATTAAACTGACCAGCGGCGATCTGCTGGACATGAAGCGCTTTGAACCCGCCATGCGCCACCTGCTGGATATGTACGTTCGCGCCGACGGTAGCGAAGTGCTGATGGATTTCGAAGAGTTAAGCCTGATTGAGCTGATTGTTGAAAAAGGCGCAGCAGCAACCGCTGCTCTGCCGGACGAGATCCGCAACAATCAGGATGCGATGGCGGAAACCATCGAAAACAACGTGCGTAAAACCATCGTGGATGAAAACCCGGTGAACCCAAAATACTACGGGCGCATGTCGCTTTTGCTGGATGAACTGATTACCCTTCGCCGCCAGAATGCGCTTGATTATCAGCAGTACCTGGAGCGTATCCGGGATTTGAGCAAGCAGGTCATCCGCCCAGAACAAACCAACGGAGCATCCTATCCTGAAACAATGGATACGCAGGCAAAGCGTGCGTTTTATGATAACTTCGGTCATGACGAGGTGCTGGCAACCCGTATTGATACGACAATCCGCTATACCAAAAAAGCTGAGTGGATTGGCGATCGTTTTAAGGAACGAGAGCTTGCCCGTGCACTGCGCGAAGAAACCGCCAGTTATAACGTCAATATTGATGACGTTCTTGAGCTTGCCCGCAAGCAAAAGGAATACCACTGATGCCGGTCATGCAGATAGGCACGCTGCGCTTACAGATCAATCGTAAGGCGATTAAGAACTTGCATGTCAGCGTCCTGCCGCCTGATGGCAAAGTCCGCGTTTCAGCCCCGGAACACATGACAGAAACGGCGATACGGATGGCGGTCGCTTCCCGCTTTCGCTGGATCCGAAAACAACAGCAGGATTTCGCCAGACAGCCACGCCAGTCCGAGCGGGAGATGGTCAGCGGAGAATGCCACTATCTTTGGGGTCGTAAATATCGCTTGTTTGTGATCGAGCGTCAGGGGCGTCATGAGGTCAAAATTGCGGGAAATAATAAACTCCAGCTTTATGTTCAGCCGGGAACCAGCAATGAAAATAAGGTGCTGGTATTAACCGACTTTTATCGGCATGAGCTGAAACGGCAGGTCGCTAAATTACTGCCCGAATGGCAGGACAGAACCGGTGTTTCCCCGACGTTCTGGGGCATAAAAAAGATGAAAACCTTTTGGGGCACTTGTAATACCACCACAAAGCGAGTCTGGCTCAATCTGGAATTGGTCAAGAAGCCGCCGGAGTGTTTGGAGTACATCCTGGTGCATGAACTGGTTCATCTACTGGAGCGTCATCATAACGAGCGCTTTCGTCTGCATATGGACCGGTTTATCCCCAACTGGCGCGATCGCCGGGATTTGTTAAATAAGATGCCGCTGGCGTTTGAGGCGTGGGAATATTGATTAGTTCTTGCTGAGTTCAGGCGTTTGTTGCTATTTGAATTTCTGTCACAGGTTTCACAGACGGACAGTGCTGCTGCTAATTCTCCGTGGGATTGCTGTGAGTATATTCAATCCACGGTCGTTGAGTGCCATACTTCGGATGGTATCGACGCTTGTTACAGCAGAGGTTACAGGTATAACGGTTGTAAGGTGTGTTCCCCGCGGTTCTGGTACCGGTCATCTGACCGGTACCCTCAAGGGCAAGAAAGATTTGACGTACAAAAGATAGGCTCCTTGGTGCCAGGAAGCACGTAGGTGTGGTCTATCCATTGATGGGGAGACTGATTCGGAACATCTGATAGGTTGGATTCAGATAAGGCGTTGAGAGTCGTTGTAATGCGTGTCAGGAGGATAGCTGTTGACTCAGTTGCGTTTACGACTACTACAGGTTAGCAACGCGAGATGGAATGTGTGTTGTGCGTAACACATCGTCATTCCCCGCGTGAATCTGCGATACGCTGCTGCATCCAGCTCTCCACCTCGATTTTACTCCAGCGGGAACTGCGCCCCAGCTTGATGGGTTTCGGGAACAGACCGTCCCCAATCAGTTTGTAGAACCACTGGTCTGTAAGCTGCGTAAAGCCAGTGATAAATGCCATATCGACAAGCTGATCGTTTAGCAGGGATGTGACTGTGTTATCTGACACTTCCCCCGAATGAGCGTTCTTCTTTGTCGTAAACCTTGGTGTGTTCTTTGGCAAAGTAGCTCAGGTGGCTCCGTAATCCTAGGTACTGTTGCCCAAAGCGGTCCACCCGAAGAATCTCCAGATAGTGTGGCGTGTTGTTAAAGGAAACCAGCGTTCTGTACTCAGGGAAATTGAGTAGGCCTAATGCACTTAGCCAGGCCTCGCTGATGTAGCTCCCTAGGTTATGCTCTTCCTTCGAATAATCCCCTAATCCATTGAAAGTATCTTTGTTAACGAATATCGCTGCGTGATAGTGAGATTTACCGCTGCTCCCCACCTCACGTACCCATACGTATCTCAGATCCGTTGGACATACTTGGGACTTTTCCCGTTTACGTCGTTGCTGATGGGCTGCTATACGCGCCCTCAGCGCCCCTGTGAAGCGTTCCATTAAACCGGTCTTCAGATTAGGAGCACAGGCAATACTGTCACCTGTATCGCGGTACTCAGGCAGTCTGAGTACGAAGGTGAAAACGGATGTTCTGGCGTGGGATTTTGTTGCTTTGTTGATGATTTCAGTCATACGATTCATATAGTCAGAGTTCAGGGGGCCGAATTTACTGTTGGTCATGAAGATTGCTCCTGTGGGCATATTTCAGGCGTGCGCAGGCCCTGCCAAAGTAAATGGCAGTGATGGATGCACGAATGAGAGTTAAGGTGTCATTAGGTCGAAAGGCATGGTGCCGTAGGATCTGTATCAACTGTCGCTAATGTGAAATTTGACAATGAATGCTCTTGCTGGTTGATATTTATTTGATACTGAATAGAGGTAGCTTTAGTGATTGGTGCTCATCACGCTTTAATGCCTTATTATGAAGTGTAGGCTGTTGTTTTACTGTTTACGGTGTTTATAGTGGCCCGTTAATTATATTTTCACCGTGTCTATTATAATTGGTATGCAATATTATAATCAATATGGTGATTATGATTGGATTTAATTTATTACTCTTTTATTGATTGTCTTTGACTACCCATTCCTATATATTTTATATAATATATATACTGTATTTGAATTGGTGCCAATTACTTTGTAGTGCCTTGTAGGGGGCACTCTGATATATTTTCGTGGCTTAGCTTTTACTCCAGGGTTATCAATTCAGAACATAAAATAAAACCTTGTTTTCTGAAAGACCGGGAGCGCTTATAAAACCACTCCTGCTCAATCCATTTTTGGCTTCTGCCAGACCATCACTGGTGATGGTACATCCTTTCTTTTTTACAGACATACTCAGTTACCACGCGAGTCAGTTATACGCTGCTGCATCCAGGTTTCCACTTCGCTCCTTAGCCAGCGGGAACTGCGGCCCAGCTTGATAGGTTTCGGGAAGCGTCCTTCGCTGATAAGTTTGTAAAACCATTTATCACTGCAGTTGGTGTAGGTGGTGATGAATACCATATCGACAAGCTGGTCGTTCAGCAGTGCAGGTAGTGTGTTCATGGGAATCTCCTTTACGTTAAAAGTGAAGGAGGAATGACTGTTCTCAGTATTGTGTTGCAGCCTTCCTCAGTGGATGGAAGACCTGGTAAAAAAGTAATTAAGGTGTTGATCATCACAATGCTAACGCCCCGGCATTACTGACTATCCCGCGATGATGTTTTCAGGCACGGCCTGTCTGCCCGGAGTGAGCACCCGGCGTGTATGCTTTGCTACTGTCGTCTTTGACAACGCGTCGCCCACCAGTCCGACTCGCCGGGTAAGTGTCAGACTGAAACGTTAAACATCAATATGATACTAATAGTGCAGCACTATTTTAAGAATGAAAGGTGCTGCACTTTGCAACGGTGTAGTATGATAAAAACACCGTCACCACAGAAGAAAGATATATGACAAGCCGGAACCGCATCACCGTCAATCTGCCAACAAACGAACTCCGCCGACATATCGAAAAGCTGGCCCTGAGCAGAGGCCTTACCTGCTCGGGACTTATCCGGGACCTTATCAGCGCATCACTGTCGGATAATGCTGAAGCGGCACAGTTTATGGATGAAATAAGGGGGGGTAAAAATGTCATTAATAATAACAGCGAGGAGGATATAACCCGTATTCTTCGGAACACCAGAAAACAGCAGGGAGCGGAACAGCAACTTGTCCTGAACGCTCGCGAACTACCTCTTGCAGACTATAATTTCATCCTTTCATTTAATGAGGTAACGCAATTTGAGCAACAACATAAACTGATGGGAAAATCAGGCAATGCCCTGAATGAGCTGGTAAAGACTAAGCTTAAAGCCCATATAGCAGAGAAGGTTCCTGCAATTGTTGGCAGGTCAGGTGGTGTACCAGATATTCTTCATCTGTTTGTTAAAAATGCGAAAATAAGATATGTCATGAATGATAATGGTTTTTGGGAATTTCGGTCACGCATCGTATTACATCTGCAGCCTCTTTTCATTGATGATGCGAAGAAGAGCAGGCTTGATTTTTTTAATATAAAATTTAAACAGTTCAGACATGTAGCTGTGAATGGCTGGGATAAGAAAAAGTATGAACAACTTGTCTTTATAGAACAGGCGTCCAGTTCCCGTTCTGGAGGGTATTTTGTCGGGTTGTCGCCTTATGACGTTGATTATACCATGGCTGAGTATAAAGATTTCACACCTGCACAAATTACTTATGGAGCGGAACCGTATTCATTAAATTTTATGATACACATCCACCACAGAGATATGAAAATCAAAAAACAGAAAAGCTTTTTATTTCTATAAAAATACAGAGGTATATTATCGCTTTGTGTCTTGCCTGCAGTGTATATTTAAAACCTGCCATGGGAAATGACTGATTTTTATATCTAATAAAACTGCATGCTTCTGATAATAAAGGTAAATCATGACAAATAACTCTCGCGATAAAACCTTACTACTTAAGAAAATTCTTTCAGCATTACCTGAGGATATTTACCGAAACCTTTGTTTCCATCTTGATGAGATGATTACTTATGAACCCTGCATCGGGCTGATGGGTAAAAGTGGTGCCGGGAAATCCAGCCTGTGCAATACCCTGTTCAGTCCACCGCCCGCCAGGGTTGATGCCGTCAGCGGCTGTACCCGCACCGTTCAGCGCTATCAGGTCACTCACGGCACACATATCCTGACTCTTGTTGATTTTCCGGGCATCGGCGAAACCCCGGAGTTGGACAGTCTTTACCAGCGTCTGTATCAGACGTGGTCCGGCAGGCTGGACCTGATTGTCTGGGTGCTTAAAGCCGACGAACGGGCCTGGAATGATGATATCCGGTGTTATCGGCAGTTGGTTTCTCAGGGGGCAGATCCCGCCCGGTTTCTGTTCGTCCTCAACCAGGCCGATAAAATTGAGCCTTGCCGGGAATGGGATATTGCAACTTGCCAACCTTCTCTGCGGCAGCAGCAGAACCTGCAGGAGAAAGTGACCCAAGTGAATACCGTATTTTCTCCCGTACATCCTGTTTTGGCGGTTTCCGCCTCTGAAGGTTTCAATATACCTGGGTGGGTCGAAACCCTCATCACCGTTTTACCCGACAAAGCCAGCAGTGCGGTTGCCCGTCAGTTTGAGCCTGAGTATCGGACAGAGAAGGTGACCACCACGGCGCAGGAGGGCTTTAGCCGCGTTGTAGGTGACATCTTTGACAAAAGCGTGGAAGCCCTTCTGGAGTCGCACACATTAAGAAATTGGTTAAAACAGATCCGCTATCGACTGCTCTCGCTGGCCAAATTGCTCTGGCATCGTTTCTTTTAACGCATATTTAAAAACCTACCATACGTTCGATCTGTTTCGCCGATCAAACATAGGTTTATAATAGTTTTTATCTATTGTTTTGTTTGTAATGATCGTTAATAGCGATAGTTTTCAACGATCGGTTTCGGTTTATTGATCTTCACTAACGATTATCCCTCCTCTTTACATCCCGATACGATCCCCTCGCGGGGGAGGTCGTTCAATCCCACTGTTTTCTAATTAATTATTAATAAAGGACTATTTCACTATGTTGAAATCTTATCCGTTTCTCAAACAGGACACCTACGCCTGGTGTTTATCCATTGGCCTTCCTGTTATCTGGGGTCTCTCCGCTATCTTCCTCCCACAGAAAGTTGCGCTGGGTCTTTATATGCTTTGCTCCCTGGTCTGGGTACTCCTCGACCGATTGAGCCTGTTTAAACAGGAGAAAACTGCGCCTTCACTAGGGGGGTTCCTGCTACCGATGGTTTACCTGCGGCAACGTGACGAGCGTCAGGGGAAACCCTGGCGCTTGTTACAGGTATGGCTGATTTGCACCGTGTTATCAGCCGTGGTCGGTAATCATTTTAAAACGCAATCGGGTACCGAACGGCTGGCGCAAAGCGCTTGCCCGGTAGTCACTAAAATCCTGCAGCGTCAGGGCATAGAGGAGCACTGTATCCGTATCACAGATATCAAGGAGGAGGTGGCAGGGCGTTTTTATCAGGCTCAGGCTTTGCTGAATACCGGCTCAAAAGAGCCGCTGACGATAGAGGTGCGCTCAGGCGGGAATATCTACGTCACGCTAACGGAGCAGGAATAAGTGATTTTTATCAATGAGATGATGAACATGAAAAAAATGATAATGATGTTTACCCTGTTGGTCAGCGCTCTGTTGAGCCAGGCCGTATGCGCAGCGGCATACGATCCCAAGCCGATAGAATACCGGAATGTGGTGGCTGACAGCGTACAGGTTGAGCATGACCGTATTATGGATGGCGTTGATGAATTTATCATCACGGGGAAGAAGGGAAAGGTTACTGAGAAATTCAGGCTCACCTGCAACGCCGATGAAGCACGTCTGGGCATCATGTATTACTTGAAAGATATCTATGGCGATAAGGCCGAGGGGGCAACGGGAATGACTCTGCAGTATTACCCGGCCGGGGTCCATCAAATGAACATCAGTATCGATCATCCTGATACGTTGATGGACAGCCTTCTGACGGCTAATTTGGCACTGGCGGTTTCTGCCATGCAGAAGCGTAAGGAAGGGACCTTTGTTTTTCACTTTTACCACAACGACAGCAGCTTCGATCATGTCCCTCTGGCGTACAGCTTCCAATACCCGGCGAAATTGTTGACACCCGCTCTGGGCAAGGCATTGGTTAATGCCAAGACCACATCATGCGACATCAAATCAGGCGATAGTCAGCTATCACCACTCAAGCGTCTTGTTGATCATCTCTAGCTGATTGATTACCGCTATCAGTTTGCTACTGACTTAGAGCCCTGTCGCCGATCGCGACGGGGTTTTTGGTTTTTAGGCGCTGAGATGACCTATTTCAAGTCGTCTCCTGCGCTACCGCTCAATGAACCCTGAATGCAGTGACATCATGCCTATGAACGACTGAAAACAACGGAATAACCTCATGAACTTAACCTTATCCCCGGCAGTCACTGAACTGCCATTAAGTACACAACGTACTATCAAACGCGCCCTGTTCTTGCTGGAGGCCCATTTGCGTGAACCGGGAGCCTCATTCACTTCACCTGGTACCGTCAGCGATTGGCTTCGATTGCGCATGGCTAGGCTGGAGCGTGAAATATTTATGGTGCTCTGGCTCGACAATCAACACCGGCTATTGGCCCACGAAACGTTGTTCACCGGCAGTATCAACAGCACCGAAGTCCACCCCCGCGAAATCGTGAAGGCGGCACTGAAGCACAATGCTGCAGCGGTACTTCTCGCGCATTGCCATCCTTCCGGCCACGCTGAGCCCAGTGTTGCCGATCGGCAAATCACCGGCAGGATTAAAGATGCACTGGCACTGGTTGAGGTCAGGGTACTGGATCACTGTATTGTCGGCGGCATGTCGGTGTATTCGTTTGCTGAACACGGCTTGTTATAGGGGGCGATACGATGCCATCAATCATTGCCCCGGCCTGGGGACTCAAACGCAACGTCACTCCGCAGTTTGGCGCCCGCCTAGTACAAGAAGGCGGGCGACTGCACTTCCTGGCTGACCGTGCCGATATCAGCGGTACCTTCAGCGACGAGCAGCTGCGTGATGTAGATAACGCCTTTCCGCAGTTCATCAACCATTTGGAACTGATGCTGCTTTCTGGTGAGCTCAATCCCCGTTATCAGCATTGCGTCACGTTGTATTGCAATGGCTTGACCTGTGAAGCCGATAGTCTGGGATCGCACGGTTATGTGTATCTCGCCATTTATCCTACTCCCCAATCAACGGCATAAATCTACGCCTTTATATCTATCGATTTCCCCCTTTCATTTAGCTAACTACGAGATAACCGACATGCAGACCTTACCTGTCACCCCGAAACGGGCGGCCTACGGTTGCCCATCACCCGTTGTTGTCTGGCAATCCATGCTCACGTATTTGCTGGAACAGCATTACGGCTTGGCGCTTAACGATACCGAGTTCAGTGATGACACCGTTATCCATGAACACATTGACGCCGGGATCTCTCTGGCTGATGCGTTGAATTTCACGGTGGAAAAGTTCGACCTGGTTCGCATCGATTGCCGGGGGTTCTCCTGTCAGGAGCAATCGCCCTTTATCACTGCTATCGATATTCTCCGCGCCCGTCGAGCCACCGGCCTGATGACCCGTATGGGTTACCAGATCATCACCTCAGTTATCCGGGGAGAAAAGCAGACATGAGTCTGACCAGTTTACTGCTGGCATGCTGATTACCGGCATCCAGTGCAGTTCAGCCCACCATGTTTTTAATACCATCACTACCCAACACCCGCCCTTGAACCGGCGGGTGTTGGCGTTTAGGGAGAAAGATATATGCAGATTGAACCCGAAGTTTTAACTGACCATACAGAGTTGATTTGTTCCACCAGCATCGAACGCATCGTATCTGGACGTAATACCGCGCTGGCGCAGATTGCAGCCCTAATCCGCCAGTTGGATGAGATATCTGCGCTGACCAGTCGTATCGGAGGGGGAACGGCAAAGGATTGGGCCATGCGTCAGGGACACTGTTACGACTCTTGGTTGACTGAAAAGGTTGATACGGCCATTTCGGTCATTACACGTAATATCGACCGAAGTATCTGGCGAGATCTGATGCTGAAGTCTGGAATGATTTCTCTGATGGACGCGCAGTCCCGCGATGAGTGGTATAAAAATCTGGATGAGGGGGAGCTGCCGGAAATCAGTGAGGAAAATATTCTGGCAACCTTTGAACAATTACATCACAGCAAAGGTGAAGTCTTTGAACGTGGAGTGATCAATGTCTTCAAAGGACTCTCATGGGATTACAAAACTAACAGCCCATGCAGTTTTGGCAAAAAGATCATCATTAACAACCTGGTCACTTACAATCGTTGGGGCTTTAGCCTGAACTGGGGCTGGCGTCGTGACCAACTGACAGATTTGGAACGGATGCTCTTTCTGCTGGCTGGCAAACCCATTCCTGACAATCGTGGTGATATCAGTACCCGGTTAATGGCGCACATTCGGGACAACCCGGCAAAAGACGTTTACGAAGATGAGTTCTTCAGTATTCGTTATTTCCAGAAGGGAACCGCGCATCTGATGTTCAAACGGTTAGATCTGGTGGAGAAGATGAACGACATTATCGCTAAGCATTATCCAGGCATGTTACCTGCAAAATAAACGCCATACGCGTAATGAGCTCCTACATGGATCTCTGGCATACTAGGTGCTTTACTGCACGGTAAGTCAGATTAAAGCGGAGGCGACATGACAGACAAGCACTTAACCCAATCACCGGCAGGTGAGTTTGTTATGTTTGCCAGCGATGACGGCGAAGTGCGCGTTGAATGTCGTTTTGAGCAAGAAACGCTGTGGCTGCCCCAGGCGACCATCGCGAATCTTTATCAAGTGACTCCCCAGGCGATTACGCAGCACATCAAAGCGATCTACGAAGAAGCGGAACTTGAACAAAACGCAACCTGTAAGTCTTACTTACAGGTTCAGCAGGAAGGGGGCCGTCAGGTAAGTCGCAATATCCTGCACTATAGTCTGCCCGTTATTCTTGCCGTAGGTTATCGTGTTCGTTCACCCCGAGGAACTCAATTCCGGCAGTGGGCGACCCAAACGCTCCAGGAATACCTGATCAAAGGCTTCGTGATGGATGACGAGCGGCTTAAAAATCCGCCCGTGGGTTCATCCGCTGTGCCTGATTACTTTGATGAGATGCTGGAGCGCATCCGTGATATCCGTGCCAGTGAGCGTCGGGTTTACTTGCGGGTTAGGGAGATCTTCGCATTAGCTGCCGATTATCAGCCGTCACTTAAAGAGACAACGTTGTTTTTCCAAACTATCCAAAACAAGCTGCATTTTGCCTGCACCGGCCACACCGCTGCCGAACTCATCCATCAGCGGGCTGACGCCAGCCAGCCCCATATGGGTTTGAGCAGCTATAAAGGTGAGGAGGTACGCAAAAGCGACGTGACGGTGGCGAAAAATTACCTCAATCAGGACGAAGTCAGCGAACTCAATCGCGTGGTCAACATGTGGTTGGATTTCGCTGAAGATCAGGCGCGGCGCCGTCAACAGGTGTTCCTGCGTGATTGGCAGGAAAAGCTGGATCAGTTTCTGCAATTTAACGACCGTGACGTTCTGCAAGGGGCTGGCACAGTCAGTAAGAAAGCGGCAGATGAAAAAGCGCAGGCTGAATACGTCCAGTATGCCGAGCAGCAGCGCCGCTTAAAAGAAGCGGCGGGGGAACAGGATATTGCCGGTTTACTGCAGTGGAAAACCGATACCAAAAAACGTCCATAAAGCCCCTTAAAGGGGGGGAGTTTGGAGATCGGAAATTATTGTACGGTAAGGATGTTTTTTAAACATAATCCGTCATCGCAATAGGGTCACTCCTGCACTATACGGTATTCTTAGGGGATTGATCTTAATAACAAAAAAACCCAACAATATTGCAATTGTTGGGCGTTATTTGTTATGGGTAAAATGTCAGATTACCAATTGCCATCCTGATAATCGAACGAGATCTGGTAGGCAAATTTTTCAGGGGAAATTTTTGTCTTGAAATACGGTTGAAGCAATGGAATCCAACCACGTTCAACATTGAACCCACCATTATTAATATTATCTTCCAATGGCAACCCTAAGCCTTCGATAACTGAGCCATCATCCCCAAAGTCCTTAGAGTATTCTTCCCCTACAAATTGACGTGAATCAATTTCAAACCAAACAAGATTTAATTTTAGTCCCATGATAACTCTCCTTACAGATATTTCTTTTTAATGTTGCGTTCAGGTCTCGGCTCTTTAGTACGTACGCCGGTGGTGGGATCAAATGCACCTAGGTGCGTACCGTCGCTGGCTCGATATCCCTCCAGCTCGCCGTGCCGTGAATCCCATTCATAGAATTTACGGCCCTTGTCGCCATACCAGCGTGCTCGAAGGCCTCCTCCCCCCTGAACTGGATTCTTCGACTCACCTTTTTTGAGTTCACCCAGCCCGTGTATATCCTCTGTTTTTGGAGGCCGATGATAATCATGCCCAAATTCTGTTAGCCCTTTGCGGGGTTTGACAAGCTCAGGCTTATCCTCCTTGGCCGGTTTTTTTCGTGGTTTGTTGAACATGACATAAATCGGATCAAGACCACTTTCAACCGGTGGAACCAAAATATAGTCATGGATCTGCTGAACATCACCATTGGGCAATGCAGTCAGCGTTCCTTTCCCTGACACATCGACACTGCCCCCCGTCGAAAGCTTGCCTGCAGGCGCACCAACCGGCGTGACGGTAATAATATAACCGGATACGCTCTTGTCATTCGCCGGTGTCCAGGTCAGAGAGATAGCACCGTCATCAGTGGTAAAGCGTAACTCCCTTTTCACCGCATCCCATGATAGTGGCCTTAGTGGCACCGCACCTTTTACGTTCCGCTCATCAGGGCGAACGATGTTGATGTGGATTTTCTCTTCCCCGACATCCCCCGTCTCACGAGAAACCAGCCGATAAGGTAACCGCACCGAATTATAGTTGCCGAGCGCATTCCTCACATCGTCTCGCGTCAATCCGAACCGACCAACACCCAGGGATGACATGACGGTCAATGCCGGCACGTCCAAACTCTCGGAAAAAACAAAAGAGAGCTGAGCAAACTCAGCCGTGGTGACCTGCCCGTTGGCATACAGTTTTTCCGCAGGTGTCCTCGTCAACGCCGCCGAGGCCCGGGTAAACGCGCCACGGATACCGGCTTCCAGTGTCTCCGTCGTCGCCACCGAATTATAGTTGCTGATAGCAAACCCGCTTTCACGCCAGAAGTAGGCAGTCTGCTCCAGAAACAGCGGACTGGGTTTGCTGCCCATGACCGGCGGATATTTGGGCAAATCGCCATCGCCAACCGTCAGAACGAATTCTTTCTTCGCCTGGTTGCGCCAGAACGCCGCTTGCGCTTGCGGTGACAACGAAGCAATATCCGGATCGGTCGGCTGCCGTGCGCGAATTTTGCTCATATTGTCTTTGGCAATGCGATCAAATTCAGCAACCTGAGCCGCTAGATCCTTTTCTTCCTTACGCAGCCGGGAAAGATCTTCGTTTAATGCAGCAATGGTGCCATTGGTTCTTTCCACGTCACGATGAAATTGTTCGGCTCGTCCCGCCTGACGGCGAGCGCGCGCATTGGCTTCCTGGATAGATTGACGTTCAGCAATTCGCTGATTGAGGGTGATTTGAGCCTGCTTTTCCTCAATCTGTCGCTGGTTGATAGTCCGTTCAGGCAGCAACCATTGATAACTGTGTGACTTTCGGTACTCATCCGTTTGAACTGACTCACGACGTTGGCGTGCATCCTGATAAGTCAGAAATGCCTTGCGTTCGGCTTCGCGTGCATTGACTTCATTTTGCGGAATGATCTCCACCACGGCCACATAAGCCGGCGGCAGATTACTGCCTGGAGGGAACACCACGATACCATCGTGCGTATTGCCACCCGGTTGCGTCGCTGGCAACGGTTTGGCTTCAGCATTATTTATCTCGGTAACACCGTCCACAGGTTTCGCCGTGGTTGGCGGCGCCGGCGCATTGACGCGAATATGAATATCAGGCATGCCCGGTACAATTCC
>NZ_JBJNOF010000020.1:0-120181 GCF_052166775.1 Serratia sp. CY74737
GGCGGCAATAGCGCGGTGGTCCCACCTGACCCCATGCCGAACTCAGAAGTGAAACGCCGTAGCGCCGATGGTAGTGTGGGGTCTCCCCATGCGAGAGTAGGACACTGCCAGGCATCAAACAAAGCCGAAAGCCCTGAACTGACGTTCAGGGCTTTTTGCTGTGCGTGAAACGTAAAAAAGCGCAGCTACGCTGCGCCTTTCAACCACTCGACAATAAAGTCGGCGATGCTTTCCGGTTGATTGAGATCCAACTGCTTAGCCGAAATGGATAGCGGTCGATCGCTGGCTACCGCGACGACAAACTGATCCAGCATGTCTTCCAACGGCCTGCCGATCTCGGCCCGATAAAGCAGGATCTTGCTGACCGGCTCATGTTTGAACCCTTCCACCAGAATCAAGTCGACCTTATCGGCGTCAAAGCGCCCAGCCAGATAGCGCAGATCCAAAGGTTGTTGCTCCGGCGTTTCGGTCATTAATGCCCAGCGACGATCGCTGGCGACCAGCGTTTGCTCGGCGCCTGCTTTACGCAGCTCATAGCTGTCTTTACCAGGCGTATCCACATCCATGTCGTGATGCGTATGTTTGATCAGTCCAATCCTTACATGGCGTTGTTTCAGCAACGGGATCAGCTGCTTGAGCAGGGTCGTTTTCCCCGTTCCGCTGTAGGCGCCGATGGCCAGCAAGGGAGGCAATGAACGATTCATTTTTTGAGCTCTCGCGTTTGTTGCCAATTCAGGCTGTCAGCCGGCGTATTCAGGTTATGAAATGCCGCTTGCTGCCCGCTGAACACTACGCGTTGTGCGCCAATTTGATGCAAGAACAGCATCAGCTTGCGTTCACCGCGCGCCAGATAGTCGGCCAGCTGCGGCGCTATTTGGCTATGCAGTAACGCCAGCGTAGGGTGATCTCGTTCACCATCGCTGGCAAAGGCCGCCTGCGCCGCGCCTTTTTGCTGCCATAGCTGAGCGACTAAGTCGGCGGGAAAGTCGGGGACATCACAAGGGACGAAGACCACCCATTCGCTGGGAGCCTGTTTGAGCCCGGCCAGCATGCCGGCCAGCGGCCCGGCGAAATCGGGCGTCAGATCGCCAATCACCGGCAAACCGCTCGCCTGGTAACGTGCCTGATTGCGATTGGCGCTGATGGCGACGGAAGCCACCTGCGGGCGTAACCGAGCCAATACGTGTTGATAGAGTGCGATCCCGCCAATCGACACCAGGCCTTTGTCTTCACCGCCCATGCGCGTGGCCCGTCCGCCGGCCAAAATGACGCCGCTGATTTCTTTATGCATCTCGTTTATCCCGCCTTGTCGATGCGCTGATTGTAGCGCTAAAGCCGGCGCGACATCAGGATTTACCTTTATTGACAAGCCGGTTCTTTCACTGCGTGGGTAAGCCTGTTACTTTGTGAGTTTATTCATGCTATTGGACGATATTGAGATGAAAACGCATCGCGTAAACGAGTTGATCGAGCTGTTGCACCCGGCCTGGCAGGAAGAGCCCGATCTCAATTTGATGCAGTTTTTGCAAAAGCTGGCGAAGGAAGCGGGTTTCCAGGGCGAGTTGTCCGAGTTGAGCGACGATATTCTTATTTACCATCTGAAAATGCGCGGCAGCGCCGGCACGGATCAGATCCCGGGCCTGAAGAAAGATTACGAAGAAGATTTTAAAACGGCGTTGCTGCGTGCTCGCGGCGTTATCAAGGATTGATCCTCGTGCGGTGCGAGAAAGCATAGCGCGTGAAATGCGCCATTAATGCTACTATTTCTCATTCCCGGCACCGTGCTGTCAGCGATCAAACGAACGTTATGAATAACTCAGCTTTTAATTTCGACACCCTGTCGCCCGATTTGATCATGGACGCGCTAGAAGGGATTGGCCTGCGCGTCGATTCCGGCCTGACGGCGCTGAACAGCTATGAGAACCGCGTCTATCAGTTTATGGACGAAGATCGTCGACGCTACGTGGTGAAGTTTTACCGCCCGGAGCGCTGGAGCGCCGCACAAATCGGTGAGGAACATCAGTTCGCTCTGGATCTGGCCGGCGCGGAGATCCCGGCGGTGGCGCCGCTGGCGCTGCAAGGCGCTACGCTGCATACGCACGGCGGTTTTTTCTTTGCCCTGTTCCCCAGCGTGGGGGGCCGGCAATACGAGATAGACAATCTGGATCAGTTGGAATGGGTAGGCCGTTTTCTGGGGCGTATCCATCAGGTCGGCGGCGAGCGTTTGTTTGCCGAGCGTCCAACCATGGGGATTGAAGAGTATCTTGTTGCCCCGCGTCAGGCGCTGGCCGATTGCGAGCTGTTGCCGGCGGCTCAGCGTGATGCCTTTCTGCAGGCGACGGATAACCTGATTGCGGCGATCAAGCCACACTGGAATCTGAACTGGCAGCCGCGGCGTTTGCACGGCGATTGCCATCCGGGCAATATTCTGTGGCGCGATGGCCCGCTGTTCGTCGATCTTGATGACGCGCGCAACGGCCCGGCAGTGCAGGATCTGTGGATGTTGCTGCACGGCGAACGTCGCGATCAACTGATGCAGCTGGATGTCTTGCTGGAGGCGTATAGCGAATTTGCCGAGTTCGATCAGCGCGAGCTGGCGTTAATTGAACCACTGCGGGCGATGCGTATGGTGTATTACCTGGCCTGGGTCGCTCGCCGTTGGCAGGATCCGGCCTTCCCTAAGAGTTTTCCGTGGATGGCGGAGTCTGATTTCTGGTTATCTCAGACTGCGGCGTTTAATGAACAGGTTAAGCTGTTGCAGGAGCCTCCTCTGCAGCTGACGCCAATGTATTGAAGCTTTAACACAATGGAGAGTTTAGTCTTATGAAAAAAATATGGTTGGCGCTCGTTGGCATGGTGATGGCATTCAGCGCCTCGGCGGCACAGTTTAGCGATGGCACTCAGTACGTGACCCTGGACAAGCCGGTGACCGGTGAGCCGCAGGTGTTGGAGTTCTTTTCCTTTTACTGCCCACACTGCTACCAGTTTGAGCAGGTCTATCACGTGTCCGAGAACGTGAAAAAAGCGTTGCCTGCCGGCACCAAAATGACCAAGTACCACGTGGAGTTTCTGGGGCCGTTGGGCAAACAGCTGACTCAGGCATGGGCGGTCGCGATGGCGCTGGGCGTGGAAGACAAAGTAAGCCCGCTGATGTTCGAAGCGGTGCAGAAAACCCAGACCGTGCAAACGCCGGACGATATCCGTAACGTCTTCGTGAAAGCGGGCGTAACCGCCGCAGATTATGACGCGGCCTGGAACAGCTTCGTGGTGAAATCTCTGGTGGTTCAACAGGAGAAAGCCGCAGAAGATCTGCAGCTGCGCGGCGTGCCGGCGGTATTCGTCAACGGCAAATACATGGTTAAAAACGATGGCCTGGACACCAGCTCGATGGACGCTTACGTGAAGCAGTTCGCCGATGTGGTTAAATTCCTCAGCCAGCAGAAATAAGCCTGATTCAACATGAAAAACGCCGGCATCGCCGGCGTTTTTTTATCCGTATTGCCGCTTCAATTTATCCAGCAACCGGTCTTTTTCCTGCCACAGCGTATTCAGCCACAGCTGGAAGCGCCGCTTGAACTGTTTATCGTTGAAATAATCACCGTGCAGGGTTTCATCGATCGGTAGCGTCTCTATTCTCACCACGATACGCGTCAGGCGGCCGCACAGCATATCCAGAAAGGGCCGCTGGTTATTTTCCGGATAAAGCAGGGTGACGTTCAACACTTTGTCGAACTGATTGCCCAGCGCGCTAAGGGTAAACGCGATGCCGGCGGCTTTGGGTGCCAGCAAATTGCGATAAGGTGAATTGCTTTTAATTTTCTTGGCTTCGGTGAAGCGTGAACCTTCGACGAAATTGACGATGGTGGTTGGGCGCTGGCGGAATTTTTCGCAGGAACGGCGCGTCGTTTCGATATCCTTGCCGCGTTTTTCCGGGTGCTTGAGCAAATAGGCGCGGGAGTAACGCTTCATAAATGGCATGTCCAGCGCCCAGCAGGCCAGGCCGACAAACGGCACCCAGGCGAGCTGCTGTTTGAGGAAATACTTATTCATTGGAATATGATTTCTGAACAGCACGCATAACACGACAATGTCTGACCAACTTTCGTGGTTGCTGATCAGCAGATACCAGTTTTTGCGATCCAACCCTTCCAGCCCTTCAATATCCCAACGCAATTGCCCGTTAATGCGCAATAACAGCGCCAGCCCTTGGCACCAACACCACATCATGAAATCGGCGAAAGCCGAGATATATCGCCAAACGGCGGGAATGGGCACCACGAGTTTCACGATGCCGGCCAGCGTGATGGGGATGGAGCATAACACCGTCACCAGAATGGTAAGTATGACGGAAATGATAAAGATAACAGGCGTTAACAATCTTGGCATGATTATGGGCTGACGGTTGGTGGGAACATCGTTGCATGCCAAAGCGCATGAACAAAAACGCATTTTAACAGAAATCGCCGGGGTAAAGCGCCGCTTAAAATCACTGTTTTTCGTCTCATCGGATAACCATTTGCTGAGTTTTCGTGCAACTTGTCCAGCTTGTGCTATGGTAATTGAGGCGCCGAATTTGATTAATAGTGCGATTAAAATCCGGCGAAAGTTATATCCACAAATCCAATAAAAGCCAATAATTAAGCGTCGCCGGAATTCGTTCTTTTAACGCGGTGATTTAAATAGGAATTTTATTCGCCGTTATAACGATAATCGCAGCGTTATAATTCGGTCTCTTTTCTATGCACAAAGTTATCCACAGGTAAGATCTTGCGGATCCTCGCGCACAATCACATCATTTTCGTCCGCAATGCACGCTAAGGTTCGTCTCCGGCGGCTAGCTATGGCATGCTTACCCCTATGTCCGATCACGATAAAGAAACGCTATGGCCCAGATTGCAGAAAACCCACTAATCCTGGTTGACGGTTCCTCTTACCTCTACCGCGCTTATCACGCCTTCCCGCCGCTGACCAATTCGGCGGGCGAGCCGACCGGCGCGATGTACGGCGTGCTGAATATGCTGCGCAGTCTGCTGTTGCAGTATCAACCGAGCCACGTTGCCGTGGTGTTTGATGCCAAAGGGAAGACCTTCCGCGATGATCTGTTCGCTGAATACAAGTCGCACCGGCCGCCGATGCCGGACGATCTGCGCGCGCAGATCGAGCCGCTGCACAATATGGTCAAGGCGATGGGCCTGCCGCTGTTGGTGACGCCCGGCGTAGAGGCGGATGACGTCATCGGTACGCTGGCGCTGGAGGCCGAAAAGGCCGGCCACGCGGTGCTGATCAGCACCGGCGACAAAGACATGGCGCAGCTGGTGACGCCGAACGTCACCCTGATCAACACCATGAACAACGCGATCCTCGGCCCGCAGGAAGTGTGCGACAAATACGGCATTCCGCCGGAGCTGATCATCGACTTCCTGGCGCTGATGGGCGATTCATCGGACAACATTCCCGGCGTGCCGGGCGTGGGCGAGAAAACCGCCCAGGCGTTGCTGCAGGGTATCGGCGGGCTGGATGCGCTGTACGGCAATCTGGAGAACATCGCCACGCTGAGCTTCCGCGGCGCCAAAACCATGGCGGCCAAGCTGGAACAGAATAAAGAGGTCGCGTACCTCTCCTATAAGCTGGCGACGATCAAAACCGACGTCGAGCTGGATCTGACCTGTGCGGACCTGACGGTCTCCGCGCCGGATGTCGACACGCTGCAACAGCTGTTCAAACAGTACGAGTTCAAACGCTGGCTGGCGGACGTAGAAGCCGGCGTCTGGTTGGAAAACAAGAAAGGCGCGGGCGCGAAAGCTGCCGGCGCCGCCAAACCAGCCGTAGCCGCGGAAGCGCCGAAAGCGCTGGCGGAGGCCAAGCTGTCTCAGGACGGTTATGTCACCATCCTGGACGAAGCGACCTTTACCGACTGGCTGGCGCGGTTGAAAAAGGCCGACGTCTTTGCCTTCGATACCGAAACCGACGGCCTGGATACCCTGACCGCCAATCTGATCGGTCTGTCCTTTGCGATCGCGCCGGGCGAAGCGGCTTATTTGCCGGTGGCGCACGATTATCTGGATGCGCCGGCGCAGCTGGATCGCGCTTACGTGCTGGAGGCGCTCAAGCCGCTGCTGGAAGACGAGAAAGCGCTCAAGGTCGGGCAAAATCTGAAGTTCGATATGAGCCTGCTGGCGCGTTACGGCATTGAGATGCGCGGCATCGCCTACGACACCATGCTGGAGTCCTATGTGCTGGACAGCGTCGGCGGCCGTCATGATATGGACAGCTTGGCCGATCGTTATCTTGGCCACAAAACCATCACTTTCGAAGAGATCGCCGGCAAGGGCAAGAACCAGCTGACGTTCAATCAGATCGCGCTTGAGCAGGCGGCGCCATACGCTGCCGAAGACGCCGATGTCACGCTGCAGCTGCATCTGGCGATGTGGCCGCAGCTGAAACAGAGCGCGGAACTGCTGACGGTGTTCAACGAGATTGAAATGCCGCTGCTGCCGGTGCTGTCGCATATCGAACGCACCGGGGTGCTGATCGATCCGGCCATTTTATCGGCCCACTCCCAGGAGCTGGCCAAGCGTCTGGCTGAGCTGGAGGCGCAGGCCCACGAGCTGGCGGAAGAGCCGTTCAACCTGGCGTCGACCAAGCAGCTGCAGGCTATCTTGTACGAAAAACAAAAGCTGCCGGTGCTGAAGAAAACCCCGGGCGGGGCGCCATCCACCAACGAAGAGGTGCTGGCCGAGCTGGCGCTCGACTACCCGCTGCCGAAGGTGATTCTGGAATACCGCGGTTTGGCGAAGCTGAAGACCACCTATACCGACAAGCTGCCGCTGATGATCAATCCGGTCAGCGGGCGGGTGCATACCTCGTATCATCAGGCGGTGACCGCCACCGGCCGCCTCTCCTCGAGCGATCCGAACCTGCAGAACATCCCGGTGCGCAATGAAGAAGGGCGGCGCATTCGCCAGGCCTTTATTGCGCCGGAAGGCTACCGCATTGTCGCGGCCGACTACTCGCAGATCGAGCTGCGCATCATGGCGCATCTGTCTCAGGATGAAGGGCTGCTGAAGGCCTTCGCCGAAGGGAAAGACATTCACCGCGCCACGGCGTCGGAAGTTTTCGGCGTGCCGTTGGATAAAGTGACCGGCGAGCAGCGCCGCAGCGCCAAGGCGATTAACTTTGGTTTGATTTACGGCATGAGCGCCTTCGGCCTGGCGCGTCAGCTGGGGATCCCGCGTGGGGAAGCCCAGCGCTATATGGATCTCTACTTCGAACGTTACCCGGGCGTGCTGGATTACATGGAGCGCACCCGTCAGCAGGCTTCCGAGCAGGGCTATGTCAGCACGCTGGACGGCCGCCGTCTGTATCTGCCGGACGTCCGCTCCAGCAATGCCATGCGCCGCAAGGCGGCCGAGCGCGCCGCCATCAACGCCCCGATGCAGGGCACGGCGGCCGATATCATCAAGCGTGCGATGATCGAGGTCGACGCCTGGCTGCAGGGGCAGGAGAAGCCGTTGGTGCGCGCGATCATGCAGGTGCACGATGAATTGGTGTTCGAGGTGCACGAGTCGGTGATCGATGAAGCCAGCCAACGTATCCGCCAACTGATGGAAGGCAGCATGACGCTGGCGGTGCCGCTGAAGGTCGATGTGGGCGTCGGCATGAACTGGGATGAGGCGCACTGATCGCCGGGTTATCGCCGTATGCGCTAACTGGCGAGAAGCTAAGCACTTTTCGTAATTAAGCTACAAGATGCGGCGATAGTTTCCCCAACTTCGCCGTTCTTGCGTCTCAAATTGTGTAAGTAAACTACAAAAAATTCTTTTGCCCTGCGAAAAAATGATGTAGAGTTACAGGCGTAGGGTACAGAGGTAAGATGTTCTATCTTTCAGACCTTTTACTTCACGTAATCGGATTTGGCTGAATATTTAGCCGCCCCAGTCAGTATTGACTGGGGCGTTTTTTATTGTAAAAACAGCAGTAAACCATACGTTTTTCCTATCGCTCAGCCCCGACTTTCATTTCAACTTCCGCTCCCTCAATCCGCGTAATTCGGCGAAACAAGCCCGTTTTGGCGATAAGTCTTTATGATGGCTTTATTTCAAAAATGTAATTAGATAACGAAAAATCCCGCCTGCGTCCGATCTGCGGGCATAAAAAAGCCGATGCGGCGGGGCATCGGCTCAAACGTGCGATCTGGGCTTATTCGCCGATGTCCTCTTCCGGCAGCACTTCCGGCGGGATCTCGTTAAACCAGGTGTCCAGCTTCTGGCGCAGCTTGTCGACGCCGATCTTTTTCAGCGATGAGAAGGCTTCGACCTGGATATCCCCCATAAACGGCAGCACCGCTTCACGCACCATGTTGAGCTGCGCCTTGCGTGCGCCGGAGGCCAGCTTGTCGGCCTTGGTCAGCAACACCAGTACCGGCGTGCCGACGTCGACCGCCCACTGGATCATCTGTTGGTCGAGATCTTTCAGCGGATGGCGGATATCCATCAGCACCACCAGCCCTTTCAGGCTGTTGCGCATCTGCAGGTATTCGCCCAGCGCGCGTTGCCATTTGCGCTTCATTTCTTCCGGCACTTCGGCGTAGCCATAACCCGGCAGGTCGACCAGACGAATGCCGTCTTCCACTTCGAAGAGGTTAATCAGCTGGGTGCGCCCCGGCGTCTTACTGGTGCGCGCCAGGCTTTTTTGGTTGGTCAGCGTATTCAGAGCGCTGGATTTACCGGCGTTGGAACGGCCGGCAAAGGCGACTTCAATTCCTGCATCCCCCGGAAGATGGCGAATATCGGGTGCGCTGGTGACGAAATGGGTCACATGATAGTTGTAGTTCTTGCTGGTCAAAATTTTTCGTCTCCGTGAGGATGGCTAACTGGTTGGCGATTATAACTGCATCAGCGGTAAAAATGGCGTGTTTCTCCGTTTTTAAGCGGCGGGGCGCGATAAAACGACGGTTAAGCTGCTCGTACGTTGTGAGACATTTGCCATTCAAATCGCGGGTAATGTCGCTTTATTCGAAAGTGATATTTCTATTTCTTTTTTAAAAACAATGTGTTGTTTTTTCGTTGTGTGGAAATGTCAGTCAAATCGGCCTCCGGTGCCTTGAGCCTTCGCAACAATAACGTAAAGTACTCGTTAACGCAGGGTTGCGCAGGATTAGGGAACATCCGGGAAGGATGACAAATCTCAGGGAATGCACAGGGCGTGCAATGAGTGCCAGGATGAACGCAAAAGGAAGTGACCCTTTCGCACCGGAATAGGCGGCAGGCACATCGGATGGTGAAGTATCGGCAGTTTGGATGCCCGCAGGAAGCGCGCTCGGGAAGAGCGGATGCGAATGGATTGCGCCACGGACGATTTTCCTTTCAGGATGAAGGACGTAGTGGCAGGGAATGCGGTTATAGCAGAAGGAAAAACCGGGATGTTGCATGTACGCAAGGAGCGCGTAACAGGAATACCCTTCGCAAGAAGGTGCGAAATAGGCGGCAGGTTTAACCTGCCGCCTTTTTTCTTTGTCCGCTTTCTGCTAGATTCCGCCGCAATTCTATACTGAATCTACATACCTAAGAGCACACGCTATGAACCAGCCATCAAAAGCACCTCGCGGCAGCGCGGCGAAGTCAAAAACGAAAAAGAAAAGCCGTATGGAGCTCGATCAGGAAGCGCGTGAGCGCAAACGCCTGAAAAAACGCCGCGGTCACGCTTCCGGTTCACGCACTCAGGTCGAGTCCGGCAGCCAGAAAAACAAATCGGCGACGGAAGCCAAAGATCCGCGTATCGGCAGTAAAGTGCCAGTTGCGCTGGTGGTCGACGAAACCAAAGTGAAGGCCAAACCGCAGCCGAAGCCAAAGGCTGAAGCAAAACCGCGCCTGTCGCCGGAAGAAGAGCTGGCGAAGCTGGAAAATGACGAACGTCTGAACGCGCTGCTGGATCGCATCGACGATGGCGAAACGCTGAACGCGCAAGAGCAGGCGTATGTCGACAAGACGCTGGATCGCATCGATGTGCTGATGGACGTGCTGGGCATCGAGCTGGGCGATGAAGACGACGAGGAAGAAGAAGAGAAGCAGGAAGATATTCTGAAGCTGCTGAAAGGCGGCAACCCGAAGGACGCTTTTTAACGCGCCATGTGGCTGATCCCGACAATAGCCCTACTCTTGATGTGTTATCTGCTGTGGTTATTCGGTAAACTATGGCGGCTGTCTAAGCGCAAAGCGCGTTTTCGCAGCGCTTCCGTGGCCAGACAGCGCAGACAACCGCCTCTCTCCCGGCCCGGTAGAAAAAGATATCGGAAGGAGTGAGCATGTCAGAGCAGACGATTGTCTGGGATTTGGCCCTGATCCAAAAATATAACTACTCAGGGCCGCGTTATACCTCATACCCCACGGCGCTGGAGTTTAACCAGCGCTACGACGAAGCGGCGTTTCAACGCGCCGCGGCGCGCTACCCTGAGCGCCCGCTGTCGCTGTACGTGCATATCCCTTTCTGCCATAAGCTGTGCTACTTCTGCGGCTGCAACAAACTGGTGACGCGTCAGACGCACAAGGCCGATGAATACCTGAATGTCCTGGCGCAAGAGATCGCCAGCCGTGCGCCACTGTTCGCCGGCCGCAAGGTCGGTCAGATGCATTGGGGCGGCGGTACGCCAACCTATCTGGACAAAGCGCAAATCAGCCGGCTGGTGGCGCTGCTGCGCGAACATTTTGATTTTCTGCCCGATGCGGAGATGTCGATCGAAGTCGATCCGCGCGAGATAGCGCTGGATGTGCTCGATCATTTACGCGCCGAAGGCTTTAACCGCCTGAGCATGGGGGTGCAGGATTTCAACAAGCAGGTGCAGGCGTTGGTCAACCGCGAGCAGGATGAAGCCTTTATCTTCGCCCTGATCGAGCGGGCCAAAGTGTTGGGCTTTCGCTCGACCAATATCGATCTGATCTACGGCCTGCCGAAACAGACGCCGGAAAGCTTCGCCTTCACGCTGCAGCGGGTGGCTGAACTGAATCCCGATCGCCTCAGCGTGTTCAACTACGCGCATATGCCGAATTTATTCGCCGCCCAGCGCAAAATCAAAGACGCCGATCTGCCCAGCGCGCAGCAGAAGCTGGATATCCTGCAGCAGAGCATCGCGTTCCTGACTGACGCCGGCTATCAGTTTATCGGCATGGATCACTTTGCACGCCCGGACGATGAGCTGGCGATTGCGCAACGCGAAGGCAAACTGCACCGCAATTTCCAGGGCTACACCACCCAGGGCGACAGCGATCTGCTGGGGTTGGGGGTGTCGGCCATCAGCATGCTCGGCGACAGCTATGCGCAGAACCAGAAAGAGCTGAAGCGTTACTATGAGAGCGTACCGGCGCAGGGCAACGCCCTGTGGCGCGGGTTGGCGCTGACGGACGACGATTGCCTGCGGCGCGATCTGATCAAAACGTTGATCTGCAACTTCCGGTTGGCGTATCAGCCACTTGAACGGCAATACGGCATCGATTTCACCGCTTACTTCGCCGAAGACCTGCAGCTGCTGGCGCCGTTTGAACGTGATGGGCTGGTGGAGCGCGACGAGCAAGGCATTCGCGTCACGCCGCGCGGGCGCTTGCTGATCCGCAATATCTGCATGTGCTTCGACCGCTATCTGCGGCAACAGGCGCGCAGCCAGCAGTTCTCTCGGGTGATCTGAGGATGAAAAAACAGCCGCTGATGCGGCTGTTTTTTTAACTGAAGAAGTTAATCAGCGCGGCACACAACACCGCGGCGACCGCCGCCTGCGGGGTGTGGCTGGCGGCGGAGCCCAGCTCCGCGCCCTGAGAAATGAACACGATGAATGAGTCCAGCATCGTCAACCTCCAGAGTGTGCGACACGATCATACTGCGCCCGCACCGGCTGTAAAGTCTGCGGTTGGCGTTTTTTTGTGCGCTGGGCTGCGTTTTTTATCATCAACCTCAGCGCCTATTCCATGCCCAGTTCTTTGAGCTTGCGGGTCAGGGTATTGCGGCCCCAGCCCAGCAGGCGTGCGGCTTCCTGTTTGTGCCCCTGGGTGTGACGCAAGGCGGTGGTGAGCAGTGTGCGCTCCATCTCCGGCTGGGCTTCCGACAGCAGATTTTGATGACCGGAACGCAGCGCGCGATCGGCCCACTGCGCCAGCAGCGTGGCCCAGCTGTCCGGCAGGCTGTGGCTGGGGCTCTCCGGCGCGGCGGTTTCGAACAGTTCGCTCGGCAGATCCTGAATCAGCACCTCTTGTCCGGCGGCCATCACCGTCAGCCAGCGGCAGGTATTCTCCAGCTGGCGCACGTTGCCCGGCCAGGGCAGGCGGGTCAGCGCGGTTTCGGTTTCCGGATGCAGGTTCTTGGCCTCTACGCCCAGCTCCTTGGCGGCGATCTGCAGGAAGTGGCGCGCCAGCCGCGGGATGTCTTCCCGACGCTCGCGCAGCGGCGGCAGGTGTACGCGGATCACGTTCAGGCGGTGGAACAGATCCTCGCGGAACTTGCCTTCCTGTACCCGTAATTCCAGGTTCTGGTGCGTGGCGGCGATGATGCGCACGTCGACCTTCACCGGCGCATAGCCGCCGACCCGGTAGAACTGGCCGTCCGCCAGCACCCGCAGCAGGCGCGTTTGTACGTCGAGCGGCATATCGCCGATCTCGTCGAGGAACAGCGTGCCGCCGTCGGCCTGTTCAAAGCGCCCCTGACGGATTTGGTTCGCGCCGGTGAAGGCGCCTTTCTCGTGGCCGAACAGCTCGGACTCGATCAGATCCTTGGGAATAGCGGCCATGTTCAGGGCGATGAACGGCGACTTGGCGCGCGGGCTGTGGCGGTGCAGCGCATGCGCCACCAGCTCTTTGCCGGTGCCGGATTCGCCGTTGATCAGCACGCTGATCGACGAACGCGACAGCCGGCCGATGATGCGAAACACGTCCTGCATCGCCGGCGCTTCGCCGATGATGTCCGCCGCCGGATCGCTGGCCGGCTGGCTGCGCACCGGCTGCTGCTGCTCTTGATAATGGCTGATGGCGCGTTCGACCAGCGCCACCGCTTCGTCGATGTCGAACGGTTTCGGCAGGTAGTCGAAGGCCCCTTGCTGATAGGCGCTGACGGCCGCGTCCAAATCCGAATGCGCGGTCATGATGATCACCGGCAGCATCGGATGGCGCTGTTTGATCTGCTTGAGCAGCGCCAGACCATCGATACCCGGCATACGGATATCGGACAGCAACACGTCGGGAGTTTGCGTGGCCAAGGCTTCCAGCACGTCATTGCCGCCTTCGAAGGTGGCGCAGCTCATGCCCGCGCCGGTGAGCGCGCGCTCAAGCACCCAGCGGATGGAGCTATCGTCATCGACGATCCAGACTATCCCTCGTTGCATTGCAAACCTCACTGACGAATGGGCAGGTAGACCGAGAATTCGGTATGACCTGGCCAACTGTTGAACTCAATTTTTCCGCAATGCTGATCGATCAGATTGCGGGCGATGGATAATCCCAGGCCGGTACCGCCTTCACGGCCGCTGACCATCGGGTAGAACAGCGTGTCCTGCAGCTGCGCCGGCACGCCGGGGCCGTCGTCTTCGACATCGATACGCGCCGCCAGGCGATAGCGGGTGCCGTGCAACGTTATCTGAAACGCGGTGCGGGTGCGCAGCGTAATGGTGCCGCCCGCCTCGCCCAAGGCCTGCAGCGCATTGCGGGTGATGTTCAGCAGCACCTGTTCTATCTGATCCGGGTCGTGGGCCATTTCCGGCAGGCTGGGATCGTAGTCGCGCACCAGCGTGACGTTATCCGGCATTTCCAGCGACACCAGCTGGCAGACGCGCTCCGCGACCTGATGGATGCTCTGGGTGATGTGCTGACCGGGGCGCTGCGGCCCGAGCAGACGATCCACCAGATTGCGCAGCCGATCGGCCTGTTCAATGATCACCTTGGTGTATTCGGTCAGCGCCGGATCGGGCAGCGCTTTGGCCAGCAGCTGCGCTGCGCCGCGCAGGCCGCCCAGCGGGTTTTTAATCTCGTGCGCCAAACCGCGTACCAGATCGCGGGCGGCCACCTGTTGGGCATGCTGCAGCTGTTCCTGGCTCAGGCGGCGCTGATTGTCCATCGGCGCCAGCTCGACCAGGATATAGCCTTCCGGCAGCGCCTGAGCGGTCAGGGAAAGAATATGCGCGCGGCCATCGACCACCAGGGTCACTTCGTTGTCGGTGAAGCCCTGACCGGCGCGCAGGCTTTCACGCATCAGAGAGACGTTCAGCGAAAAATAGCCGAGCAGATCGGGCAGCGGCGTGCCGAACAGCTTGCGGGAGCTTTGCGCCAGCAGCTGCTGTGCCGCAGGGTTGGCGTAGTGAACCGCCAGTGAGTCATCCAACAGCAGGATGCTGTTGATGAGTGAATTGAGGATCTGCCCAGCATCGGGCAGCTTGCCAGTTGCCATACAGCAGACTCCTGCACCTTTTTAGTGCATCTATCCTACTCCATCCGGGATCGGCGCGGTATGGAATAGTTTTGCAGAAAATACGGTGGAGAAAAAAACCCATCCGAAGATGGGCTGAAAGTTTCCACGGCAACAAAAAAGCGATAACAAAAATTGTGGGCGCCGTCCGCCTTTGCAGACGGCGCGGGTAGGGCTTAGACGCTGTAGTACAGTTCGAACTCGACCGGGTGTGGCGTCATGCGAACGCGGTCCATTTCTTCTTTGCGCAGTTCGATGTAGGCATCGATCGCATCGTCGGTGAATACGCCGCCGCGGGTCAGGAACTCGCGGTCTTCGTTCAGCGCGGCCATCGCTTCGTCCAGCGAGCCGGCCACTTTTGGGATCTCGGCTTCTTCTTCCGGCGGCAGGTCGTACAGGTTTTTGTCCATGGCGTCGCCAGGGTGGATCTTGTTGATGATGCCGTCCAGGCCGGCCATCAGCAGTGCGGCGAAGCACAGGTATGGGTTAGCCGCCGGATCCGGGAAGCGGGCTTCGATGCGGCGCGCTTTCGGGCTGGCGACCACCGGGATACGGATGGACGCAGAGCGGTTACGGGCGGAGTAGGCCAGCATCACCGGCGCTTCGTAGCCCGGCACCAGACGTTTGTACGAGTTGGTGGTCGGGTTTGCCAACGCGTTGATCGCCTTGGCGTGCTTGATGATGCCGCCGATGTAGAACAGCGCGGTTTCAGACAGGCCGCCGTATTTGTCGCCGGCGAACAGGTTGGTGCCGTTCTTGGACAGCGACATGTGGCAGTGCATGCCGGAACCGTTGTCGCCGAACATAGGCTTCGGCATGAAGGTCGCGGTTTTGCCGAAGGCGTGCGCCACGTTGTGCACCACGTATTTGTAGATCTGAATTTCGTCGGCTTTCTTGGTCATGGTGTTGAAGCGGGTTGCCACTTCGTTCTGACCGGCGGTTGCCACTTCGTGGTGGTGCGCTTCAACTACCAGGCCCATCTCTTCCATGGTCAGACACATGGTGGAACGCAGATCCTGCGAAGAGTCGACCGGTGGAACCGGGAAGTAACCGCCTTTCACTGCCGGACGGTGGCCTTTGTTGCCGCCGTCGTATTTTGTGCCGGAGTTCCAGGCGCCTTCGATGTCGTCGATGGCCACGTGGGAACCACGGATGCTGCTGCCGAAGCGGATGTCGTCGAACAGGAAGAACTCAGGCTCTGGCCCGAACAGGACGGTGTCCGCGATGCCGGAGGAGCGCAGGAAGTCTTCGGCGCGTTTGGAGATGGAGCGCGGGTCGCGATCGTAGCCTTGCATTGTGCCCGGCTCGAGAATGTCGCAGCGAATGATCAGCGTAGGTTCTTCGAAGAACGGATCCAGAACCGCCGTGCTGGCATCCGGCATCAGTACCATGTCAGATTCGTTGATGCCCTTCCAACCACCGATAGAGGAGCCGTCAAACATTTTGCCTTCTTCGAAGAAGTCGGCGTTTACCTGATGAGCCGGGATAGTCACGTGCTGTTCCTTACCCTTGGTGTCAGTGAAACGCAGGTCTACGAATTTCACTTCATGCTCATTCAGCATCGTCAAAACGTGTTCAGCGGACATACTTAACTCTCCCGGTTTATCATTGTCGTCGTCGTGGAACGAATCTGTGGAACTGGCTTTTTTTCGCCTTGAAAAGACTAAAGCGAAAAGCGTGCCAACTTTTTAAAAAGGCTTTCATCGCCTTTCTGTGCGGGTTTTACCCAGACACAGTATGCACCATCAGTGATAATTTGCACTGTTATGGTGCAATGAGGGTGGGGGTGGGCACTGAAATGGTGCAAAAGTGCAACGATTGCGGCTTTTTGCACCGTGAAAGGGATCACAAACTGACCGGTACGCGGTTGTTTATAGGAGATGGTTGTGATCTTGTTTAGTCCCTCGCTTAATACGTGTACAATAGCGCGCTATTTCTAATGCCCGAGGCAAAGCTGTGATCGAAAATTTGCGTAACATCGCCATTATTGCCCACGTTGACCATGGTAAAACCACCCTGGTTGACAAGCTGCTGCAACAATCCGGTACTTTCGGAGAGCGTGCGGAAGCCACCGAACGCGTAATGGACTCCAACGATTTGGAGAAAGAGCGTGGGATTACCATCCTCGCAAAAAACACCGCCATTAATTGGAATGGTTACCGCATCAACATCGTGGATACCCCAGGACACGCCGACTTCGGCGGTGAGGTAGAGCGCGTGATGTCGATGGTTGACTCGGTGCTGCTGGTTGTGGATGCAATGGATGGCCCTATGCCGCAAACCCGCTTCGTGACCAAAAAGGCGTTCGCCAACGGTCTGAAGCCGATCGTGGTAATCAACAAGGTTGACCGCCCTGGCGCGCGCCCTGACTGGGTTGTGGATCAGGTGTTCGACCTGTTCGTGAACCTCGACGCGACCGACGAGCAGCTCGACTTCCCGATCATCTACGCTTCTGCGCTGAACGGCATCGCCGGCGTCGACCACACCGACATGGCGGAAGACATGACCCCGCTGTATCAGGCGATCGTCGACCACGTGTCTGCGCCGCAGGTTGAGCTGGAAGCGCCATTCCAGATGCAGATCTCCCAGTTGGACTACAACAACTACCTGGGCGTTATCGGCATCGGCCGCATCAAGCGCGGTAAAGTGAAGCCGAACCAGCAGGTCACCATCATCGACAGCGAAGGTAAAACTCGCAACGGTAAAGTGGGTAAAGTGCTGGGTCACCTGGGTCTGGAGCGTATCGACAGCACCCTGGCGGAAGCGGGCGACATCATCGCCATCACCGGCCTGGGCGAGCTGAACATCTCCGACACCATCTGCGACACCAACGCCGTAGAAGCGCTGCCGGCGCTGTCCGTCGACGAACCGACCGTAACCATGTTCTTCAACGTCAACACCTCGCCGTTCTGCGGTAAAGAAGGTAAGTACGTGACGTCGCGTCAGATCCTTGACCGTCTGAACAAAGAGCTGGTGCACAACGTGGCGCTGCGCGTTGAAGAAACCGACGATGCGGACGCCTTCCGCGTATCCGGTCGTGGCGAGCTGCACCTGTCGGTACTGATCGAAAACATGCGCCGTGAAGGTTTCGAGCTGGCGGTTTCCCGTCCGAAAGTTATCTTCCGCGAAATCGATGGCCGTAAGCAGGAGCCATTCGAGAACGTGACGCTGGATATCGAAGAACAGCATCAGGGTTCCGTGATGCAGGCGATGGGTGAGCGTAAAGCCGACCTGAAAAACATGGATCCGGACGGTAAGGGCCGCGTGCGTCTCGACTACGTGATCCCAAGCCGCGGTCTGATCGGCTTCCGTAACGAATTCATGACCATGACTTCGGGTACCGGTCTGCTGTACTCCACCTTCAGCCACTACGACGACGTGCGTCCGGGCGAAGTGGGCCAGCGTCAGAACGGCGTGCTGATCTCCAACGGCCAGGGCAAAGCGGTCGCGTTCGCGCTGTTCGGCCTGCAGGATCGCGGCAAGCTGTTCCTGGGCCACGGTGCGGAAGTGTATGAAGGCCAGATCATCGGTATTCACTCACGTTCCAACGACCTGACCGTAAACTGCCTGACCGGTAAGAAGCTGACCAACATGCGTGCTTCCGGTACCGATGAAGCGACTACCCTGGTTCCGGCCATCAAAATGACCCTGGAGCAAGCTCTGGAGTTCATCGATGACGACGAACTGGTAGAAGTGACGCCAACCTCGATCCGTATCCGTAAGCGTCACCTGACGGAAAACGATCGTAAGCGTGCCAGCCGCGGTCCAAAAGACGCTTAATCGCTGATTGAGTGTCTCATGCTTAGGGCGCGGCTCTCGCGCCCTGAGTTTTTTCCTCTGTTGTTCCCCGTTTGTGCGGCGCGCTATGCGCTTTTCCGTTCGCTCCCTGTTCAGCTGTTCCTTTTCCCGCTACAGTGAAATCTCACCGGCCCATCAGGAGAGGACTATGCTGTATATCTTTGATTTAGGTAATGTGATCGTCGATATCGATTTCAAGCGTGTGCTGGGCGTGTGGAGCAATTTGAGCGGCACGCCGTTGGCGGTGTTGTCCGATCGTTTCACCATGGGTGAGGTGTTCCAGCAGCATGAGCGCGGTGAAATCAGCGATGAAGACTTCGTCGGCAAACTGTGCGATGAAATGGGCATCGCGCTCAGCTTTGAGCAGTTCGCCACCGGTTGGCAGGCGGTATTCGTCGCGCTGCGCCCGGAGGTGATCGACATCATGCAGCGCCTGCGCAACGAAGGTCACCGGGTGGTGGTGCTGTCGAACACCAACCGTCTGCACTGCAATTACTGGCCGCAGCACTATCCTGAAGTGGCCGCCGCCGCCGATCATCTCTATTTGTCGCAAGATCTCGGCATGCGCAAACCTGAAGCTGACATCTACCGGCATGTGCTGGCTGCGGAAAACACCGCCGCCGCCGACGCGGTGTTCTTTGACGATCACCCGGCGAACGTCCTCGCCGCGCAGGCGCTGGGGATCAAGACGGTGCACGTCACCGATCGCGACGTGGTGCCGGCCTATTTTGCTCAATGAGCGCAGGGCGCGTTAAGCTTAAGGCGTATCAACGGACATCAAGGAGTGACCATGTCGTTTTTCCGCCGCAAGAAGCTGCCTTCTGCGATTAAGCCAAGCGTCACCTTCGGACGGCTGCTGTACCAACGCATCGACCACGATGGCCTGACGATGTTGGCGGGCCATCTCGCCTACGTTTCCCTGCTGTCGCTGGTGCCGCTGGTCACTGTGGTGTTCGCGCTGTTCGCCGCTTTCCCGATGTTTTCCGACATCAGCGAACAGCTGAAGAGCTTCATCTTTTCCAATTTCGTGCCGGCCGCCGGCAACGTCATCCAGAACTACCTGGAACAGTTCGTCGCCAATTCCAACAAGATGACCGCCGTCGGCACCTGCGGGCTGATCGTTACCGCGTTGCTGTTGATCTCCTCTGTGGACAGCGTGCTGAACACCATCTGGCGCAGCAAGAACAAACGGCCGATCGTCTTCTCCTTCGCCGTGTACTGGATGGTGCTGACGCTGGGGCCGCTGCTGGTGGGCGCCAGCATGGCCATCAGTTCCTACCTGCTGTCGCTCAACTGGCTGGCGCAGACCGGCGTCAACGGCCTGGTGGATCAGGTGCTGCGCATCTTTCCGCTGATTTTGTCGTGCACCTCCTTCTGGCTGCTGTATTGCATCGTGCCGACGGTGCGCGTGCCGCCCAAAGACGCGCTGATTGGCGCGGTGGTGGCCGGATTGCTGTTCGAGCTGGGTAAGAAGGGATTCGCGCTGTACGTCACCATGTTCCCCTCCTATCAGCTGATTTACGGCGTGCTGGCGGTGATCCCGATTTTATTCCTGTGGGTCTACTGGAGCTGGTGTATCGTGTTACTCGGCGCGGAAATCACCGTGACCATCGGCGAATACCGTGACTACCGCCGGCAGAAGGCGGAGCAACAGGAACAAAAACCAGAAGGGCAGCAGGAATGATTGCGTTGATTCAACGGGTGTTAAACGCCAGCGTCACGGTAGGTGGCGAGACGGTAGGCAAGATTGGCCCCGGTTTGTTAGTGTTATTGGGCGTGGAGCAGGGCGATAACGAGCAAAAAGCGCAGCGCCTGTGCGAACGCGTGTTGGGATACCGCATTTTCGGCGACGAGAACGACAAGATGAACCTCAACGTCCAGCAGGCCGGGGGCAGCGTGCTGGTCGTCTCGCAGTTCACCCTGGTGGCGGACACCCAGAAGGGCATGCGGCCCAGCTTCTCGCGCGGCGCCGCGCCTTTGGTCGCCGATCGGTTGTATCAATATTTTGTTGGCCAATGCCGCGAACGCGGCGTAGAGACCCAGACCGGCGAGTTCGCCGCCGACATGCAGGTGGCGCTGGTCAACGATGGTCCGGTGACATTCTGGCTACAGGTCTAAGCATTCGGAGAACAGGCGTCTATGTATCACCTACGAGTACCCGTAACAGAGCAAGAACTGAAGGAGTATTACCAGTTTCGCTGGGAAATGCTGCGCAAGCCGCTGCACCAGCCGGTGGGTTCGGAAAAGGATGCCTATGACGCCATGGCCCATCACCAAATGGTGGTGGACGAGGCCGGTAAAATCGTCGCCATCGGGCGGCTGTACATCAATGCCGACAACGAGGCGGCGATCCGTTTTCTGGCGGTAGATCCGACGCTGCAGGATAAAGGGCTGGGGACGCTGGTGGCGATGACGCTGGAGTCGGTCGCGCGGCAGGAAGGCGTGAAGCGGGTGGTGTGCAGCGCCCGTGAAGACGCGGTGGATTTCTTCGCCAAACTGGGCTTCGTCAATCAGGGCGAGATCACCGCGCCGCAGACCACCCCGATCCGTCATTTTTTGATGATCAAACCGGTGGCGACGCTGGACGATATCCTGCATCGCCCCGACTGGTGCGGCCAATTGCAGCAGGCCTGGTATGAACACATCCCGCTGAGCGAAAAGATGGGCGTGCGCATCAGCCAATACACCGGCCAGCGCTTCGTCACCACCATGCCGGAGATCGGCAATCAGAATCCGCACCATACGCTGTTTGCCGGCAGCCTGTTCTCACTGGCGACGCTGACCGCCTGGGGGCTGATTTGGCTGCTGCTGCGCGAGCGCCATCTGGGCGGCACCATCATTCTGGCGGACGCGCACATTCGCTACAGCAAACCGATTACCGGCAGGCCGCGGGCGGTGGCGGATCTCGGCTCGCTGAGCGGCGATTTGGCGCGTCTGGCGCGCGGCCGCCGCGCGCGCGTACACGCCGAAGTGCATCTGTTCGGTGACGAGGACAAGGGCGCAGTGTTCGAAGGCACCTATATGGTGTTGCCGGCCGAGCCGGATGTGCCGTTGGATCAGGGCGGCTCTGAAGCGCTGGAGGAGTAAGGCGGCGGCCCTGCCCTGAGGGCGGGCCGCGCAGTGCACTACGGCAGTTGTTGGTTCACCGCTTGGCCGTCGCCGGCGGTGGCCTGCAGATTGCCTTTCAATGAGGCCTTGAACGGCCCGTCGCTGTTCAGCAGCCCTTTCAACTGTAGCTCGAGGTTGCCGTCTCCCGTCAGCGGCACCGGCTGCCATCCCCATTGCTGCAAGGTGTTGATCGGTACCGAACGGCCGTGCAGCGTCAGCTGGAACGGCTTGCCCGGCAGCTGATCGACGGTCGCTTTGGCCTCAAGCAACCCATTGGGCATAAAGGCGCTGAGCTCGGTGACGGCGATCTGGTTGGCGTCGGCGTTCAGCGCCAGCGAAGGGCGCCGCACGTCGATTTTGTTGAAGGTGGCTTCGCTGCCGTTCAGGTTCAGCGAACCGGACCAAATGCCCCACTGGTGGTCGCGCGCCAGCAGCAGGTTGCTGCCGTAACCGTCCAGCGCGGTGATCTGGAACGGGAATGCCGGGTTGATATCGATAATCAGATTGCGGTTGGTGGTCAGCTTGGTGACGTACACCTCCGCCAGCCAGTCCGGCAGCGGTTTCAGCCACAGCTCGCGCCAGTCGATAGGCAGGGTGTACTCCAGCGCTGCCATGGCCACTTCATCCAGCTGCAGGCGTTTGCCGGCGCGCAGCCAGTTGCCGGAGGTGCGTAGCAGCCCGCCTTCCCAGCGGGTGGTGAACTGCTGAATGGCGATGCCGGCGGAAGAGAGCCGCAGGGTGGCGATCGGATCGATCAGGTGGAAACCGCCGTTGACCACGTCGCCGGCGTTGAAGTTGAGCGAGCCGTCTTCACTGCGCCAGTCGCCTTTTTCGACGCTGACGTTTTGCAGCGACAGGTCGAGATCGTTAACCGCCCACGCCTTGCCTTCCAGGCGCGCATCGATCAGATCGAAACGCTTGAGGGTGACCGGCGGCAGAGCGGTGAAGCGCCGCATGAATTCCGCCAATGTCATCGGGGTCTGCATGCGCACGCCGCTCAGCCGCAGGCGATCCACCTGCCAGCTGCCGTCGGTGGCGCGGCTGGCCACGCCGGTCAGGTCGCCCTGCGCCAGATCGGCGCCGAAGTTGTTCAACAGCAACTGGCCCTGTTTTTGCTCCCCCTGCACCAACACCTTCGAGGCGGGGATGCCGTTCAGCGTCATCGAACCGGCGCTGAACTGGAACTGGTTGTTGTCCCCCAGCAGATGGCCGGCCAGCGGGCGCCACGGCGTGATGCCAGCATTGACCTGCTGCGCGTTGAGCTGCCACTCGCTATCGTTGGACTGCAGCGCCATGTTGCTCAGTTGCAGCACGTCGGCCTGTACGGGCAGCGCAGCAGCCTGTGGCTGCACGTTCAGCGTGCCGTCGCGCAGCGTGACGCTGTAAAAATAGCGCGGTTCGGTGATTTGGCGCAGGCTGAGGCCGAGATCGACGCGTTTGGCGACCAGCGCCTGTGGTTGGCCGCTGCGCGCCAGCTGCACGTCTTCCAGACCGATCTGGCCCGGCTGATTCCACGAGTGGGTGATTTTTCCTATCGACAGGCGGTATTCGCTGTTGTCGCTGATCCAGGCGCTCAGACGGCCTGCCGCCCAGCGGGTTTGCCCCACCAGATACAGCACCACCACCGCCAGCACGATCAGCAGCAGCAACGTCAGCAACAGCTTTCCGATAAATTTCATCGTCTACATCCGCATCGGTCAAAAAAGATACCCTGTTTATGCCGCAATTGGCCGGGCATCTCAAGGGCAATGGTCTGATAGGCAATAAAAAAACGGCCGCAAGCGGCCGTTTGAACGCCAATGGGCGGGTTACTTTTTCTCGTGTTCCTGCGGGAACACCAGGTTCAGCACGATGGCGGTAATGCCGCCGGCGGCGATACCGGAAGAGAGCAGGGTTTTCAGCCAGTCCGGCGCGAACTGCAGGATCAGCGGCTGCTGGGAGACGCCCATGCCGACGGCCAGCGACAGCGCCATGATCATGATGGCGCGCCGGTTCAGGCGTTCGCGCGACACGATGCGCACGCCGGAGGCGGCGATGGTGCCGAACATCACGATGGTCGCGCCGCCCAGTACCGGCTCGGGGATGTGCTGCACGAAGCCGGCCACCGCCGGGAACAGCCCCAGCGCGATCAGCATCAGCGCCACCACGAAGCCGACGTAGCGGCTGGCGACGCCGGTCAGCTGGATCACACCGTTGTTCTGGCCGAAGCAGGAGTTGGGGAAGGTGTTGAACACCGCCGACAGCATCGAGTTCAGGCCGTTGGCCAGTACGCCCCCCTTCAGACGCTTCATGTACAGCGGCCCGCTGACCGGCTGTTCGGAGACGTCAGAGGTGGCGGTGATGTCGCCGATGGTTTCCAGCGAGGTGACCATAAAGATCAGCATCAGCGGCAGCAACAGGTTCCAGTCGAAGCCCAGGCCGTAATAGAGCGGCGTTGGAATGGTAATCGACGCCGTCGGCGCCGCCGGAGCGTCGGCGGGCAGCATGTCCATCGCCCAGGCCAGCAGGTAGCCGACCGCCATGGCGATCACCAGCGAAGCGACGCGCAGGTAAGGGTTGCGCTGGCGGTTCAGCAGGATGATGACCGCCAGCACCGCGCCGGCCAGCAGCAGGTTTTTCGGCGAGCCGAAGCTGTGATCGTTCATCGCGGCATAGCCGCCGCCGATCGAGGTCAGGCCGACCTGAATCAGCGACAGGCCGATGATCATCACCACGATGCCGGAAACCAGCGGGGTGATGATGCGGCGCGCCAGATGCAGCACGCGCGACAGCAAAATTTCGGTGCAGGAGGCGACCATCAGGGTGCCGAACAGCGCGGCCATCATGGTCGGCACGTCGGCGCCGCCGTTTTTCAGCGCCAGGCCGCCCATGATCAATGGCGAAACGAAGTTGAAGCTGGTGCCCTGAATCGACAGCAGCCCGGAGCCCACCGGCCCCCAGGTTTTGATTTGCAGAATGGAAGCCAGACCGGAAGCGAACAGCGACATGCTGATGATGTGTTGGGTATCCTGCGCCGGCAGACCCAGCGCCTGGCAGATCAGCAGCGCCGGAGTGATCACCGCAACGAACATCGCCAACAGGTGCTGGCCGGCGGCAAACAGCGTTTGCGGCAGCGGCGGGCGGTCTTCGAGGCGATAAATCAGTTCGCTGGCGCGGGGTTCAGAGGCGGTTTGGCGTGCGGCATCAAGCTCGGAGGATGACATGCTCATGGTGTGGCGTTTCCAGATACGGCAAAGCAGGCATTTTAATGCGCCGCCCCGCAAAAGCAAACGGTTGCGCCTAAATATTATGTTGCCGACTTTCCCGTTTATGTCGCATTTTCATTCATTTTTTCTTGTCATCTCAGCGTTTTTTACTTCTAATCCTGCACTCATCAAGTTTAAAAACTACGTGGTTTTCTATAACTTATTATTTTTATTTGGATCTTTTCCCTTACATGGAGTACCTGGATGTTTCATCTTGATACTTATGGCACGTTAGTCGCGGCGACGCTGGTTTTGCTCCTTGGGGGCAAGTGCGTCAGAAGTATTCCTCTGCTGCGAAAATATACCATTCCCGCTCCCGTCGCCGGCGGTTTGCTGGTGGCCCTCCTGCTGTTAGTCCTGAAAAAATTCGCCAACTGGGAAATCAGCTTTGACATGTCGTTGAAGGATCCGCTGATGCTGGCCTTCTTCGCCACTATCGGCCTGAACGCCAACCTGGCGCGGTTGCGCGCCGGCGGCAAAGCGCTGATGGTATTCCTGTTCGTGGTGTTGGGGCTGCTGCTGGTGCAGAACGCCATCGGCATCGGCATGGCGAAAATGCTGGGGCTGGATCCGTTGATGGGCCTGATCGCCGGTTCGATCACCCTGTCGGGCGGCCACGGCACCGGGGCGGCCTGGAGCAAGCTGTTCATCGAGCGCTACGGCTTTGAAAACGCGACGGAAGTCGCCATGGCCTGCGCCACCTTCGGCCTGGTGCTGGGCGGCCTGATCGGCGGCCCGGTGGCGCGCTATCTGGTTAAACACTCCTCTACGCCGGAAGGCACACCGGAAGACAGCGTGCAGCCGAGCGGCTTCGAGAAGCCGGAAAGCGGCCGCCTGATCACCTCGCTGGTGATGATTGAAACCATCGCCATGATCGCCATTTGTTTGAGCCTGGGGCAGCTGATTGCCGGTCTGCTGAGCGGTACGGTGTTTGAACTGCCTAACTTCGTTTGCGTGCTGTTCGTCGGGGTGATCCTCAGCAACACGCTGGCCTTCACCGGTTTCTATACCGTGTTCGAGCGGGCGGTATCGGTGCTGGGCAACGTCAGCCTGTCGCTGTTCCTGGCGATGGCGTTGATGAGCCTGCGCCTGTGGGAGCTGGCTTCGCTGGCGCTGCCGATGCTGGCGATCCTGGCCGTACAGACGCTGGTGATGGCGCTGTACGCGATCTTCGTCACCTACCGGGTAATGGGCAAGAACTACGATGCGGCGGTGCTGGCCGCCGGCCACTGCGGCTTCGGCATGGGCGCCACGCCGACGGCGATCGCCAACATGCAAGCGATCACCGATCGCTTCGGCCCGTCGCACCTGGCATTTCTGGTGGTGCCGATGGTGGGGGCGTTCTTTATCGATATCGCCAACGCCATCGTCATCAAGCTGTATCTGCTGTTGCCGGTGTTCCCGGTGGTGGGATGATATCGCGAGTCATCATGAGAAGGGCGCCTGCGGCGCCCTTTTTTATGCGTTGGAGTAGCGCGCCTTCTCTGGCAGCCAGCGTTCGATCAGCGCCTGGGCGTGTTCCGGGTAGTGCTGATGGAGATGGCGAGCGACGCGCTGCACTTCGGGGATCATCGCCTGGTCGCGCAACAGGTCCGCCACCTTGAATTCGGCGCTGCCGGTTTGGCGGGTGCCCAGCAGCTCGCCCGGGCCGCGGATCTCCAGATCGCGCTGCGCGATGACGAAGCCGTCGTTGCTGTCGCGCAGCACCTGCAGGCGCGTTTGCGCGGTTTTACTCAGCGGCGTTTTGTACAGCAGCACGCAGTGTGAAGCCACCGCGCCGCGCCCTACGCGGCCGCGCAGCTGGTGCAGCTGCGCCAGGCCCAGCCGTTCCGGGTTTTCGATGATCATCAGGCTGGCGTTCGGCACGTCGACGCCGACCTCGATCACCGTGGTGGCGACCAACAGCTGCAGCTCGCCCTGTTTAAACGCCTGCATCACCGCCTGCTTTTCCTGCGCTTTCATGCGGCCGTGCACCAGCGCCACCTTCAGCTCCGGCAGCGCGGCTTTCAATTCTTCCCAGGTGGCTTCCGCCGCCTGCGCTTCCAGCAGCTCGGACTCTTCGATCAGCGTACACACCCAGTAAGCCTGCCGTCCTTCTTCCAGACAGGCGCTTTTCACCCGTTGAATGATGTCGGCGCGGCGGGTATCGGGAATGGCGACGGTGGTCACCGGCGTGCGACCCGGCGGTAGCTCGTCGATAACCGAGGTATCGAGATCGGCATAGGCAGTCATCGCCAGCGTGCGCGGGATTGGCGTGGCGGTCATGATCAGCTGATGGGCGTGGAAGCCCTGTTCTTCGCCTTTCTCCCACAGCGCCAGCCGCTGATGTACCCCGAAGCGGTGCTGCTCATCAATGATCACCAACGCCAGGCCGTTGAACTGAACCTGCTCCTGGAAGATGGCGTGGGTGCCGACCACCATCGACACCTGGCCGCTGGCGATGGCTTCCTGCTGCGCGATGCGCGCCTTGCCTTTCTGTTTGCCCGCCAGCCAGCCGACCTCCAGCCCCAGCGGCTCGAACCACTGGCGGAAGTTGTTGGCATGCTGTTCGGCCAGCAGCTCGGTCGGCGCCATCAGCGCCACCTGCTTACCGTGCGCGATGGCGCGCAGCGCCGCCAGCGCCGCCACCAGCGTTTTGCCGGAGCCGACGTCGCCCTGCACCAGCCGCATCATCGGGAAGTCTTTTTGCATATCGGCTTCGATGTCGGCCACCACGCGCGTTTGCGCGCCGGTTGGCGAGAACGGCAACTGGGCGAGAAAACGGTTTTTCAGCCGATCGTCCGGCAGCAGCGGCTGCGCCTGATAACTCTGCGCGCCGGCGCGCACCGCCAGCATGCTGAGGTTATGCGCCAGCAACTCTTCGAGGATCAGACGCTTTTGCGCCGGGTGTTTGCCCAGCTCCAGATCCGCCAGCTGGATGTCCGGCGGCGGGCGATGCAGGGTGTGCAGCGCCTGCGGCAGGCTCATCAGGCCGCCGCTCAACTCCGGCGGCAGCAGTTCGGCGATGGCGCAGGTATCCAGCAGCTCCAACGCCTGATCGGTCAGCTTGCGCAGCGTGGCTTGCCGCACCCCTTCGGTGGTGGGGTAGACCGGCGTCAGCGACTCCTGCAGCTCAACCTCGCTGGCTTCGCCCTGAATGCGGTATTCCGGATGGATGATCTCCGCGCCGTGGTTGCCGCGTTTGATCTCGCCGTAGGCGGTCACGCGGCGGCCGGTGGCCAGGCTGTTCTTCATCGCGGCGTTGAAGTTGAAGAACCGCATGGTGAGGATGCCGGTACCGTCGCTGATCTGGCAGGTCAGCATGCGGCGGCGGCCGAAGCTGATGTCGCTGCGCAGCACTTCCCCTTCTACCGTGGCGTAGATGCCCGGCAGCAGATCGTTGATCGGGTAGAGGCGGGTGCGGTCTTCGTAGCGCAGCGGCAGGTGCAGCAGCAGATCCTGAATGGTCTCGAGGCCAAGCTTGGCCAGTTTGCCCGCCTGGCTGGCGCCAACCCCGGAAAGCGTGGTGAGTGGGACAGCATCCAGCAGGCGGCCTTTCATTTGCGCACCGTCGCCTGCATGGCCGCCCACCATTCGGCGCTGGCGATCACCTGGCCCTGCTCGTCAATCTGCGGGCGTGGCAGCCCTTTGCGCTTGGCCACGTTGGCCAGCACCGGGTAGCCACCTTCGAACAGCAGACGCTGCTGCTCTTCTTCATCCAGCATGCTGTTGTCGCGGCGATACAGGCCGGCGTTCTGCCGCTGGCGCTGCGCTTCATACAGGATCAGTGCCGAAGCCACGGAGACGTTGAGCGATTGCACCATGCCGATCATCGGAATGACGATGTCTTGATCGGCGAGTGCCAGCGCTTCTTCGGTGATGCCGGTTTTTTCCTGGCCGAGCAGCACGCAGGTTGGCCGGGTGTAGTCCACCTCGCGGAAATCGACCGCGCGCGCAGACAGGTTGGTGGCCAGAATTTGCATGCCCTGCGCTTTCAGGTGGCCGACCGCGTCGCCGATGGTGCGATGGGTCTTGACGCTGACCCAGCTGTTGCTGCCGGCGGCGGAGGAAACCAGGGTGCGCATGCGGGTGGTGGGCCACACGGCGTGGACCTGATGCACGCCGACGGCGTCGGCGGTGCGGATAATGGCGGAGACGTTATGCGGTTTGTGCACTTGCTCCAGGCAGACCGTCAAATCCGGCTGCCGGGTCGCGAGCATTTCACAAATCCGCGCATAGCGTTCAGGACTCATAAGCGCTAGTTTCGGTTGCGGTTAACTTTGATCACATCCGGCATGATACGGATTTTACGCATAATGTTTGCCAAATGGATGCGATCGCGGGTGGTCAAGCGGATAAAGGCGCTATAAACCCGACCGTCTTTCTCTTCGGTGTTCAGGCTCTGAATATTGGATTCGGCCGCGTTGATCGCCGCCGTCAGGTTGGCCAGCGCGCCCTGGTGGTTAAACATATCCACCTTGATCTCGGCGATGAACTCCTGCTCGGTCTCTTTATCCCACTCGACCGCCATGAACTTCTCAGGCTCTTTCTGATAGCCGCGAATATTGCGGCAGGATTCATGGTGGATCACCAGCCCTTTGCCCGGGCTGACGTGAGCGATAATCGGGTCGCCCGGAATCGGACGGCAGCACTTGGCGAAGGTGATCAACACGCCGTCGGCGCCCTTGATGGCCAGGTTGCGCACGCCGGAGGTGGTACCCAGGCTGGACTGATCGCCCTGCAGGTTCTTCGCCACCACTACGCTCATGGCGTTGCCGAGGCCGATTTCCGCCAGCAGATCGTCCAGCGTCGCCAGCTTCATGCGATCCAGCTCGTGCTGAATGTTTTCCTGCGGGATTTCGGCCAGCTTGCGGCTGCCGCCCAACGCATGGTTGAGCAGACGGCGGCCGAGGCCGACGGAGTCGTCGCGCTTGAGGTTCTTCAGCATCTGGCGAATCTTGGCGCGCGCTTTCGAGCTGACCACGAAGTTCAGCCAGGCGGCGTTGGGCCGTGCGCCCGGCGCGGTGATGATCTCGACGGTCTGGCCGCTGGTCAGCGACTGCGACAGCGGGTATGGCTGACGATCGACGCGCGCGCCGACGCAGGCATGGCCGATATCGGTATGCACCGCATAGGCGAAGTCGACCGGCGTGGCACCGGCGGGCAGCTCGACGATGCGGCCTTCCGGGGTGAAAACGTAAATCTCATCCGGGAACAGATCGGATTTAACGCTCTCGATAAATTCAAACGAACTGCCGGCGCTTTGCTGCAGTTCCAGCAGGCTTTGCATCCAGCGTTGGGCGCGGATCTGCGCCGTGGTGCCGGTTTCGCCCTGTTCTCTTTCCTTGTAAGCCCAGTGCGCGGCCACCCCCATCTCAGCCATCTGATCCATGTCTTCGGTGCGGATTTGCACTTCGACCGGCACGCCGTGCGGGCCAATCAGCGAGGTATGGAGCGATTGGTAGCCGTTGGCCTTGGGAATGGCGATGTAATCTTTGACCCGCCCCGGGCGCGGTTTATACAGGCTGTGCACCTGGCCGAGCACGCGGTAGCAGGTATCGACCTCTTTTACGATCACCCGGAACGCGTAGATATCCATGATGGAATGGAAACGCTGTTCTTTCAGGTGCATCTTGAGGTAGATGGAGTAGAGGTGTTTTTCCCGCCCGCTGACACGGCAGGCGATGCCGGCCTCGGTCAGCCGCCCTTCGATCTCGGAGAGGATTTTTTGAATCATCTCTTTGCGGTTGCCGCGCGCGGCTTTCACCACTTCCTTGATCACGCGATAACGGTTCGGGTACAGCGCCTCGAAGCCCAGCTCTTCCAGCTCGGTTTTCAGGTGATGAATACCCAGACGGTGGGCGAGGGGGCTGTAGATTTCCAGGGTTTCACGCGCGATGCGCCGGCGTTTGTCGGGGCGCAGCGAACCGAGGGTGCGCATGTTGTGCGTACGGTCGGCCAGCTTGATCAGCACGACGCGGATATCCTGCACCATCGCCATGATCATCTTGCGGAAGTTTTCCGCCTGCGCTTCTTTCTTGTCCTGGAACTTCAGCTTGTCGAGCTTGGAGACGCCCTCAACCAGTTCGGCGACGCTCTTGCCGAACAGCTGTTCCATATCTTGATAGGTGGCTGGGGTGTCTTCGATGACGTCGTGCAGCAACGCCGCCATCAGCGTCTCGTGATCGAGACGCATTTCCGCCAGGATGCAGGCCACGGCGACCGGGTGAGTAATGTAAGGCTCACCGCTGGAGCGTGTCTGGCCCTCGTGCGCGTCGCGCGCGACGAGGTATGCCTGTTTGAGGCGCTTAATCTGCTCCTCGGGCAGGTAACGTTGAATCAGCAGATTCAGGCTTTCAAACAGGTACAAGGCGGACTCGCAGTCTAATTAACGACGACCTTCAGCAATCGCGGTAACCGCTTGAATCTCTGCGGCTTCCTGCTCTTGCTGTTCCTGGCGCTCACGCACGTCGAGGATCTGGCTGGTGATCAGGCCTTCTTCGATTTCGCGCAGGGCGATAACGGTGTACTTGTCGTTCTCTTCCGGAACCAGTGCATCTTTGCCGCCGGTCTGGATCTGACGCGCCCGACGAGCAGCGACCAACACCAGGTCAAAACGGTTACCAATTTTCTCTACAGCGTCTTGAACAGTTACGCGTGCCATATTTGTGCTACTCCACAGGTGACGAAAAGACTGGGCATGATACTGAAACTGCCTTCAGTCTGCCAATAGTTTGCTGATTAAAGCGTCATGCCGCAGTAACTGGCGGCCCAAACGCAGGCGTTCTGCGCGAATGATGGTCTTCAGATCGGACAGCGCCAGATCGAAATCATCGTTCACGATCAGGTAATCGTACTCCGCGTAATGCGTCATTTCCGCCACGGCCTGAGCCATGCGCTTGGCGATCACCTCTTCGGAATCCTGCCCGCGCCCGCGCAGGCGGCGGCCCAGTTCTTCCTTCGACGGCGGCAGAATGAAGATGCTGCGCGCCTGCGGCATTTTGGCGCGGATTTGCTGCGCGCCCTGCCAGTCGATATCCAGAAACACATCCACGCCGGTCGACAAGACTTGTTCGATGGCGGCGCGCGAGGTGCCGTAATAGTTGCCGAACACTTCGGCGTGCTCAAGAAACGCGTCCTGCTCAATCATCCGGCGGAATTCGTCTTTCGAGACGAAGAAATAGTGCTCGCCGTGATTTTCACCCGGGCGACTGTCGCGCGTGGTGTGCGAAACCGAAACCTGCGTGTCGTACAGCGGTTGCGTCTTTAACAAAGCCTGAATCAGACTTGATTTACCTGCGCCACTGGGAGCAGAGACAATATAAAGCGTGCCTTGAGCCATGATGATGTTCGTTGATAACGGTTGATATGCCAAAAACAGCGGATGTGTATTTTCTCCGCACAGTATACACGGCTAACGCGCCGGGTGCAGCGTTAGCTCGCATTTTGCCCGCGGCTTTGCGTGGAAAAAGCGCCGAAAGGGCGAATTTACGCGCTGAAGGGCGACATTTTTGCAGTTTTGGCCTCGGCGGCGGCGCGTTGCCGCCCCGAGATCAGTGATCCGGATGCTGGTAGTTGAACACCGGTAGGCCGAGGCGGAAGCGCAGGGCGATAAGACGCGCGCTCAGGCCGGCGACCAAGGTGAGGATCACCACCAGATTGTGCGGCAGGCTGAGGTGCTGCAGGCCGATATACAGCCAGGCGGCGCTGAAGGAGATGCCGGCGTAGATCTCCTTCTGGAAAACCAGCGGGATGCGGTTGCAGAACATATCGCGCAGCACCCCGCCGAACACGCCGGTGATCACCGCGGCGATGGCGGCGATAATCGCACTGTGCCCCATATCCAGGGCCACCTGCGCGCCGATGATGGAGAAGACGATCAGGCCGACGGCGTCGAGCACCAGGAACAGGCGGCGCAGATGGCGCATCAGAGGAGCCACCCAGGTGGTGACGATCGCCGCTATCGCGACGATGACGATGTATTCCGGGTGTTTGACCCAGCCCAACGGAAAATGCCCGAGCAACATATCGCGCACCGACCCGCCGCCGATTGCGGTGACAGAGGAGATGATGATCACGCCGAACATATCCATTTGGCGGCGGCCGGCCGCCAGCGCGCCGGTCATGGCTTCGGCGGTGATGCCGATGATATAAAGGATGCTCAGTAACATAAGGGGTTCACAGCGTAATTGCGTCAGAATGATGGCCGGCAGGGTAATCGCCGCTGAGGACGCGCGCCACTGAGTTTTTTTCACCGATGGCGTTTCGGATTAATATAGCTAATCCAAACTCCATTTTTATTGCCGATAAACAGCCTTTTTTAACATCTGAATGTTAATGAAAGCATTAGAAATTTCGCGCTAATTTCCATCGCTGACTATGACTTTTGCAGCGAATCCTTCAACCGAAAAATCGAGACTGCAGATGAAAAACTCCCCGAGACTGGCCGCCGGCGCCATGGTGGCCGCCCTGCTGCTGAGTGGCTGCGTGGCGCCAGGCCACCAGGCTGTTTCCCCCGCCCCGGCTTGCCGCACCGGCGATCCGCTGGTGCAGACAACGCTCTACTTCGGCCTGAACCGGCCGGCGGGGCCGGCGATCACCACCGCCGAGTGGCAAACCTTCGTCGATAGCCAGGTGACGCCGCGTTTTAAAGACGGGCTGACGGTGTTTGATGCCAAAGGGCAGTGGCTGGGTCACGACGGCAAGCTGGCGCGCGAGAACAGCAAGGCGCTGCTGTTGATCCATGCGCCGGGCAAAGAGAGCGAGGCGAATATCGAGGCGCTGCGCAGCGGCTATAAGCAGCAGTTTGCGCAGGATTCGGTAATGCGGGTGGATGCGCCGGTGTGCGTGGCGTTTTAAAGCGAACTCCCGGCCCTGCGGCCGGGAGTGGGGATTACAGCACCAGGCCGGCGATGGCCGCCGACAACAGGCTCACCAGCGTCGAGCCGTAAACCAGCTTCAGGCCAAAACGGGAAACCACGTTGCCTTGCTGCTCGTTCAGCCCCTTAATGGCGCCGGCGACGATGCCGATGGAGGCGAAGTTGGCGAACGACACCAGGAACACCGACAGAATGCCCAGCCCGCGCGGCGACAGCTCCGCCGCGATTTTCTTCAGCTCAATCATCGCCACGAATTCGTTGGCCACCAGTTTGGTCGCCATGATGCTGCCCGCCTTCAGGGCCTCTTCCGCCGGGATGCCGATCAGCCAGGCCAGCGGATAGAACACGTAGCCGAGGATCTGCTGGAAGCTGATGCCGAGCACCGCCGAGAACAGCGCATTGACGGCGGAGATCAGCGCGATAAAGCCGATCAGCATCGCCGCGATGATCATCGCAATTTTGAAGCCGGCCAGAATGTACTCGCCCAACATTTCGAAGAAGCTCTGATCTTCGTGCAGCTTGTTCAGCTTCAGCTCCGGCTCGTCTTCGACCTGATACGGGTTGATGATCGACAGGATGATGAAGGTGCTGAACATATTAAGGATCAACGCCGCCACCACGTACTGCGCGTCGATCATCGACATGTAGGCGCCGACGATGGAGAGCGATACCGTCGACATGGCGGTCGCGGCCATGGTGTACATGCGGCGCGGCGAGATGTCGCCGATGATGCCCTTGTAGGCGATGAAGTTCTCCGACTGCCCCAGCACCAGCGTGCTGACGGCGTTGAACGATTCCAGCTTGCCCATGCCGTTGACCTTGGACAGCAGGGTGCCCACCAGGCGGATGATCAGCGGCAGGATGCGGAAATGCTGCAAAATGCCGATCAGGGCGGAAATAAAGATGATAGGGCACAAAACGCCGAGGAAGATAAACGCCAGGCCATCTTTGCTCATGCCGCCGAACACGAACTCCGACCCTTGTGCGGCGTAGGCGAGCAGGGTGTCGAAGAAGCCGGCGACGTGTTTGATCACACTGAGCCCGCTGGCGGAGTGCAGGAAGAAATAGGCCAGCGCGCCTTCGATCACCAGCAGCTGGATGATATAGCGCAGGCGGATTTTCTTGCGATTATTGCTGACCAGCAGCGCCAGGGCGATGATCACCACCAGGGCCATAATAAATTGCAGAATTTGTGGCATAAACGGTCCGTACGGTTCACGGGCAGGAAAAAAACACATTTAGCCACAGCATCGCCGTCCTTTCATTACCTTGCGTGATAATTAGAACAAAATACTTATGGCGTGCGGGATATCTTGCCGATTGTCATCCGCACGCGCTGCTCGGCAGTTTTTCATAAGCCCCCGACGTTCCTTAGTGAGCTGTCTTCCATGATGCCTGCCGGCTCGCAGCCTGATGCAACCACCGTCCCGCACGTTCAGGCGCCTGGAATCTGGCTCGCAATGGGCGATTTTTCCCGGCGCAAAGCGTGGTTTTCTCGGCTGAGGAAGAGAAACATGTTTGGGCAAGGCGCCGCGACCGGCGCGCATTTTATCGAACAAGGAGGCGAACGATGAATACCGGCATGTTGCTCAGGGCGCTGGCCAACGGCGTTAATCCCGACACCGGCGAGCTGTTGAGACCGGCTTCAGCGGCCTGCGCGCCGGAGGCTATCCGCCTGCTGTTCGCGTTGGCCGACGAGTTTGACGGTGAATCCGAACTGCAGAAAAAAGCCAGGCTGACGCCGGAAGAAAAGCGGCAGAAGAATCTGGCCGAGGGCCGGCCGGCCAATGCTTACTTCCCCTGGCCGGAAGAAGAAAAACTGCGGCTGCGCGAGAGCCATGCGGCCGGGGCGACGCTGGAGGCGCTGAGCGATGAGTTCGAGCGTTCAACCTGGAGCATTGCGGTGCAACTGCAGAAAATGGGGTTGATCGGTGAGGAACAGGCGGCCGCCTATCGCTGATCTATAGCCATAAAAAAGCCCGCGTGGCGCGGGCTTGATGGCGTGCGGAGCGGATCACTCGATGTTCTGGATCTGCTCGCGCATTTGCTCGATCAACACCTTCAGCTCGATGGCGGAGGCGGTGACGTCGGCATTGATTGACTTGGAGGCCAGGGTGTTCGATTCGCGGTTGAATTCCTGCATCATAAAGTCGAGGCGGCGGCCGACGGCTTCTTTCTTCTTCAGGATGTTGTGCGTCTCTTTCACGTGCGCTTCCAGGCGGTCCAGCTCTTCGGCGACGTCGATGCGCTGCGCCATCAGCACCAGCTCTTGCTCCAGGCGAGTGTTTTCCAGCTGCACCTGCGCCTCTTCCAGCTTGCTGACCAGGCGCTCGCGCTGCCATTGCAGGATGTTCGGCATCTGGGCGCGCACTTTGACCACTTCGGCGCTGACGCCGTCGAGGCGCTGTTCGATCAGCGTTTTCAGCGCGGCGCCTTCGCTTTCGCGTGCGACGATAAAGTCATCCAGCGCGCCGTCCAGCGCCTTCATCAGCTCGGCGCTGATGGCGTCCAGATCCTGCTCCTGCGCGGACATCACGCCCGGCCAGCGCAGCACGTCGATCGGGTTGATTTCCCCTTCGTCGCTCTGCATTTTCACCCAGTTGGCGGCTTCGACCAGCTGTTTGGCCAGTTTTTCGTTCAGGATCAGCGAGCTTTGCGCGCTTGGATCCAGTTCGAAACGCAGGTTGCATTCGACTTTGCCGCGGGTCAGGCGGCCACGGATACGTTCACGGATCACCGGCTCCAGGCTGCGGAATTGCTCCGGCAGGCGGATGTAGGTTTCTAAGTAGCGCTGGTTAACGGAACGCAGCTCCCAGGCTGCGCTGCCCCATTCACCCTTGATTTCACGCCGGGCGTAGGCGGTCATGCTGCGGATCATTGATGCGTACCCGTAATAGGAAAAGATGGGGCGATTATAGCGTCGCGGCTGCGGGCAGGATAGGCATTACGTCACGAAGCCCGTATAATGCGCAGCCAATAGTTGATTTGAAGCCGGAGAGAGCCCATGCGTCCTGCAGGCAGAGCACCACAGCAAGTTCGCCCCCTGACACTGACACGTCACTATACCAAACACGCTGAAGGTTCAGTGCTGGTTGAGTTTGGCGATACCAAAGTCTTGTGCACCGCCACGGTAGAAGAGGGCGTTCCGCGCTTCCTGAAAGGCCAGGGGCAAGGTTGGATCACCGCCGAGTACGGCATGCTGCCGCGCTCCACCCACAGCCGCAACGCCCGTGAAGCCGCCAAAGGCAAACAGGGTGGCCGCACGCTGGAGATCCAGCGCCTGATCGCCCGTTCGCTGCGCGCCGCGGTGGATCTGAAAAAGCTCGGTGAATTCACCATCACTCTCGACTGCGACGTACTGCAGGCCGACGGCGGTACCCGCACCGCTTCCATCTCCGGCGCCTGCGTGGCGCTGGCCGATGCGCTGAACACCCTGGTGGCCAACGGTAAGCTGAAAGCCAATCCGATGAAGGGCATGGTGGCGGCGGTTTCCGTCGGCATCGTCAACGGCGAAGCGCTGTGCGATCTGGAGTATGTGGAAGATTCCGCGGCGGAAACCGACATGAACGTGGTGATGATGGAAGACGGCCGCATGATTGAAGTGCAGGGCACCGCCGAAGGCGAGCCGTTCAGCCACGATGAGCTGTTGGCGCTATTGGCGCTGGCCCGAGGAGGCATCGAAACCATCTTCCAGGCGCAGAAAGCGGCGCTGGCGGACTGATTTTTCAAGGCGACTGAGAAGTCGCCTTTTTTATGCCCGCCGATCGGGCGGCAGTAATGATAAGACCCAAGCAGATTCAGACGAGGAGAAGCAGTAATGAAAGCCTATCAGCGCCAGTTTATCGAGTTCGCGCTTAACAAGCAGGTATTGAAATTCGGCGAGTTCACCCTGAAATCCGGCCGCACCAGCCCGTATTTCTTCAACGCCGGCCTGTTTAATACCGGGCGCGATCTTGCGCTGTTGGGGCGCTTCTATGCCGAAGCCCTGATGGATTCCGGCATCGATTTCGATCTGCTGTTTGGCCCGGCCTATAAAGGCATTCCTATCGCCACCACCACGGCGGTTGCGCTGGCGGAACACCATGAGCGCGACGTGCCTTACTGCTTTAACCGCAAGGAAGCCAAGACCCACGGCGAGGGCGGTTCGCTGGTGGGCAGCCCGCTGCAGGGCCGCGTGATGCTGGTGGACGATGTGATCACCGCCGGTACCGCGATCCGTGAGTCGATGGAAATCATCGGCGCCAGCGGCGCTTCGTTGGCGGGCGTGCTGATCTCCCTCGACCGCCAGGAACGCGGCCGAGCGGACATCTCCGCCATTCAGGAAGTGGAACGCGACTACCACTGCAAGGTGATTTCGATCGTCACGCTGAAGGATCTGATCGCCTATCTGGAAGAGAAACCGGAAATGGCGGACCACCTGGCGGCGGTGCGCGCTTACCGCGAGCAGTACGGGATATAAGTAAAACGCCGGGCATGCCCGGCGTTATCTTTATTGCAGCTGTGCTGCCAGGAGCGGCCAGCGGGCGTCGAATTCCTGCGTTGGGCGATAGCGGAATTCCGAACGCACATAGCGCGACAACATGCCTTCGCAGAAGGCCAGCAGCTGGCTGGCCAACAGCGTTTCATCGACGATGAAGCCTTTGCCTTCGCGCAATTTGCGCTCTTTCAACACCTGACGCAGCTGCGCCTCGATGCGTTCGAACAGCTGGTTGATGCGGCCCTGCAGGCGATCCTGTTCAAACATTAGCGCGTGGCCGGTCATGATGCGCGTCAGCCCCGGGTTGCGTTCCGCAAAGCCCAGAATCAGCAGTAAAATCAGGCGCAGACGATTAAACGTCTCTTTCTCGTCCTGCAAGATCAGGTTGATGCGGGTGATCAGGCTGTCTTCGATAAACTCGATCAGACTGTCGAACATCCGTGTCTTGCTGGGGAAATGCCGGTACAGCGCAGCTTCAGAAACACCCACGTTCGCGGCGAGCTTGGCGGTGGTAATGCGCTGGCTGCCGTCGCTGGATTCCAGCATCTGGGCTAACGCCTGCAATATTTCCTCGCGCCGATTCCTTTTCGTATTTTCTTTTTCTGCCATGTCTGATTAGACCCTTGCTAAAACTTAACTGACGGAAACCCGGGCACCGGCCGCTGCAGAGCAGGCTCTGTGCGGCTTATGTGATAGCTTTTTTACGATGCTGGGGTCAGCGGCCTTAACGGCCTTTTTCCGCGCTGCCTGGTGTGCGCTGCAATTGTCGCGGTAAAACCTTGCCGCAGAGACATCCTTCTCCCCGGAAAGGCAAGGTTCAGGCGACGTTTCCCTGCCGGCCATCGTGCATTGGGTGGCGCTTAGTGGCGCCCCGAGTGGCCGAAGCCGCCTTCGCCGCGCTCGCTGCTGTCGAACTCTTCCACCAGGTTGAACTCGGCCTGCACCACCGGCACGAAGACCATCTGCGCGATGCGTTCGCCCGGTTCGATAGTGAATGACTTCTGGCCGCGGTTCCAGACCGATACCATCAGCTGGCCTTGATAATCGGAGTCGATCAGGCCGACCAGATTGCCCAGCACGACGCCGTGCTTATGGCCCAGGCCTGAGCGCGGCAGGATCACCGCCGCCAGGCCGGCGTCGGCGATATGGATCGCGAGACCGGTAGGCAGCAGCGTGGTTTCACCCGGCGCCAGCTCCACCGCGCTGTCCAGGCAGGCGCGCAGGTCGAGACCGGCGGAGCCCGGAGTGGCGTAGGTCGGTAGCGGGAAATCCTGACCGATGCGCGGGTCGAGGATCTTAACGTCGATTTTTTTCATCATAACGGCTGACTATCTCGTCTATTAAACGTTGGCCAAGGAGTGCCTTGTCGCTCAGCGCCAGGCGTTTATCTCCATCCTGCCAAAAAAGGTGCAGGGCATTGGTGTCGCTGTTGAACCCGTGCTCTGCGAGCGATACATCGTTAGCGCAAATCAAATCCAGCTTCTTACGCGCCAGTTTTTGCCGCGCGTATTCTTCCACATTCTGGGTTTCGGCGGCAAACCCCACGACAAACGGTCGATTTTTGGTCATCGCCGCCACGCCGGCGACGATATCGGGGTTTTTTACCATCTTGAGGACGATTTCATCACCCTGTTTTTTTATTTTTTCATCGGCGATCCGCTCGGGACGGTAGTCGGCTACGGCGGCGCAGGAGATGAAAATCTGCTGCTGAGCGGCGCGCTGTTGCACCGCCTGCTCCATCTCGAGCGCGCTGGTGACGTCCACGCGTGTGACCTTCGGCGGCGTCGGCAGGCTCACCGGCCCGGCGATCAGCGTCACCTGCGCGCCGCGGGCGGCGGCGGCGCGGGCGATGGCGAAGCCCATTTTGCCGGAGCTGTGATTGCTGATGAAGCGTACCGGATCCAGCGCTTCGCGCGTCGGGCCGGCGGTGATCATAACCTGCAAATGTTGCAGATCCTGCGGGGCGGAGAAATGACCGTTCGCCAGCTCGACGATGTCCAGCGGATCCAGCATGCGACCCGGGCCGACGTCGCCGCAGGCCTGGCTGCCGCTGTCCGGCCCCCAGAGCAGCATGCCGCGCGCCTGCAGCGTTTGCAGGTTGGCCTGCGTGGCGGCGGCGCGATACATCTGCTGGTTCATGGCGGGGGCGGCGGCGATAGGGGCGTCGGTCGCCAGGCAGACGGTAGTCAGCAGATCGTTGGCCATGCCGGCGGCGACGCGCGCCAGCAGATCGGCGGTCGCCGGCGCCAGAATCACCAGATCCGCCCATTTGCCAAGTTCGATGTGGCCCATGGCGGCTTCGGCGGCGGGATCCAACAGATCGTCGGACACCGGGTGGCCGGAAACGGCCTGCAGCGTCAGCGGCGTAATGAACGCCTTGGCGGCGTGGGTCATCACCACGCGCACTTCCGCACCCCTGTCACGCAGGCGGCGCACCAGCTCTGGGCATTTGTAGGCGGCGATGCCGCCGCTGATGCCAAGCACAATATGTTTGCCGGAAAGTCCCGTCATCATCATTGTCCGATTGAAAGCCGAAAGATGCGCCATTTTAGCATATCCGCCGTTCAGGTGAGCGATTCCGCAATGGCTGCAGGGCGTTACATTGTGCTTTGCGAAACACTTCGCAATGTTATCAAACACCTGTCGAACGCGCCGGGGGGCGCATGGCATGCTGTAGCCCTTTCAGGGAGGAACACGATGAGCAACCCGACTGTGGCGTGCTGGCCGGGCGCGCTGGCGCCGCGTGAAAAGCTGTTGATGCAGGGGGCCGCGGCGCTGTCCGACGCAGAGCTGTTGGCCATTTTCTTGCGTACCGGGTTGCCCGGCGTGCACGTAATGCAGCTGGCGGAGCAGCTGCTGCGCCGATTCGGCTCGCTTTACCATCTGATGTCGGCCGATCATCAGGCGTTTTGCAGTCAAAAAGGCCTGGGCGACGCCAGCTATACGCAACTGCAGGCGATTGCCGAGCTGGCGCTTCGCTTCTTTTCCAGCCATCTCTCGCAGGAAAACGCCATGCTTAACCCGCGCGTCACCCAGCATTATCTGCAAAGCCTGCTGGCGCATCGTGAGCGAGAGGTCTTTTTGGTATTGTTTTTAGACAATCAGCATCGGGTTATTCGCCATCAGGAGATGTTTGCTGGTACCATCAGCAGCGTCGTCGTCTACCCGAGAGAAATTGTGCGTGAAGCGTTGAAGGCTAATGCCGCCGCGCTGATTCTCGCGCATAATCACCCCTCGGGTAAGGCTGAACCCAGTCATGCCGACCGTTTGATAACTGAACAGGTGGTGAAAGCCTGCCAGTTATTGGAGATCCGAGTGCTCGATCATTTGGTGATCGGTCGGGGTGAATGCGTCTCTTTTGCCGAGCGCGGATGGCTTTAAGCGATTTTTTCGCGATCCTTGTGGGATCTTTAGCTGTTCGGGACTTGAGCACTTACGCTTCAGAGCGTATACTACGCCACCTTTGAGAATCTTGGGTTTGGCGCAAGAGCCTATCTCAGCAGGTTTCTGACCTGATGTGTGGTTTCTACCTGATGACGAGAGTCTCCTCAGTATGAAGTTTGCTGAGATGGGCTCTAAAAGCCTGACGAGGCGGCCATACCCTATACGAAGCTCGAGCTGATTTGATTTTTGGAGAATAGACATGTCCCGAGTCTGCCAAGTTACTGGCAAGCGCCCGGTGAGCGGTAACAACCGTTCCCACGCAATGAACGCGACCAAACGCCGTTTTCTGCCTAACCTGCACTCACACCGTTTTTGGGTTGAGGCTGAGAAGCGCTTTGTAACTCTGCGTGTATCTGCTAAAGGTATGCGTGTTATCGATAAGAAGGGTATTGAGACGGTTCTGGCCGATCTGCGTGCCCGTGGTGAGAAGTATTAAGGAACTGAATCATGGCTAAAGGTGTTCGCGAGAAGATCAAGCTGGTTTCTTCTGCTGGTACTGGTCACTTCTATACCACCACGAAGAACAAGCGTACTAAGCCGGAAAAATTGGAACTGAAGAAATTCGATCCAGTTGTCCGTCAGCACGTAGTATACAAAGAAGCTAAAATTAAATAATTTTAGTGGATTAATGAAAAACCCGGCCTTGGCCGGGTTTTTTTGTTTTATAAAGGGTAGAAAACATCGGAGGGGAAGCCAGATGCCTGAATTACCGGAAGTTGAGACGAGCAGACGCGGTATAGAGCCTTATCTTGTCGGCCACAGCATTCAGTATGCGGTGGTGCGCAACGCGCGCCTGCGCTGGCCGGTTTCCGAGCAGATCCTGACGCTGAGCGATCGGCCGGTGCTCAGCGTGCAGCGTCGGGCCAAATACCTGCTGATTGAGCTGGAGCGCGGTTGGATTATCGTGCATCTGGGCATGTCGGGCAGCCTGCGCATGCTGCGTGAGGAAAACGAAGACGAAGCCGGCAAACACGACCACGTCGATTTGGTGATCAACAACGGTATGATCCTGCGCTATACCGATCCGCGCCGCTTCGGCGCCTGGCTGTGGTGCGAAGACCTGGCGACCAGCAGCGTGTTGGCGCATCTGGGGCCAGAACCGCTGAGTGAGGCGTTCAACGGTGACTACCTGTATGAAAAATCACGTAATAAGCGCACGCTGATCAAACCGTGGCTGATGGATAATAAGCTGGTGGTCGGGGTCGGTAACATTTACGCCAGTGAATCGCTGTTCAGCGCCGGGATCCTGCCCGATCGTCCGGCGGGATCCTTGACCAAAGCCGAAGCGGCGCTGTTGGCGAAGACCATCAAGGCGGTGTTGCAACGCTCCATCGAGCAGGGCGGCACCACATTGCGCGACTTTTTGCAGTCGGACGGGAAACCGGGGTACTTCGCGCAGGAGCTGCAGGTTTACGGACGGGCGGGAGAACCGTGCCGCACATGCGGCACGCCGATTGAATCCGCCAAGCACGGGCAGCGCAGCACCTTCTTTTGCCGACGCTGCCAGCGCTGAGCATCACGCGGCGGCGAGCTTCGCCATCAGCGCCTGAGTGACCACATCGGGCAGGAAAGGCGCGATATCGCCGCCGTGGCGGGCGACCTCCTTCACCAGTGAGGAGGAGATGAACGACCACTCTTCGGAAGGCATCAGGAACACGCTTTCCAGCGTCGGCATCAAATGGCGGTTCATGTTCGCCAGCTGCAGTTCGTACTCAAAGTCAGACACCGCCCGCAGGCCGCGCACCAGGATATTGGCATTCTGGTGAGCGGCGAAATGCGCCATCAGCTCGCTGAAGCCCAGTACCTCCACATTGTCCAGATGCGAGGTGACCTGCGTCGCCAGCGCCACGCGCTCATCCAGGCTGAACAGCGGCTTTTTGCTCGGGCTGGCGGCGATGGCCAGAATCACGTGATCGAACATCAGCGACGCGCGCGTCACTAAATCCAGGTGGCCGTTGGTCATGGGATCGAAGGTCCCGGGATAGATGGCTTTGCTGGTCATGATTCACTTCTCTGAGTAGTTGCGGCCCAATGCCCATAATGCGGCATATTTATTGAAGGTATATTGCGCGTTGACCACCGCTAACAGCAACCCCTGTTTACCGTCGAGGAAGCCGGCCCGCAGCAGCCAGGTTTTGACGAAGGCGCCGAGCGTGTGGGTCAGGATGGACAGATAGCCGCAACGCTTGCCGGCCCGGTGGCGCTGTGTGGCCCACTCTTCGGCATAGCGCAGCTGTTTGCGCTGAAAGGCGAAGAAGTCGCGGCAGGTCAGGTGCAGCATATCGCCGCTGAGGGGGATCACTTTGGCGTCGCCGATGTTCAGCGACTCGTGCACCAGATCGTCGTTATAGCGATAGCGTGAATTGGCGTACAGGCGGTTGACGCGGTCGGGATACCAGCCGCTGTGGCGCATGAAGCGGCCAAGGAACAGGTTGCGCCGCGCGCAGCTGTAAACGGCGCCGTCGTCAGGCGCGTTCAACACCCGCTCGATGGATTGCCGCAGTTCGGGGGTGACGCGTTCGTCGGCGTCGATCATCAATACGTAGTCATGGCTGGCGTAGCTTTGCGCCAGCTGGCGCTGCTTGCCGAATCCTTGCCAGTCGGTGTGCGTGAAGACTTTGGCGCCCAGACTTTCGGCGACGGCGACGCTGTTGTCCTCGCTGCCGGAGTCCAGCACGATGATTTCATCGGCCCAGGCGACAGAGCGCAGGCAGTCCGGCAACAGCCCGGCTTCGTTTTTGGCGATCATCACCACCGACAGGCTTTTGCGGCTGCTCATTCAGTGACTCCGGGGCGGCAGGTGCGGTTCCAGCAGCTGCAGCAGGCGCTGCAACGCTCCCTGATTCTGATACAACACTTCCACCGCATGGCGGCCGTAGTAACGGCGGTAGTCTTCGTCGGTCAACAGGGTTTCCACTTCCTTTACCAGCGAATCCACGTCGGTCACGGTGATCAGGCCTTCGGCCTGCGAAAGCTTGGCGCAGATGTCTTTAAAGTTGAAGGTATGCGGGCCCATCAGCACCGGGATGGCGTGGGCGGCGGCTTCCAGCGGGTTATGCCCGCCACGTTCCACCAGGCTGCCGCCGACAAAGGCCAGATCGGCGATGCCGTACAGCAGCATGAGTTCGCCCATGGTATCGCCGATCACCACCTGGGTGCTGCCGGACGGGATTTCGCCGCTGCTGCGCAGGGTGTAGCTGAAGCCGGCCTTCTGTACCAGTTCCTTGGCGGTCGGGAAGCGTTCCGGGTGACGCGGCACCAGGATCAGCAGCAGGTCGGGGTGTTTTTCCAGCAGCTTGCGGTGCGCTTCGAGCAGGATGGTTTCTTCGCCTTCATGGGTGCTGGTGGCGATCCACACCGGGCGGCGCGGCGCCCATTGGCGGCGCAGCGTAACGGCGCGGGCGGCCAGTTCCGGGGTGACGGAGATATCGAATTTCAGGCTGCCGGTAACGGCCAGCTGTGAGCGTTTCAGGCCCAGTTCGATAAAACGATCGCCGTCTTCCTGGTTCTGTGCGGCGATCAGCGTAATGCGGCGCAGCATATCGCGCATGAATCCGCCAATTTTCTTATAGCCGGCGGCGGATCGCGCCGACAGGCGCGCATTGGCGATCACCAGGGGGATTTGCCGCTGATGCAGTGCGTTGATCAGGTTAGGCCATAGCTCGGTTTCCATGATGATCACCAGCTTGGGATTCACCTGGTCGAGGAAGCGGTTCATGGAACCGGGCAGATCGTAGGGCAGATAGACATGATGCACGTCTTTGCCGAAAGCGGACTGGACGCGTTCTGAACCTGTCGGGGTCATTGTGGTCACAGTTATCGGCAACGCGGGGTAACGATGGCGCAGCGCCCGCACCAGCGGGATGGCCGCCAACGTTTCGCCGACGGAGACGGAATGCAGCATAATGCCGCCCGGCACGACTTTCCCGGCGCAGAAGCCATAGCGTTCCGCCCAGCGTTTACGGTAGGCTGGAGCTTTGCGGCTGCGCAGCAGTAAGCGGAGCCAGATCAGGGGTTGGATGAGGTAGAGTAGTACCTGATATAAACGCAGCAACATTCTATCAATTTCATTTATATGGGTTATTCGGAATAGTACCATAACTGGAAGGGAAAGGCGCTAATTTGGTAACCTTGGGTGTCAGTTTCAGACAACCGGCGAGCGATTTCGCCGATAGGCTCGGAATGAAGAATATTTTAATTATTCGCCGCGACAACATCGGCGATCTTGTTTGCACCACGCCTCTGATTGAAGGGGTGAAAATTGCCTATCCAGACGCAAAAGTTTATCTGCTGATCAATAAAGTCAGCCAGGACGTTGTTAAAAACAACCCTCATCTCGAGAAAGTCTTTGTCTATAAAAAGGCCAAGCACAAGGCGAAAAATGAAACGACGTTGGGCGTTTATTTCGAACGTCTGATGATCTTCCTGAAGCTGCGAAAAATAAAGTTCGATGCGGTCATTCTGGCCAACCCGGTGCCTTGCAAATACAGCCTGCGTTTAGCGAAAATGGCCGGCGCCACCCATATCATCGGCGCCGATTTGGGCACGAAAGATATTCAGCGCCCGTTCCGCAAGGACGATTTCCGCGGTCTACATCAGGTCGAACACACCTACAGCTATTTATCGGCGATAACCGATCAAACCATTCCGATCCCGCCGGTACGGGTATTCCTGACGCCGGAAGAGCGGCAGCTGGCGGCGCAGCGGCTGCAGGAACGCCTGCCATCGGTCGAACGGGTTTGCGCCGTGCATATCAGCAGCCGTAGCCCGAAAAGGCGCTGGCCGGTTGAACGCTATGCCGAAATCATCAACCGCCTGACCGCCGATCCCCGCACCGGCGTGCTGATCTTCTGGTCGCCGCAGGGCACGCTGGCGCCGGACGACATCGGCGATCAGCAGCGCGCAGAACAGCTGTTGGCGCTGTGCCAAAACGAACGCGTCGCGTTTTATCCGACGGCCTCGGTGCGCGAGCTGTTGGGCGGGTTCGATTTATGCGATCGGGTGCTGTGCAGCGACGGCGGGCAGATGCATCTTGCCGCCGCGCTGAATAAGGATATGGTGGTGTTCTTTGGCGATACCGATAAAACGTCCTGGCATCCATGGACCGGCCGTCATCATATTTTGCAGAGTGAGTCGGGGCACTGTGAAGATGTTTCTGTCGATGAGGTTTGGCAGAAAATGCAGGCGCTAAGCTAGCGAAGAAAATAAGGCAGGTATCACCTGCCTTATTTATTACTTTATTATTTTTCTTTCAGCTCAATATATTGACGGCAAATAGGCTCCAGCCCATAGCTCAGCAATTGCTGTTGATTTATCTGCGGCGGATTGGCGTAAATTTCCGCCATTTTTTCTGCCAGCGACGCTTCGTTTAATTCCGCCAACGCGTTAGCCATGCCGGTTTTTTCCAGAATTTCCGCAGGGCCGCCCGGACAGCGGGTGCTGACCACCGGCGTGCCGCACAACAGCGATTCTACCAGCACATTGCCAAACCCTTCGCTATCGGAGCTGAGCACCAACAGCGAGGCATGACGGATAAACGGATAGGGATTGGCCTGGAAGCCGAGGAACAGCACGCGCTCTGCGATACCCAAGTCTGCCGCCAGACGCTTGACCTCGGCGACGCGGGCGTCATCCCCGGTGCCGATCAAAGCCAGCGGCGCCTGAATGCCAGATTGCGCATAGGCTTTCAGCAGGCGGTCATGCCGCTTGGTGGCGTGAAAGCGGCCGACGTGCACCAGATAGTCCTGACCGGCCAGTTCGCAAGGCGCCGCTGCCTGTTGCCGGATGGCGTCGATGTCGAACGGGTTATTGATGACCGCCAGCCGACGCGGGCGGATCGGCAAATTCTGCTGCAGATCGCCACCGACCGCCTGTGAAACGGCGACGATATTTCTCCCCTGGTAAACGTTGGCGATTTTACGTTGCTTGAGCCAGCGATCCAGGCCTTTGCGGTGGCCGAGGTAGGAGGTGGAGAGAATGCCGTGAATGCAGAACCACAGGCGATCCGAAGCCAGCCGCTTACTGCGGCTGACGATGCGATCGGTTTTGTGCAGGTTGGAGAACACCAGATCGAACGCGCCGTGTTGGCGCTCGTGTTCGGCTATCGCCCGATCCAGCGCGGCGGCGCGGCGCGACAGCTCGGTCAGCTTGCGCCAGGGGGCACGGCTGCGATCGGCCACCACCTGATAATCAATGCCTGACGGGATAGGGTAATTGCAGACGTCACGCAGCGAGATCAGACTGACGTCATGCCCCTGTTGCTGCATGCCCTGACACAGGGTCAGCACCACTTTTTCCGCGCCGCCTCCCGGCAGGCCATCGATGATCATCAGAATACGCATAGCTAATCCAGTAACCGGTTATAGAGGGAAATGAGCTGTTCGGAGAGATGCGCCGGCGTAGCCGTCATAATGCGCAATCTTGCCGCTTCGCCCATGGAGGATCCCAGCGCCTGGCGCGGCAGCGCCCGAATGGCTTCTGTGATGGCCGGCACGTCGAGCGCGTCTGTCACAAAGCCGTTCTGGCCCGGGGTGATAAACTCGGCGCCGCCGCAGGTGGTGCTGGTGACAACCGGCAGGCCGCAGGACATCGCTTCCAGAATCACATTCGGGAACGGATCGTACAGCGTCGGCAGCAGCAGCGCATCCGCGGCCTGATAGAACGGCAGAGTCTGCTTCTGCACGCCCATAAAGTGAATGCGATCGCCGCAGCCCAGCGACTGCGCCAGCGCCCGGTAACGCTTTTCGGCTTTGTCTTTACCGATCACCAAGAGGTGGCTGTCGGTCGCCGCCACGGCGCGGATGGCGGCGGCCAGCCCTTTGCGCTCGAAACCGGAGCCGACGAAGATCAGGCAGTGCGCCTGTTGCGGGATCTGATATTGTTCACGCAGGCGTCGGCGCTGGGCCTCGTCGGCGGGCGGGAACTTTTGATTGTCGATGGCGTTATAGATCACCGTGATTTTGTCGGCGGGCACGCCAAAGTCGGCGATGATTTCCCGTTTGATCATTTCGGCGTTGCAGATGACGGCTTTCAGCTCCGGTGCGGCGTACATGGCGCGCTCGGCGCACATCACATAGCGGTGATAACGGTTGGAAAACAGCCACTTGCGGCGCCACTCGGGCAGCAGCCGCGCGCGTTGCAGCAGCCAGCGGCGGTGTACGCCGTCGCCGGCGCGGTAGATATCGCAGCCGGGAATGCGCTCATGGCTTTGCACCAGATCGAAGCGCTCTTTCTGCCACAGCGCCCTGGCCGCCACGGCGAAGCCCCGTTCGCGACTGATGCGGCCGAGTTTCAACGGGTTACACAGGTGAATATGCCAGTTTGGATTGGCGTCACCCTGCCATTCGCGAGTGATGACGTTCAGATCGAGATCCTGTTGCTCCAGCGCCTCCAGGGCGCGGGAAACGAAACGTTCGGCTCCGCCGTCCGGGCGGTATTTTTGGCGAACGATCGCCAAACGAAATGCTTTCATGCCAGCGTGCTCCGCGCGGCTGCAATCACCGCGTCTGTAGGAATGAGGTCGAGATACCGTTCATCGGTGCCGGTATCGATGGCGTCCGGGTCGGGCAGTTCGCCAAAGTCGCCGGCCCAGATCACGGCGCCGGTAGCCTGCCATGGCCGCCAGAAAGTCAGCTTGGAAGGGCCGAATAACGCCACGCACGGCGTTTGCAGCGCGGCGGCCATATGCATCGGCACCGAATCCACGCCGATAAACAGCTTGGCGTGGTCAATCAGGGCGGCCAGTTGGCGCAGCGTCAGCTGGCCGGCCAACGAGATTACGCCCTGCGGCGGGCAGAGCGCCAAAATGCGCTCGACCATGGCTTTTTCTCTGGCGTCGGGGCCGGAGGTGATCACCAACTGGTGGCCGTCGGCCTGCAAGGCGGTGAGGGTGGCGGCCATTTTCTCTTCGCTCCAGCATTTGAAGAACCAGCGCGAGGTGGGCTGCACCACAATATAACTGCCGGCGGCGCCCTGTTTCTGCAACAGTTGCTCACAGGTCTGCCAATCCTGCGGATCATAACTCATGGTGACATGTTCATTGAGCGCAAGCAGGTTCAGCGGCGCCAGCAACGAGAGATTTTGTTCGACGGTATGCAAGTGGGCGTGATTGTCTACCGGCACCAGCTGCGTGTGGCAGTGGCGCCACAGGAAGCCGCGGCGTTTGGGGAAATCGAAGCCCAAACGGATGCGCGCGCCGGTCAGGCGCGTGATGATGGCGCTGCGCCACTGATCGGCCAGATTGACCACCAGATCGTAGCGCTGCGCCTTCAGGCGGCGCAGCAGCGCCAGCTCATGTCCGAGGTGAGCGCGGGTACCCTGTTTTTTCCATTGGCGATCGATGGCGAACAGGGTCGACAGTTCCGGATTACTGGCCAGCATCTCCTGCGTTTCCTGATACAGCAGCACATCGATCCGGGCCTGCGGGTAGTTTTGCCGCAGGCTGCTGATGACCGGCGTGACCAGCAGCATATCGCCGTGGTGGCGCAGTTTTATGATCAGAATACGCTGTACGGATGGGGCGGAAGTTAGGGCTGGCGCGTCGTTCATCATGAGTCGCTTTCTGGGAAACCAATCTTTGATTCTAAATGACCCGATCGCATGTGGCTACTGTTGCTCGGTTTTCTTGCCGAGCCGCAAAAAAATCGCCGGAGCAGGGACGAATGCGCTTCAACGTTGTCCAAACCAGGCAGCAAAGTCGTTTGCCCTGGCGAAACGGCCTGCGTAACATAGCGTATTCTGTTGATATCAGGTTCGATATTCATGACTAAACCGGCGTTTCTCATCACCATTGATACCGAAGGCGATAATCTGTGGCAAAACCACGATCGCATCGCGACCGAAAACACGCGTTTCTTGCCGCGCTTTCAGGCGCTGTGCGAGAAATATGCCTTCAAGCCGGTTTATCTCACCAACTATGAAATGGCGATGGATCCGGCTTACGTCGAGTTCGCGCGTGACGTGATCGCCCGCGGCGCCGGTGAAGTCGGCATGCATCTGCACGCCTGGAACAGCCCGCCGCTGACGCCGCTCACCGATGACGACTGGCGCCACAAGCCTTATTTGATCGAGTATCCCGCCGATCAGATACGCGCCAAGGTCGACCACATGACCAAACTGCTGGAGGACGCCTTCCAGACCAAAATGCTCAGCCATCGCGCCGGCCGTTGGGCGTTCAACGAATACTATGCCTCACTGCTGCTGGAATACGGCTATCAGGTGGATTGTTCGGTTACGCCGCGGGTCAACTGGCAGTTTTCGCCGGGCAACCCGCAGGGCAACGGCGGTACCGATTACAGCCGGTTCCCGTCGCACGCCTATTTCATCGATCCGCAGAACATCGCCAAGCCGGGTGCTTCGTCGCTGCTGGAAGTGCCGATGAGCATCCAGTACAAGCATTCGGCGCTGATGAATGCGTTCAAGCAGGGCTATGATCGGCTGCGCGGCAAGCGGCGTTCGCCGTCCGTCAACTGGCTGCGGCCGAGTGGCGGCAACGTGGCCAAGATGATCAGCGTGGCAGAGACGTCGTTGGCGCAGGGGCATGACTACGTCGAGTTTATGCTGCACTCCTCCGAGTTTATGCCGGGCGGCAGCCCGACGTTCAAAACCGAGCAGGATATCGAAGTGCTGTACCGCGATCTGGAGCAGCTGTTTGACTGGCTGCAGCAGCGCACGGTGGGCATGACGCTGGCCGAGTATTATCAACTTAAAGCGAGCTAAGCACGCACATGTCGAAGAAATGGAAAATTAAGGTTGCCGACTGGTTTTTGCGGCGCTATACGGCGAAGTACGGCCGTTTTCAGGACAAGGCGACGTTCGACGGCGCCCAGCAGTTTGACAATATCGTCATCTACTCCACCACGGCATTGGGCGACTTCATGTTCAACACGCCGGCATTGAGGGCGATGAGGGAACGCTATCCCAACGCGCACATCACGCTGGTGGTGCACAAGAAAAACCGCGAACTGGTGGAAAACGGCCGCTATTACGATCGCGTGGTGTATTGGGACAGCAAGATCAAGACGATACGCCCATTGCTGAAATCGCTGCGCGAATATCAGCCGGATTTGGCGCTGATCCTGCACTCTCACCTGCCTTATGACATCATCAGCGCCGTCATGGCGGGGGCAAAGTACATCATCAGGGATAACTACAGCTCGGGTATTTGCGGGCTGGAACCTTGGTTAACCAACTATATCTTCCATTATTACGGCCATTTCGTGCGCCGCAAACTGGAGCTGATTTCCATTTTGGGCTGCCGTAGCGACGATCCGACGATGGAAATTCCCGTGGACTATCAGCGCGGCGTCAAAAGCAGCGACCATCCCACCATCGGTTTTCAACTGGGGGCATCGACGGAGTCGCGTTGCTGGCCGGTGTCGCACTATGCGCGCCTGGCCGATGAGCTGGTGGCGAAGCACCCCAATGTGCGCATCGTGCTGATTGGCGCACCGCTTGACGACGGCAAGGCCCAGCAGTTTATGAGCCTGATCGGCCCGCAAACGCAGGCCTGCGTGGATAATCAGATCGGTAAAACGGGGCTGCAAGGCTTGCTGACGTTGCTCGACAGTTTCCATGTTCTGGTCACCGGCGACACCGGGCCGCTGCATCTGGCGGTGGCGTTGAAGGTGAAAACCATCAGCCTGTTCGTGACCGCCGATTCACGCTCCACCGGGCCGATTCAGGATCCTGAACTGCACCGCATCATTCAGGTGTCGCGCACCGGCTATACGATGCCGCTGGAGGCGGAAAGCCCGATGGGGGTCATTCAGCCGCAGCGGATTTATGACGAACTGGTCGCGCACGTGCCTTTAGCGCGCTAGAGGTGCGGCGACGCATCGGCCGCCAGGCCGATGCGGTTAGCGTGGTTTGCGCCCGCGCAGCTTCGAAAGAAAGGTATCCACTCGCGCATAGCGCATCTGGCGGACTTTTTTGCCCGGCACGTCGCTGTTGCGGCAGACAGCGGCGGCGCGGCGCAGAATTTGCAGCGTTGCCGGCGCGTAATGATAATAACCGTACACCGCCTTCGACATGCTTTTCACCTCGGAAAAGCAGTTGGCCAGCATCAGGGCGGCCAACCGGCGCAGCGGCTCATCCCCAGGATGCTGCGCCACAAAGCGCAGCATCTTCTCCATGGCGAACAGCAAATCTTCAATATCTTTGGGTTTGATATTGCGGGTGATGCCCTGGCTGTTATCCCGGTAGAAATAGAGTTCGCAGTCAAGATGGGCGATGCGGCGAGTTTTGAAATACTGAAAAGGCGTGAAAATCACGTCTTCATAACGCCTGCCGTCTTCGAACGTTTCCCCTGCCAGCAGCGTGCGCTTATATACCCGGCTCCAGAGATGCCACATCGAGCGTGCGAACAGCGGTTGCAGGCTGCCCAGCCCCAACGAGGAAAAGTCGTAGGCTGCGGGCTGCGTCGCGCGGTTCTCGGGTTTCGGCGGTTGTTCGGTGAACTTCTGATAATTAAAATCGATCAGGTCATATTCATCGGCGATCAGCAGGGGCCGCAGGATCGCCAGATAGTCGTCGCTCAGCAGATCGTCGCCGTCGAGAAAGGTGACGTAGCGGCCGGCGGCATGCTGCAGGCCGACATTGCGGGCGTGCGCAATGCCGCCGTTGGCCTGTGAAATAAAAGCCACGTGCGGATGCTGCCGCTGCGCCAGATACCGGCTGACCAGCGCCCCTGACGCATCGGTAGAGCCATCGTCGATGATGACCACCTCAATCTCATCAGAAATCTGCGTAAATAACGAATCCAGCGCAGCGATGACGAACGCTTCGTTATTGTAAAACGGCACGATAACGCTGAGCAGCGGTGGCTGATGAGTTTTCACGCGGTCTGCTCCTGGGCGGAAGGCGGTTTCGCCACGGAGAGCACGGCGGCGATCAGCGCCAGACAGAACATGACGGTGCCTTCCGTGCTGAAGAAGATGACGTCGCTAAGACCGTAAACGAACAGGCTGGCGCTCACGCTCAGCAACAGCGCGTTGCGCTGCGGCCGGAATGAAGAGAAGAACAGGCCGACATACAGCGCCAGCAACAGCAACGCCCCCCAGACCCCCTTGAGCGAATAGGTTTCCAGCAGCTCGTTATGCAGATGCACGTTGATGTAAGGCATGACGCCAGACAGGCGAGGTTGCTGCGCGACGATGGCGCGGATCTCTTCACCGCGCTGCTCGGCGGATTGACCCCAAGGAGCTTGTGAGCCGGTGCGCCATGCCAGCGTTTGCATCGACAGTCGGGAAATGATCGAGTTTTCAGTCTGTGGCTGATCCATCAGACGCATGTCGGTCTCAAAGGCCTGAATGCGTTCTTCTATCTGCGGTTTGAACACCAGGCCGCAGGCTACGAGCAGCAGCGGTACCGAGGCCACCAACGCGAGCTTGTGTTTCCTGGAAACCAGATGCTTGGTCGCCAGCAGCGACAGACAAATCGCCACCGGGTAAACCAGCATCGCCGCGCGGGTGCCGGTCAGCACCAGCGCAGAGAAGGAAAGCAGGAACGCCGCAATGTACAGCACCAGGCGGTAGCGGGTGCGCAGCATCAGGATGGCTTGCATCATCACCAGATCGATGGCGGTCATCAGATAGGCAGCGACCGTGGCGCGATCGAAGTTAAGCTCCACGCGAGGAATATCCAGCCGCAATCCCTGATAGAGGGAATAGCCGTTGATCGCCAGGCCGGTAACGAGGGCCACGACGATCAGCAGGCGCTGCACGCACAGCCGCTCATTGAGCGCAATCAGCAAGATGAAAGCGGTTGCGAGCTGCAGTTTGCCGGTCGACATATAAGAGCGATAAATGTTGATGTACTCACCCGGCTGTTTGAAGTGATGCATCCACAGGATGGTGCCCATGCCGACGCAGAACATCAGCGCGGGCAACAGCAGATTTTTAACGTTGCTGAAGTAGTAGCGCGGATACAGGCAAACGGCGATAAAGGCGATGTAGCTGGAAACGTAAAACAGATTGCGTCCGGTCGCGGAACCGAAAGGAATGGTGCAAAAAGCGATGGCGCATCCCAGATAAATCAAATAACTGAAGGCAGGGTGCGGCGTTTTTTGTTTTAGCATCGGGCGTGTTTTCCGGCTCACGTGTTGATTAAACGATGAAGGATCGCAGCGTGTCGTCAAACTCAGCTTTGAACTGAGCATAGTTGAAATGTTCAGCAGGATAGCGCTGCGCGTTTCGGCTCAACGTCTGGTAGGTTTCGCCCGCCAGCAATGTCTCAACGGCATCCGCACAGTCGATATGCGACAACAGCTTGGGCGACACCAGGCTGTCGGTTAACGGATCGTAGACTTTATGCGGGAAGTCGACCTCGATATCGGTGAGCTGCCGGTGTTGTTCGATGGTGACCGACGGAACCAGGCCAATGCCGCAGACGCCGTCTTTCACCGCTTCCGGCTGGCCGTCAACCTGCGGGAAGATGACCGGCACGCCGAAATAGAGCGATTCCATGCAGGACAAGCCGAACGGCTCGGTGATCGGCGTGCTCATGTAAATGTGCGTGCGATTGAAGAAGCCGGCGACGTCATCCTGGTAACCGCTGAAGGTGACGCGATCGCCGAGCTGGAGCCGGGCCGCCAGTGCCTCGAACGCCGCGCGATCCGGCCCTTTGCCGGCCACTTCCAGCGTGACGTCATGCCCGCGTCGCAGCAGTTCCTGCATCATCAATAATGAAACGCTGATGCCTTTCAGGCTGACCAGACGCGAGGCGGTGCCGATTCTGATCGGCTGTGACAGCGTTTTCGGCGTGTTGTCGATCCCCGCCGGCGTCTTGATGCGGTTGATCACCACGTGGTTTGGGCAAGGCAGATTAAAGCGCAGCTCCATCACCCGCTTCGAGGCGTGTGAGGCGGAAATCACGCCGTCCAGCATGGCGAAGAAACGCAGCGTCTTTTGATTTTTCGGGTAGCGCCAGGAGCAGCCGTGATCGTAGTAAACCAGCTTGCCGCGCTTGGGTTTGGCCGCCAGCCCCGGCACCAGGTCCCAGACGATCACCACGTCGGCGTTGGCCCGCTCGATTTTCCACTTCAACAGAAATTTTCGCAGGAACTGCGGGCAGCGCAGCGGCAGCGCATTGATCAGGCGGTTGGCGAAGGTGACGGGCTGGTGCGCCGGCAACTGGCGGCGGATCTCCTCGCCGATGTCGCCGCTGATGCACAGGACCTGGTTGCTGCCGTCGGTGGTATCGTTGATGTACTGCAGGAACAGGCGCTCGACGCCGCCCATTTTACCCAGGTTGATAATGTGCAGTTTTTTCATGCTATAACCTTTTGCAACGCCTGCCATGCCGTATCGGCGTCGATTGTCGCCATGCTTTTTTCCGGCGAAATCAGAGAGTGCTGATTTTGCCCGTAGCCGCCGATCAGGCCGGGATCGGTCGGCCCAAACAGCGTGATGTTCGGTTTGTCGAGCGCGGCGGTCAAATGGCTGAGCCCGGTGTCGACCGAGACCACGCCCCTGGCGCCCGCCAGCACGTCAGCCACCTGCTGCAGGCTGAGCTTCGGCAGCACCTCGACATGTGGGAAACCTTCCGCCAACCGCAGCGCGCGCTGATGTTCATGCTCCGCCCCCCAGGGCAGTTTGATCTTCAGCCCGCTGTCGACCGTCAGCGCGATCAGCTCGCGCCAGTTCTGCTCCGGCCAATGCTTGTCGTCGCGGGTCGTAGCGTGCAAAAACACCAGATATTGACCGGCATCGGCCGGCGGCTGGCTGAGAAAGCGCGCGGCGATGGCATAGTCGCCGTAGCTGCCCGGTTTATCGTAGCCGAGGCTTTTGGCGAACAGCTCGCGCGTGCGTTCCACCGCGTGCTGCCGTTTGTCTATCTCATGGCGCACGTTGTAGAACCAGCTGGCGAACGGTTCGCGCGCGCTTTTGCAGTCAGGGCCATGTTTGTTGCCCTTGGCGACGCGCGTGATCAGCGCGGCGCTTTTCATCAGGCCCTGCGCGTCGATCACCACGTCGTAACGGCGTTCTTGCAGCGCGCGCTTGAAGTCGCAGCGCTGCTGTCGGGTGTCGCTGCCGAACCAGTTTTTGCGCCAGCGGCGAATGGCCACCGGGATCACGCGATCCACCGCCGGGTGCCAGGTGGGGATTTGGCTGAAACCTTCTTCCACTACCCAGTCGAAGCGGATATCGGGAATGGCCTGCAGCGCATCGGTCAGGGCGGGCAGCGTATGCAGCACGTCTCCCATCGAGGACGTTTTTACGATTAACACCTGCATGACTATTCCTCGCTGGCGACAAGCAACGGCGTCAGCGCATCCAACACTTGCTGCGGCTGAATATCGATCAAACTTTGGTGATACCCCTGTTCGGCATCGCCCTTACGCACCTTGTGGTAGCCGCTGATTAAGCGAATCACCCGCGCCTTGTCGGAGAGCGGCGGCGTGAAGTCGGGGCTGCTTGGGCCGTACAAGGCTATCAGCGGTTTGTTCAACGCTGCGGCAACGTGCATTAAACCGGAGTCGTTGCTGACCACCGCCCGGCAGGCCGCGATCAGGATCACCGCCTGCTCCAGCTGGGTTTTTCCGGCCAGATTAAGGCAGAAATCGCGCGCGTCGTCCTGCAACGCGGCGCGGATCTGTTCGCCGGCCTCATGGTCTTTTGCCGAACCGAACAGCGCGATTTGATAGCCGCTCTCGATCAGCCGTTGAGCCAGCGCCGCGTAGTGATAGTGCGGCCAGCGCTTGGCGGGGCCGAACTCCGCGCCTGGGCAGAAGCCGACGATCGGGCGGCTGTCGGTCAGGTTGAAGGCTGAGGTGGTTTCGGCGATCTCTTCGTCGCTCACCCGCAGCTGCGGCCACAGCAGCGGCTGCGGCAGATCGTCGGCGCGCTGAACGCGGCCTTTGTCATAGGCCAGCGCCACATAGCGCTGCACCATCAGCGGGAAAGCCGCCTTGTCGAGCACGCGCACGTCGTTCAGCAGGCCGTAGCGCATTTCGCCCCGCCAGCCGGTGCGCTGCGGGATATCGGCGAAGAAAGGCACCAGCGCGGATTTGAACGAGTTGGGCAGAACGTAAGCGCGATCGTAACGGTTGGCGCGCAGAGCGCGCCCCAGGCGGCGGCGCTCGCCGAGCCCCAGCGCGCCGTGGCCCAGCGGCATCGCCAGCGCCTGATTGACTTCCGGCATGCGCGCCAGCAACGGGCGGCACCAGGCCGGCGCCATCACATCGATCTCCGCCGACGGGTATTCGGCCTTCAGGGTGCGATAGAGACTTTGCGACATCATCATGTCGCCAACCCAAGAAGGGCCGATAACCAGTATTTTCATACCCAGCGTTAATTCCTTCAGCTTATGCGGTGCGGTTCAACCAGGCCATGTACTCTTTCACGCCTTCGGCGACCGTTTTGAACGGTGCGTCGTAGCCGGCGGCGCGCAGCTTGGTCAGATCGGCCTGGGTGTACGCCTGATAGCGGCCCTTCAGCTTCTCCGGGAACTCGATGTATTCCACCGCGCCTTGCTGATGGAAGTCCACCACCGCGTCAGCCACCGCCTGGAAGGTTTCCGCCCGGCCGGTGCCGCAGTTGAAGATGCCGGATTTGCCGGTTTCCCAGAACCACAGGTTGACCGCCGCCACGTCGCCGACGTAGATGAAGTCACGCTTGAAGTTTTCGCTGCCGGCGAACAGTTTCGGGTTTTCGCCGCGGTTGATCTGGGTGTTCAGGTGGAAGGCGACGCTGGCCATGCTGCCTTTGTGGCCTTCACGCGGGCCGTAAACGTTGAAGTAGCGGAAGCCGCAGATCTGCGAGTCCGCTTCCGGCAGGATCTCACGCACGTACTGATCGAACAGGAATTTGGAATAGCCGTACACGTTGAGCGGCGCTTCATACTGACGCTCTTCGATAAACTCTTCGCGGCCGCCGTAAGTGGCGGCGGAGGAGGCATACAGGAACGGAATCTCGCGATCCAGGCAGTAGTGCAGCAGGTCTTTGGAGTACTGATAGTTGTTGTCCATCATGTACTTGCCGTCCCACTCGGTGGTCGCAGAGCAGGCGCCTTCGTGGAACACCGCTTCGATCTCGCCCAGATCGTCGCCGGCCACGATGCTGGCGATAAAGTCTTCTTTATCGATATAGTCAGCGATGTCCAGATCGACCAGGTTGACGAACTTGGTGCCGTCTTTCAGGTTGTCCACCACCAGGATATCGCGATATCCCTTGTCGTTCAGTGCCTTAATGATGTTGCTGCCGATCATGCCGGCGCCGCCAGTAACGATAATCATTGGGTTACCCCTGCTAAGCTGCCTGGTGGGGCACAATGCCCCACGCTCAATGGCGGTTATCATAGCATTTCATGCCGCGGCAAACAGCGGAAGGGCTCCGAATATCCCGCATTGCCATTGAAGTCCGCCGTTTGCCGTGATATCTGCTGCAATTTTAATATTCTCTCCCGTGCATTCTCGTCAGTTTGGTTACAAATCAGTAAAATATGCCGCAATTAGCCCAATCCTGGAGATAACCGAATGTCAGCGTCTTTTTATCAGCAGTTGGAACAACAGCTTGCCGCCACGCGCAGTGAAGGGCTGTTCAAGGAAGAACGCATCATTACCTCCGCGCAACAGGCGGACATCGCCGTCGCCGACGGCAGCCATGTGATCAACTTCTGCGCCAATAACTACCTGGGCCTGGCCAACCATCCGGCGCTGATCGCCGCCGCCAAATCGGGGATGGACAGCCACGGTTTCGGCATGGCGTCGGTGCGCTTCATCTGCGGCACCCAGGACAGCCACAAGCAGCTCGAACAAAAACTGGCGGCCTTTTTGGGCATGGAAGACGCGATCCTGTACTCCTCTTGCTTCGACGCCAACGGCGGGCTGTTCGAAACTCTGCTCGGCCCGGAAGACGCCATTATCTCCGATGCGTTGAACCATGCGTCGATCATCGACGGCGTGCGGCTGTGCAAGGCCAAGCGCTATCGCTACGCTAATAACGACATGGCCGAGCTGGCCGCGCAGCTGAAACAGGCCAAAGCCGACGGCGCGCGCCACATTCTGATCGCCACCGACGGCGTGTTCTCGATGGACGGCGTGATCGCCAACCTGAAAGGGGTTTGCGATCTGGCGGACGAGTATCAGGCGCTGGTGATGGTGGATGACTCCCACGCGGTGGGCTTTGTCGGCGCCAACGGGCGCGGCACCCATGAATACTGCGAAGTGATGGGCCGCGTCGATATCATTACCGGTACGTTAGGCAAGGCGCTGGGCGGCGCGTCCGGCGGCTACACCGCCGCCAAGAAAGAAGTGGTGGAGTGGCTGCGCCAGCGTTCGCGCCCGTACCTGTTCTCCAACTCGCTGGCGCCGGCGATCGTCGCCGCGTCGATCAAAGTGCTGGAACTGTTGGAAGAGGGCGATGCGCTGCGCGATCGCCTGTGGGCCAACGCGCGTCTGTTCCGCGAAAAAATGACCGCCGCCGGCTTCACCCTGGCCGGCGCCGATCACGCCATCATCCCGGTCATGCTGGGGGAGGCGAAGCTGGCGCAGGAATTCGCCAATGCGTTGCTCAAGGAAGGCATCTATGTGACCGGTTTCTTCTATCCGGTGGTGCCGAAAGGCCAGGCGCGCATCCGCACCCAGATGTCCGCCGACCACACCCCGGAGCAAATCGAACGCGCAGTGGCGGCGTTTACACGTATCGGTAAGGATCTTGGCGTTATTGCATAAGGTAAAACCATGAAAGCACTGTCAAAACTGAAAGCGGAAGAAGGGATTTGGATGACCGACGTGCCTCAGCCGGAGCTGGGCCACAACGACATCATGATCAAAATCCGCAAAACCGCGATCTGCGGCACCGATGTGCATATCTACAACTGGGACGAGTGGTCGCAAAAAACCATTCCGGTTCCGATGGTGGTCGGCCATGAATACGTGGGCGAAGTGGTGGCGATCGGTCAGGAAGTCAAAGGCTTCAGCATCGGCGATCGCGTGTCCGGCGAAGGCCACATCACCTGCGGCCACTGCCGCAACTGCCGCGGCGGCCGCACGCACCTGTGCCGCAACACCATCGGCGTGGGCGTGAACCGTCCGGGCAGCTTCGCGGAATATCTGGTGATCCCGGCGTTCAATGCCTTCAAGATCCCGGATAACATCTCCGACGAACTGGCTTCGATCTTCGATCCGTTCGGCAACGCGGTGCATACCGCGCTGTCGTTCGATCTGGTCGGGGAAGACGTGCTGGTGTCCGGCGCCGGCCCGATCGGCATCATGGCGGCGGCGGTGTGCAAACACGTCGGCGCCCGTCATGTGGTGATCACCGACGTTAACGAATACCGTCTGGAACTGGCGCGCAAGATGGGCGTGACCCGCGCGGTGAACGTCAGCAAGGAAAACCTCAACGACGTGATGGCCGAGCTGGGCATGACCGAAGGATTCGACGTCGGTCTGGAAATGTCCGGCGCGCCGCCGGCGTTCCGCACGCTGCTGAACGCCATGAACCACGGCGGGCGCATCGCCATGCTGGGCATTCCGCCTTCGGATATGTCGATCGACTGGAACCAGGTGATTTTCAAAGGGCTGTTTATCAAAGGGATTTACGGCCGCGAAATGTTTGAGACCTGGTACAAGATGGCGGCGCTAATCCAGTCCGGTCTGGATTTGACCCCGATCATCACCCACCGTTTCTCGATCGACGAGTTCCAGCAGGGCTTCGACGCCATGCGCTCCGGCAAGTCGGGCAAAGTGGTGCTGAGCTGGGATTGATCTCGGCAGGCGTGAAAAGGGCCGGAATTCCGGCCCTTTTTTATGCTTGCGGTTTGGTTTGCGTCCAGTGCTGCCAATGACGCTTGATGAAGGTCACCGGCGGCGAGGTGGCAATGCTGTCGGCGATAACGCCCAGCGCGGTGCCGGCGTTGGTTTTTTCCTTCGGCGGTTTGACCTTGCACTGTTTGATGCCGCCGCTGAACGGGTTCTTCGGCTGCGGTTTTTGCGGTTTGACCGGCGGCGGGACGTAGCTGCCGCCACCGTTGCCCTGCGGTTCGTTCAGCAGCGCGCTCGGTTTGACCAGCACGATATCGGCGGGCAGCGACGGCAGCATCTGCTGCAGCACTTTCACCGTTGCCGGGCGCGGGTGGCCGATGGCGATGGCGGAACCGTTGCGCCGCGCCAATTCAACCGCGCGGTTGAACTGACGGCGGATATCGGCTTCGTTCGCGGTATCGTCGAGGAACACCTTGCGTTTGATCACCTTCACGCCGGTGCCAGCCGCGGCGCGGGTCGCCTGGCTGTTGCCGATGGTCATGCTGTCGAGGAAGTACAGACGGTAGCTTTCGAGCGCCTGCATCACTTTCTGCATGCCCGGCAGGCTGGAGGTCATGGCGCTGCCCATGTGGTTGTTCATGCCGACCGCGTAAGGCACGTTGTTCACCGCGTTGCGGATGATGCGCTGGATCTCGTCGCTGCTCATGGCGGGCTGCAGCGTATCGCGCTCCAGCGGCTGCTTGCTGAGCGGCGCCATCGGCATGTGGATCAGCACTTCGCGGCCCTGGCTGTGGGCGCGGGTGGCCATCAGGCGGGCGTGCGGCGCGTTGGGCAAGACTGCGACCGAGATCGCCGTCGGCATTTGCAGCACCGCATTTTCTTCGTGGGGGCGGTAGCCCACGTCATCGATGACGATGGAGAGTTTTCCTGCCTGCGCAGCGTAAGCCTGCAGCAGACAGCCCATTAACAGAGCTGTACGGGTTTTGACATAGCGCAAATCTATCTTCCCAACCACGGCAGTGGGTTAACCGCCTGTCCCTGACGACGGATTTCGAAATAGAGCGACGGCGTTCCCTGGCCGCCGCTGGTGCCGACCAGAGCGATCGGCTGGCCAGCGCGCACCTGCGCCCCGACGTTGACCAACGCGCTTTGGTTATAGCCGTACACGCTCATGTCGCCTTTACCGTGTTCGACCACCACCATCAGGCCATAGCCTTGCAGCCAGTCGGCCAGCAGCACGCGGCCATCGGCGACGGCTTTCACTTCGCTGCCTTCGCGGGCTTCGATCACCATGCCTTTCCAGCGTAGCTCGCCCTGCTGCTGCTCGCCAAAGCCGTGCAGCGTGCGGCCGCGCACCGGCCACATCAGCTGGCCGGCCGGACGGCCGAGGCCGCCGGTTCGCGCCATCAGCGAGCGATCGGCTTCGCTAGGTTTGTAGGTGGTGCCGGTTTTCTTCGCCTGCTGTTCCTTGATGCGCACCTGTTCGCGCACCTTGGCCGCTTCACGCGCTTCGCGTTCGGCGCGCGCACGGGCTTCGCGCTCCGCCCGGGCGATCTTGTCGCGCATGCGGGCTTCGTTTTGGCGCAGTTCCACCAGGCGTTGTTGGTCTTTTTCCAGCGAGGCTTCCAGCGCGGTCAGCGTTTTCTTGCGGGCGCCGCGCGCCTGCTCCAGCTTCTGCTGCTGCGTCTGTTGTTCGCTCAGTAAGGATTTTTGCTGGCCCTGTTTGGCCACCAGCGTGGTTTTTTGCTTCGCCAGCTCGGCGCGGGTCTGTTTCAGCTCTTCGATGGTTTTCTGGCGCGCTTCGTTCAGATAACCGAAATAGGCCAGAATACGTTCGCTGCGCTGGCTTTCTTCACCGCTGAGGATCAGCTGCACGGCGCTGTGCTGCCCTTGCCGGAAGGCGGCGTCGAGCTGTTTGGCGAGGAGGTTTTGCTGGGTCGATTGCTGCTTTTGCAGCTTGGCGATCGAGGCGTTCAGGCCGGAAATGTCCTTGCCCAACTGGGTGAGCGTGCCCTGGGTGTCGCGCAACTGGCGGCTGGCCTGAGCGATGGTTTTTTCCTGCTGCCGCAGCTGATCCTGCAGCGAGCTGCGCTGCTGTTGCTGCTGCTTCACCGCTTTTTCTTTCTCGGCGATGCTCTGCTGAATGTCTTTCAGCTGGGATTTATTGTCTTCCGCCGCCTGGCCGGCGAGCGGCAACAGCAAGACGCCAGCGCAAAATACGCTGGCGCACATGGCGGTGAACGTCCTTGGCGCGGTGCGTTCAGGCAGCGGCCGGCTGCCTGCGTTTGCGCTTCGGGTTACCCTTGATAGTGCAAAAAACGCCTTCTCCCTCATGGAGAAGGATTATTCCACGATGAACAGCGGCTTACCAGTCATCTCTTGCGGGATTTCCATTCCCATCAGCGTTAACAGGGTTGGCGCGATGTCCGAAAGCTTGCCGCCTTCGACCGCCTGCGCCGGTTTGCCGACGTAAATCAGCGGCACCGGCAGGCTGGTGTGGGCGGTATGCGCCTGGCCGGTGGCCGGATCGCGCATCTGCTCGGCGTTGCCGTGATCGGCGGTGATCAGCAACTGACCGTCGACGTCGCGCACCGCGTCAACCACCTGGGCGATGCAGGCGTCCAGCGTTTCCACCGCTTTGACCGCCGCTTCATACACGCCGGTATGCCCCACCATGTCGCCGTTCGGGTAGTTGCAGATAATGGCGTCGTATTTGCCGCTGCGGATGGCGGTCAACAGTTTGTCGGTCAGTTCGGCGGCGCTCATCTCAGGCTGCAGATCGTAGGTGGCGACCTTCGGCGAATTGACCAGCACGCGGTCTTCCCCTTTGAACGGCGCTTCCACGCCGCCGTTATAGAAGAAGGTGACGTGGGCGTATTTTTCGGTTTCCGAGATGCGCAGCTGGGTTTTGTCGTGCTTCATCAGCCATTCGCCGAAGGTGTTGGCCAGCGATGCCGGCGGATAGGCGCAGGCGGTGTCGATGTCGGCGGCGTACTCGGTCAGCATCACGAAATCGCCGAACTGCACCTGTTTGGCGCGTGGGAAACCGTCGAAATCCGCGTTCACGAAAGCGCGGGTGATCTGGCGCGCGCGGTCAGCGCGGAAGTTCATGAAGATCAACGCATCGCCGTCCTGCATCGCGGCATCGGCCTCGCCGGCGGCGCGAATGACGGTCGGTTTGACGAACTCGTCGTTTTCACCACGCTGGTAGGCGGCCTGCAAACCGGCTACCGCATCGTCGGCCACGTAGTCGCCTTTGGCCGCGGTCAACAGGTCATAGGCCAGCTGCACGCGATCCCAACGGTTGTCGCGATCCATGGCGTAGTAGCGCCCAATGAGTGAAGCGATGCGCCCGACGCCCAGCGTGGCGAAGGCCTCGCGGCAGCGCTGCAGCGGGGCTTCGGCGCTGCGCGGTGGCGTGTCGCGTCCGTCGAGGAAGGCATGCAGATAGACGGCTTTGGCGCCGCGCCGGGCGGCCAGTTTAATCATGGCCAGGATGTGCTCGTCGTGGCTGTGCACGCCGCCCGGCGACAGCAGGCCCATGATATGCACCGCTTTGTCGGCCGCCACGGCCTTATCGACGGCGGCGGTCAGGACCGGATTGGCGAAGAAGTCGCCGTCGGCGATCGCTTTGTCCAGCCGGGTCAGATCCTGGTATACGATGCGCCCGGCGCCCAGGTTGACGTGGCCGACTTCGGAGTTGCCCATTTGGCCGTCGGGCAGGCCGACATCCAGTCCTGAAGCGGCGATCAGCGTATGCGGCTGCTCCCGCCACAGGCGATCCATCACCGGGGTGCCGGCGTTCAGGATCGCGTTGTCCTGCCGCTCTTCACGGTGGCCGTAACCGTCCAGGATCACCAGTACCATCGGTTTTTTGTTGCTCGACATTGCATTGACCTCTTATGAACTTTTTAAGCTGCGAATAGCCATGCGCCCGCCGGAAGCATGGCTGTTCGCCCTCGAAAAACCGGCTGATTTTACACCGCCGCCGGCGATAAATAGCCCAAAGAGATCAAGGTTGCGGCGAATCGCGCGGGCTTTTATGCTCTGACCTCGGGAATTTCTCAGCGCAGCCCGCAGTTTCTACAATCGCGCTTGCTTATTGGCTGTATTTGCCGCACTCGGCAGGTATACTCTGGAACCTTGACTTATTTATCCCTTAACTGACGGGAGTTGTTACCCCCCATGCTGCAAGAAATTATGCCATTCGTAAGCAGACACCCTATTCTGAGCCTGGCTTGGATCGCTCTGCTGGTCGCCGTGATCGTCATGACCTTCAAAAGCCGTTTCTCCAAGGTCAAAGAGATCGCTCGCGGTGAAGCTATCCGCCTGATCAACAAAGAAGATGCCGTGGTGGTTGACACCCGCAGCCGCGACGATTTTCGCCGTGGTCACCTGGCCAGCGCCATCAACCTGACCGCCAGCGAAATCAAAAGCGGCAGCCTGGGCGAGCTGGAAAAACACAAAGCGCAGCCGATCATCGTCGTGTGCGCCAACGGCACCGCCTCCCGCGAGCCCGCGGAGAACCTGAGCAAGGCCGGTTTTGAAAAGGTGACGATGCTGAAAGACGGCATCGCCGGCTGGAGCGGAGAAAACCTGCCGCTGGTGCGCGGCAAGTAACCGTTAAACCTATTTGAGGTGGCAATCCATGGCTAACATTGATATCTACACCAAAGCGACTTGCCCGTTCTGCCATCGCGCCAAGGCGCTGTTGAACAGCAAGGGCGCGGCGTTTAACGAGATCGCCATCGACGGCGATAACGCCAAGCGCGAAGTGATGATCGAGCGCAGCGGGCGCACCACCGTGCCGCAGATTTTCATCGACGGCCGGCATATCGGCGGCTGTGATGATTTATATGAACTCGATGCTCGCGGCGGCCTGGATCCGCTGCTTTAAGCAGCTTGCCGGTTCACCGAGTGTCAATAAGGACGTTTAACCAAGGGTATTACTCACATGTCAGAACAAAACAGCACTGAAATGGCTTTCCAGATCCAACGTATTTATACCAAGGACATCTCCTTCGAAGCGCCGAACGCGCCGCAGGTTTTCCAGCAGGAATGGCAGCCGGAAGTTAAACTTGATCTGGATACCGCGTCCAGCCAACTGGCTGACGAAGTGTATGAAGTGGTACTGCGCGTAACCGTGACGGCGACCCTGGGCGAAGAGACGGCGTTCCTGTGCGAAGTGCAACAGGCGGGCATCTTCTCGGTAGCAGGCATCGAAGGCACGCAGCTGGCGCATTGCCTGGGCGCATACTGCCCGAACATCTTGTTCCCGTATGCGCGCGAGTGCATCACCAGCCTGGTTTCCCGCGGCACATTCCCGCAGCTGAACCTGGCACCGGTCAACTTTGACGCGCTGTTCATGAACTATCTGCAGCAGCAGGCGGAAGGCGAAGGTGCCGCACCACATCAGGATGCCTGATGAACACCGTCAATGCTTCAATGACTGTCATCGGTGCCGGCTCGTACGGCACCGCATTAGCCATCACGCTGGCGCGTAACGGCCACACCGTGGTGTTGTGGGGGCATAACCCCGCGCAAATTCAAACGTTGCAGCGCGATCGCTGCAATCAGGCGTTTCTGCCCGACGTTCCTTTCCCCGATACCCTGCTGCTTGAAGCCGATTTGGCGCGTGCGCTGGCTGCCAGCCGCGACGTGCTGGTGGTGGTGCCGAGCCATGTGTTCGGCGACGTGTTGCGCCAGCTGAAGCCGCATCTGCGCCCTGACGCCCGCATCGTGTGGGCCACCAAGGGGCTGGAGGCCGAAACCGGCCGGTTGCTGCAGGACGTGGCGCGTGAGGCGTTGGGCGAGGCGATCCCGCTGGCGGTGCTCTCCGGGCCGACGTTCGCCAAAGAGCTGGCCGCCGGCCTGCCGACGGCGATTGCGCTGGCGGCGACCGATGCGCAGTTCGCCGACGATCTGCAACAGCTGCTGCACTGCGGCAAGAGCTTCCGCGTCTACAGCAATCCCGACTTCATCGGCGTTCAGCTTGGCGGCGCGGTGAAGAACGTGATCGCCATCGGCGCCGGCATGTCCGACGGCATCGGTTTCGGCGCCAACGCCCGCACCGCGTTGATTACGCGCGGGCTGGCGGAAATGAGCCGTCTGGGTTCTGCGCTGGGCGCCGACCCTTCGACGTTCATGGGCATGGCGGGGCTGGGGGATCTGGTGCTAACCTGCACGGACAACCAGTCGCGCAACCGCCGCTTCGGCATTATGCTGGGGCAGGGCAAAGGCGTGCAGGAAGCGCAGGACAGCATCGGTCAGGTGGTCGAGGGCTATCGCAATACCAAAGAGGTGTTGGCGTTGGCGCAGCGGCACGGCGTTGAAATGCCGATCACCGAACAGATCTATCAGGTGCTTTACTGCCATAAGGACGCCCGCGAAGCGGCGCTGAGCCTGCTGGGGCGAGCCCGAAAGGACGAAAAGCCCAGCGCGTGACATAAAACGATATGTCGGGGCAGCGGAATGCTGACCCCGCAAATGACCTGGGCCGCTCCGCGCCACCGTGTGAAGCGGCCCGTTTGGCAAGGCAAAGGGGTATGTGATGTCGTCAGAAGAGTTGGAACAGGTCTGGAACAGCATTAAATCAGAAGCGCGAGCACTGGCTGATTGTGAACCGATGCTGGCCAGCTTTTTCCATGCGACGTTGCTCAAGCATGAGAACCTGGGCAGCGCGCTCAGCTATATGTTGGCCAACAAGCTGGCGACGCCGATCATGCCCGCCATCGCGGTGCGCGAGGTGGTGGAAGAGGCCTACAAGTCCGACAATCAGATGATCGTTTCGGCGGCGCGCGATATTCTCGCGGTGCGGCTGCGCGACCCGGCGGTCGATAAATACTCCACGCCGCTGCTTTACCTGAAAGGGTTCCACGCGCTGCAGGCTTACCGCATCGGCCACTGGCTGTGGCAGCAAGGGCGGCAAGCGCTGGCGATCTACCTGCAAAATCAAATTTCCGTCGCCTTCGGCGTAGACATCCACCCGGCGGCGACCATCGGCTGCGGCATCATGCTCGACCACGCCACCGGCATCGTGATTGGTGAAACGGCGGTGGTGGAAAACAACGTCTCTATTCTGCAGTCGGTCACCCTGGGCGGTACCGGTAAAACCAGCGGCGACCGTCACCCGAAAATCCGCGAAGGGGTGATGATTGGCGCCGGCGCCAAAATTCTCGGCAATATCGAAGTGGGCAAGGGCGCCAAGATTGGCGCGGGCTCGGTGGTCTTGCAGGCGGTGCCGCCGCACACCACCGCCGCCGGCGTACCGGCGCGCATCGTCGGGCGCCCGGAGAGCGATACGCCGTCGATGGATATGGATCAATACTTCAACGGCACCAACCACGGATTCGAGTACGGCGACGGCATCTAAGCCGTGCCTGCGGGTCCATTCAGGGGGAGCTTCGGCTCCCCCTGTGTTTTTCAAACGGCGGTCAGCCCTGTTTCGGGAACTGGGTGATATCGGTAACGATATCGTCGATCGCCGCCTTGACGTCATCCGCCGTGACCGGCGTGCTGTCGTTGTTGACGGTTTTACCGTAGGCCTTGCGCACCACTTCCATCACCGTTTTACCGGTATCCTGGTCGATCAACTCGCCTTCGATATACAGCGCGGTATTTTGCGTCCGGTGCCCGGTAGCCGCCATGGTGCTGGCAACCACCGCAGCGACCGGCACCACCTCATAGAACTTCATGTCTTCGTTTTCGGCCGAAACGGCGGTGATGGCGAGTTTGGCCACCAGCACGCGCGAGCCCGCCGGGCTTGGCAGAATGGTAAAGCGGTTCTGCAGCGCGGTTTTGATCCGCTGGGTCGCGTAGGCCTTAATCTTGTTCAACGTGTCCTGACTGACGCGCGCCGTGGGTTTCTCCGCCGGGAAATAGACCACCGGTTGGAAATAGATGCCGCGATAGTTGGATTCCTTGTAACTCGGATCTACCCAGCGCAGCGTTTTATGACCGCTGGGCGAGGTGGTTTCCTGCAGTTTGCTGTAATCGGACAAGAAGCCCGAATATTGCGACGTTTGGGTGACTTTGGACGAACAGCCCGCCAGCAACAGGCCCGCTGCCAGAACGGCCATGGCAACGCTCAAGCGTTGTTTTTTCATGTGGTTTCCTATGATGAGTAGTGATTACCCTTACAAAACATAGCGCATTATCTGCGGCGTAGCGGGCATTTTCGGGGCCGGGCGTGCCCTGTCGCGGCCTTTTTTCAGGATCGTGATGCGCCGCCGGTTTTTGTCGCCAGCGCCGGTGATAAGGCGGCGAGTGAGGCATCCGCTCTGGCCCGCGTCAGGCGTAGCTCAGCTTGCCACTGTGGCAACAATGGCCAGAGATCCGCCTGATGTTCGGCTTGCAGGCACCAAACCTCCCGGTCGTGCCAATCACCGAGGGCATTTTGCGCCGCTTTCAGGCTCGTCATCGCGGCGGGAGAAAGGGGAAGGCGTTGCGGGTAGGCTTCGGCCGCGTAACGCAGGCGTTTAACCAGCAGCCGAAGACGGTGGCGATCGTAGCCGGTATCAGCCAATGCCCGGCGCAATTGCCGTTGCTGGCGCTGCAGGCGTCGGTTCACACGGTGTTTGGCGGCGCGTTGCGCGGTGCGGCGAAAGCGGTGCGGCCAGGCGTGCAATAGCGAAGGGAAGCTGATGAGCTGCGGGTTGGCGAGCAGTTGGCGGCAGCGGGCCTGAAAATCGCTCTGGCGCACGTTGGCCTGCCAATCCAGATGATGGTGCGCCAGTTCGGCGATCAGCACCTCGAGATCGCGCAGCGGCGTCGTGAGCCTGCCCAACTGGGCGGCGGCCCGATCGAGCCGCGTTGCGCCGGGGCAACCGTGCAACGGGCGCAGCAGGCTGCGGATACGGCGCAGACTGACGCGCAAATCGTGCAGCGCTTCGCTGTCCGGCGCCTGTTGCAGCCGCTGTAGCGCCTCGTTCAGCGCCGACTCGAGCCGGCGAAGCGGGGTGACAATATCCTCGACGAAAGCCATGTGCCGTTCCTGGAGAGAGCATCGCAACGATGCCTCCTTCAGTATGGCGCGTCGTTGCGGATTACGCCTTGATCAGCGCGCCGGCATAGTCCAGCTGCCGCCAGGCTTCATAAACCACCACCGCGACGGCATTCGACAGGTTCATGCTGCGGCTTTGCGCCTGCATCGGGATGCGGATTTTTTGCTGCGCGGGCAGCGCATCGAGGATGTCGGCGGGCAACCCGCGCGTTTCCGGGCCGAACAGCAGGTAGTCGCCGGCCTGATAGCTGACGGCGCTGTGCGCCGGCGTGCCTTTGGTCGTGAGAGCAAACAGCCGTTGCGGATCCTCGGCGGCGAGAAAAGCGGCGTAGTCGGCATGACGGTGGACGCGGGTGAACTCATGGTAATCCAGCCCGGCGCGGCGCAGACGCTTGTCGTCCCACGGAAAACCCAGCGGTTCGATCAGATGCAGATTAAAGCCGGTATTGGCGCACAGGCGAATGATATTGCCGGTATTGGGTGGAATTTCGGGTTCAAATAAAACGATGTTCAGCATGTTGCAGGCCCCTCGTGAACGAGGGGCGCAGGATAGCAAACTCTTACTGTTCTGTCTTAGACGATAGGCGTTGATGATGCAGCGGCAGCCACAGCACCAGCCGCAGACCGCCAAGCGGGCTGTCTTCGGCCTTCACCCAGCCGCGATGCTGATTGACCGCCGCCTCGACGATCGCCAGGCCAAGGCCGGTGCCGCCGGACTCACGGTCGCGCGCCTCATCGGTGCGGTAGAACGGGCGGAAAATCTGCTCGCGATCTTCGGCGCTGACGCCGGGGCCGTCGTCGTCAACCTGGATGGTCACGCCCTGATTGTCGGCGCTGAACGCCACGGCGATGCGGGTGTGCGAATAACGCAGGGCGTTGCGCACGATGTTTTCCAACGCGCTGTCCAGCGCGCTCGCGTTGCCGAACAGCGTCCACGGACCGGGCGGCGCAGCGATCTCCAGCTGCTTGCCCATCTGTTCCGCTTCGAAACGGGCGTTGTCCAGCACGTCGGCCCACAGTTCGTTGGCCTTCAGCTGCTCGCGCGCCAGCTCGCCCTTCTGCTGCCCGCGCGACAGCGCCAGCAGATCGTTGATCATCGAATCCAGCCGCTGTGCTTCGGTTTCGATGCGCGCCAGTTCGTGGCCTTCGCCGTGGCGGCGGCGCATCAGCGCGGTGGCCAACTGCAGGCGAGTCAGCGGCGTGCGCAGCTCGTGCGAGATGTCCGAGATCAGCCGCTGCTGCGCGTTCATCATGCGCTCCAGCGCGCTGACCATTTGGTTGAAGCTGGCGCCGGTAGCCAGGAACTCCTGCGGACCGGCCTCCAGCTCCGGATGCTGCTTCAGGTTGCCGCGCGCCACGTCATCGGCGGCGTTCTTCAGCTTGCGCGCCGGCTTCGCCAGGCTCCAGGCCAGCCACAGCAGCAGCGGGGCGCTGATCAGCATGGTGACGATCAGCAGCAGCAGCGGCCGGTCGAACATCAGGTTGATGAAATCGGATTGCGGGCTGTTGGCGGGACGGATCAGGTACAGCTGGTAGTTGTCTTCGCCGTCACGCACCGCGAACGGCCCGACCAGCTCGACGCGGCCGTATTTTTTCTTCTTCGGATGATCCGAGTTATCGGATTGGCCGATGAAGTTGCGGACGATCTGCATTTCGTTGCGCTGCGCGCCGATCACCCGGCCTTCGCTGGTGACCAGCAGCAGGCGTTGGCCCGGCGGCGCCCATTTGTCGATGGCGCGGAACAGGCGGCGCCACCACATCAGATCGTTGGCCGGATCGTTTTGCAGCTCGGCCTCGACGTGCTGTTCCAGCATCAACCCCTGCCGCTGCTCGCTGTCGAGCAGCGAGGTCATTTGGCGGGAGTCGAGCTTGGGCACCATCAGCACCAGCATTAGCACCAGGGCTAACGTGAACCAGAAAATGGCGAAGATGCGTGCCGTCAAACTGTTGATCATGTTGCAGATACCATCAAATAACCACGCCCGCGCAGGGTTTTGAACCACGGATGCCCGTCTTTGCGATCCGGCAGCTTACGCCGCAGGTTGGAGATGTGCATGTCGATGGCGCGATCGAACGGAGTCAGGCGTTTGCCCAGCACTTCCTGGCTCAGCAGTTCGCGCGACACCACCTGGCCGAGATGCTGCGCCAGCAGATACAGCAGGGTGAACTCGGTGCCGGTCAGATCCAGCACCTGGCCGTCGAAGCTGGCCTCCTGGCGGCCGGGGTTCAGCTGCAGGCCATCGACATCCAGCGTCGGGGCGCCGCTGTCGACCTGTTGCTGCTGTTCGCTCCAGTTGGAACGGCGCAGAATGGCGCGGATGCGCGCGACCAGCTCGCGATCGTTGAAGGGTTTCGGCAGGTAATCATCGGCGCCCAGCTCCAGGCCCAGCACGCGGTCCAGCTCGCTGCCGCGCGCGGTCAGCATGATGACCGGCGTTTGGTGATGTTGGCGCAGTTCTTTCAGCGTATCGATGCCGTTTTTCTTCGGCATCATGATGTCGAGCAGCAGCAGATCGACGGAGCTGTCCAGCAGCGACAACGCCTGCTCGCCATCGTGCGCGACGACGATATTAAAACCTTCCATTTCAAGCAGTTCTTTTAACAGCGAGGTCAACTCGCGGTCGTCGTCAACTAACAGAATCTTGTTCATTATGATTTACCTCCAGACGCAAAATACGTCATCAACTGTTGCCATTCCATGACTTTACGTAGTTTTACATGCACTGACGCAGGTTTTCAGGTGTGGCGGTACACTGCTCCTCGTTGATTCGCAAAGTGAGAAAGCTTGAGGAGTTGAAATGCGTAAGGTGACCGCATTAGTTATGGCATCACTGCTGGCAATTGGTTCGACCGCTGCCTTCGCTGCCGACACTATACCGGACACAGCCCAACCTCCCGGCAACGACGCGATGACCCGAATACCCGGCCAGCACCATATGTTCGACGGTGTCAGCCTCAGCGAACAGCAGCGCCAGCAAATGCGCGATTTGATGCGCCAGGCCCGGCACGATCTGCCTGGTGTCAATGTAGCTGAAATGGAAGCCATGCATAAACTGGTGACCGCAGAGAAATTTGACGAAGCCGCCGTGTACGCCCAGGCGGAAAAGATGGCCCAACAGCAGGTCAAGCGCCAGGTCGAAATGGCCCGGGTGCGCAACCAAATGTATAACCTGCTGACGCCAGAGCAAAAAAGTGTTTTAGACCAGAAACATCAGCAGCGCATGCAGCAGATGGAGCAACAAATTTCTGGTTTGCAGCAAGCTTCTGCCCAGAAGTGAAGTACGACTGAGTAGTCCCCTGTTTTTCCTTGCCATAGACACCATCCCTGTCTTCCCCGCCATGATGGCGGGGTTTTTTTTATCCGACATTTCGCTATATTGAGCGCCACACCTTTTGGCCGGGGCCCCTTATGGAACAGCGCTATGCACGCCTGGTAAAGTCCGCCGCGTTGGCCGCAACCGCGCTGGCGTCGTCGCTGCTGTTGATTAAAATCGTCGCCTGGTACCACACCGGTTCGGTCAGCCTGTTGGCGGCGCTGGTGGATTCGTTGGTCGATATCGCCGCCTCGCTGACCAACCTTCTGGTGGTGCGCTATTCGCTACAGCCGGCCGATGCCGAGCACACCTTCGGCCACGGCAAAGCGGAATCGCTGGCGGCGCTGGCGCAAAGCATGTTTATTTCCGGCTCCGCCCTGTTTTTGTTCCTCACCGGCTTCCAGCACCTGTATGCGCCGCAAACGCTGCGCGATCCCGGCGTCGGGGTCGTGGTGACGGTGATCGCGTTGGTCAGCACGCTGATTCTGGTCACCTATCAACGCTGGGTGGTCAGAAAAACGCGCAGTCAGGCCGTACGCGCAGATATGCTGCATTATCAGTCAGATGTCATGATGAATGGTGCTATTCTTATCGCTCTTGGGCTAAGCTGGTACGGCTTCCAACGGGCGGATGCGTTGTTCGCGCTGGGCATCGGCGTTTACATCCTCTATAGCGCGTTGCGCATGGGCTATGAAGCGGTGCAGTCGCTGTTGGATCGGGCGTTGCCGGATGACGAGCGCCAGGCGATTATCGCCGTGGTTTCCTCCTGGCCCGGGGTGAAAGGCGCGCACGATCTGCGCACGCGTCAGTCGGGGCCGACGCGTTTCATCCAGCTGCATCTGGAGATGGAGGACACGCTGCCGCTGCGTGAGGCGCATCGGTTGGCCGATCAGGTGGAACAGGCGTTGCGACACCGTTTTGCGGGGGCGGACGTCATCATTCACCTGGATCCGTGCTCCGTGGTGCCGCCGGGTAGGCAGGGGCATTGGGAGCTATAATCAGATAGAGGCATAGCGCGAAGTATTATCATGAATATCTGAGTTAGCTCAGCGTGCCATGCGGTGTTTTTACCGTTATATTGCGTGACTTGAATCAATTCAGCTGGGTGTTTTTGATATAATATCCAGCAATAAGCCGTAAAGCTGGTTTTCTGCAGCCGGAGAGGTTTCAAGACGATCGGCGGAGACAGAATTCTTAAGAAATTGCATCTACACAGTTCAGAGGTAGTCATGATCAAGAAAATCGGTGTACTGACGAGCGGCGGTGATTCGCCGGGTATGAACGCTGCAATCCGCGGCGTTGTGCGTTCTGCGCTTTCAGAAGGTCTGGAAGTTTTTGGTATTTACGATGGCTACCTTGGCTTGTACGAAGATCGCATGGAGCAGCTGGACCGCTATAGCGTGTCCGACATGATCAATCGCGGCGGCACCTTCCTCGGCTCTGCCCGTTTCCCGGAATTCAGGGATGAAAACGTGCGCGCCAAGGCGATTGAAAACCTGAAGAATCGCGGTATCGACGCGCTGGTGGTGATCGGCGGCGACGGTTCCTACATGGGCGCCAAACGCCTGACGGAAGAAGGCTTCCCGTGCATCGGCCTGCCAGGCACCATCGATAACGATGTCGCCGGTACCGACTACACCATCGGTTACTTCACCGCGCTGGAAACCGTGGTGGAAGCGATCGACCGCCTGCGCGATACCTCCTCGTCGCACCAGCGCATCTCTATCGTGGAAGTGATGGGCCGTTACTGCGGCGATCTGACGCTGGCGGCGGCGATTGCCGGCGGCTGCGAATTCATCGTGCTGCCTGAAATCGAATTCAATCGCGAAGATCTGGTGTGCGAAATCAAGGCCGGTATCGCCAAGGGCAAAAAGCACGCCATCGTGGCGATCACCGAGCACATCTGCGATATCGATGAGCTGGCGCGCCACATCGAGCAGGAAACCAAGCGTGAAACCCGCGCTACCGTGCTGGGCCACATTCAACGCGGCGGTTCACCGGTCGCCTATGACCGCATCCTGGCCTCACGCATGGGTGCCTACGCCATCGAACTGCTGCTGCAGGGTTACGGCGGCCGCTGCGTCGGTATCCAGAACGAAAAGATGGTGCATCACGACATCATCGACGCGATCGAAAACATGAAGCGTCCGTTCAAGGGCGACTGGCTGGAAACGGCGAAAAAGCTGTACTGATTCGCCGCTCACCGCGCGCCGAAAGCCTCCGCTTGCGGGGGCTTTTTTATGCCCGGCGGCGACATATTCCAGAATCATCTAGCCCAAAATTTTTTATTCTTTAATTGCCGGGAAAGTTTCTGGCAGGCTCTGATGCTAAATCAACCGATTGAGGTTGCGTTAATTTTCTGGGAGAGCCTGTCAATGCGTAAATGGGGTGTAGGTCTGACATTGGTGCTGTTGGCGTCCGGCGCCATGGCGAAGGATATTCAGTTGCTGAACGTGTCATACGATCCGACGCGTGAGTTCTATCAGGCTTACAACACGGCATTCAGCAAGCACTATCAGGCGGAAACCGGCGACAAGGTGACGGTGCGTCAGTCGCACGGCGGCTCCGGCAAACAGGCGACCTCGGTGATCAACGGCATCGAGGCCGACGTGGTGACGCTGGCGTTAGCCTATGACGTCGACGCTATCGCCGAACGCGGGCGCATTGAGAAAGACTGGATAAAACGCCTGCCGGACAACTCGGCGCCTTACACGTCGACCATCGTCTTCCTGGTGCGCAAAGGCAACCCGAAACAAATTCATGACTGGCCTGACTTGATCAAGCCGGGCGTGTCGGTGATCACCCCGAATCCGAAAACCTCCGGCGGCGCCCGCTGGAACTACCTCGCCGCCTGGGGCTACGCGTTGCATCACAACAACAATGATAAGGCCAAGGCGCAGGCGTTCGTCAAAGACCTGTACAAGAACGTAGAAGTGCTGGATTCCGGCGCGCGCGGCTCGACCAACACTTTCGTTGAACGCGGCATCGGCGACGTGCTGATCGCCTGGGAAAACGAAGCGCTGCTGGCGGAGAAAGAGCTGGGCAAAGACAAGTTCGAGATAATCACCCCGAGCGAATCGATTTTGGCCGAACCGACGGTGTCGGTGGTGGATAAGGTGGTCGATAAACGCGGCACCCGCGACGTGGCGACCGCCTACCTGAAGTATCTGTATTCGCCGGAAGGGCAGACTATCGCGGCGCAGCACTATTATCGCCCGCGCGATGCGGCGGTGGCGGCCAAGTTCGCCGGTCAGTTTCCGCAGCTGAAGCTGTTCACCGTGGATGACACCTTCGGCGGTTGGACCGAAGCGCAGAAGGTGCATTTCGCCACCGGCGGCGTCTTCGACGAGATAAGCAAACGCTGATCCCGTTTGAGCGGCAATAAAAAACCCCGGCAAGCCGGGGTTTTTTTATGACAAGCCTAAGACAATCAGGCTTTTTTCGCTGCGGCAGCGGCTTTGACGATCACGGCGAAAGCGTCGGCTTTCAGCGAGGCGCCGCCCACCAGCGCGCCGTCGATGTCCGGCTGGGAGAACAGCTCTGCGGCGTTCTTGTCGTTCACCGAACCGCCGTACTGGATGATGATTTCAGCGGCGACCGCGGCATCGTGTTTGGCGATGTGATCGCGGATAAATTTATGCACGGCCTGCGCTTGCGCAGGGGTGGCGGATTTGCCGGTACCGATGGCCCAGACCGGCTCATAGGCGATCACGGTGCCTTTCATCGCCGGTGCGCCCAGCGTTTTCAGTACGGCGTCGATCTGGCGCGCGCACACTTCTTCGGTTTTGCCCGCTGCGTTTTCCGCTTCGGTTTCACCGATGCACAGCACCGGGATCAGACCGGCTTCTTTCAGCACGGCGAATTTCTCGGCGATCACTTCGTCGCTTTCTTTGTGGTAGGTGCGACGCTCGGAGTGGCCGATGATGATGTACTGAGCGCCGACGTCTTTCAGCATGTTGGCGGAAACTTCACCGGTGAAGGCGCCGGACAGGTTAACGTCCACGTTCTGCGCGCCCAGCGCGATGCGGCTGCCGGCCAGCGCGTGCTTGGCCTGATCCAGATACATCACCGGCGGGGCGATGGCGACGCCACAGCCGTCAACGCTGCTCAGCTCACTGCGCAGACCGGCGATCAGTTCGTTGACCATGTGGGTGCTGCCGTTAAGCTTCCAGTTACCCATAACTAATGGATGACGCATGTTTTTTCCTCCAACTAGGGAACGCGAGAGTCGAAATGACAACTGCCGGACCGGCAGTTTACCTGCCCAACAGTATAGAGATCATTAAGCGCGAAGGCTTTGCTTTTCGTCATTAAATGCCGCGCCGTTACGGCTCGGAAAGCGCCAGCTTAATCGGTTCAACCGCGAAGGTGACCCCTTTATCGCCGTTGTCCGAGACGACATAGCGAATGGCGCCGACTTGCTGTTGGTAAAAACGCGATCCTTTGCCTTTTTCCAGCAGGCTGTTCACCTTGTTCTGACTCTGTTCCACCGTCAGCGCCGGTTCGAACTGACGCATCAGCGCCGCCATATAGTTGATGGCGATGGCGCGCGCGGCTTTTTCTTCATTGGCCTGCTGCAGCGGCAGATGTGTGATCTGCAACGTTTTGATTTTACCGGTACCTTTCTCCAGTGCGGTGGAGGCGTACAGGTTTTCGTTGAGTTTACTGGCGGCGCGTGTCAGCAGCGGCGAATCGTCTTCGGCGGCGGGAATGGCGCGGAATTCGCCAATCGGCAGCTTCGGGTTATCGCGGTTGTACTTTTCGCGGAATTTGATCACCGTCAGGTCGAACGTCGGCGCGCCGGCCAGCAGGTAAGGCGCGGTCGGTTTCGCTTCGGCGGCGGGCGGTTCGGCCCAGGCGCTGGCGGCGGCCTGCAGCAGGCAGGCGATGGCGAGGGTTTTTCTCAGCATGGCGTATGGCATCAAGGACAAAGATGGCTCCGATTAAAGCGATAACCCGCAGGCCTTGTCAAAGATCCCACGCCGTTATCGGTTCGCTGACGAGAAAGCTGTGCGGCGCGCCGCGTTATGCGAGGCGGAAAACTCGGCCCGGCAGCGCCTATGTTACACTGCGGCGCAGAATATGGGCAGGCTTAGAGCGCAGGAATCGATGACGTTACAACAGTGGTGTTTTTCTTTTAAGGGCCGCATCGGGCGGCGCGACTTCTGGATCTGGATGGGGCTGTGGCTGGTGCTGATGGCGGCGGCGTTTACGCTGGCCAACTATCAGCTGATCGCCATCCAATCCATCGCTTTCTTTATCGTGGCGCTGCTGTGGCCGACGGCGGCGGTGCTGGTCAAGCGCCTGCACGATCGCAACAAGGCCGGCTGGTGGGCGCTGCTGCTGATCCTGGCGTGGATGCTGGCGGCGGGGAACTGGCAGATGCTGGCGCCGATCTGGCAATGGGGCGTCGGGCGTTTCATTCCGACGCTGATTATCGTGATGATGATGATCGATTTGGGTGCCTTCGTCGGCACGCCGGGAGACAATCGGTTCGGCCCGGAAGCCGAACCGGTGAAGTTCCGCTGATCCCCGTCGGGTTACCAGTAGTGTTCGCTGGTGATATGGCCCGGCTTGCGGCGCAGGTGCTTGCGCATCTGGCGTTGGTCTTTCAGCGTTTGCTGCGTATCTCGCACCATTTGCGGGTTGCCGCACAGCATCACGTGACTGGTTTCGGCGTCGATGGTTAAGCCGATCGCCGCTTCCAGTCGGCCGTCCTCGATCAGCGCCGGCACGCGGCCGGTCAGTGAGCCGGGCGTCTCTTCACGGCTGACGACGGTCTGGATGCGCAGCTTGCCGTTGTAGCGTTGCTGCAGTTGCTGCATCAGCGGCAGGTAGCTCAGGTCGCGCGCAAAACGCGCGGCGTGCACCAGCACCAGGTTGTTAAAGCGCTCGAGGCCGGCGCCTTGCTGCAGAATCGATAAATAGGGGCCGATGGCGGTGCCGGTCGCCAGCATCCACAGCGTGTCGCAGTCGGGCACCTCGTCCAGCACGAAGAAGCCGGCGGCTTCTTTGGTCACCATCAGGTCCGATCCCGGCCGCAGCTGATTGAGGCGCGGGCTCAGTTTGCCTTCCGGCACCGTGACCAGATAGAACTCCAGGTTGGCGTCATCGGGGGCATTGACGTAGGAGTAGGCGCGCTGCACCCGTTCACCGTCGATCTCCAGCGCCAGCTTGGCGAATTGCCCGGCGGTGAAAGGATCGATGGGGGCATTGACCACCAGGCTGAACAGCCCGTCGGTCCATTGTTTTACCTGCGTAACCTTGCCGTTTACCCATTCAGCCATACTCTAAAGCTCCCGTGGTCGAATCAAATAAGCACAATGTCGTGAGCCGGAAATGGCGTGCGCGGTGCGCTCTACCCGGTAGTCGTTGCCGAACAGCCGGTGAAACAGCTGCAGCTCGGAATTGCACAGGCTGCTGCAGTTGGAACCGGCCACGCCGATCGGACAGTGGTTTTCCACCAGCAGCGCACCGTGCGGATGATCGAGCAATTCGGCCATGTAACCGTCGTGTTGCCGCAGGCGAACCAGGCGGGTTAGCCGATCCTGATGGCTGCGCTCGGCGGACAGCTCTTCGGCATAGCGCAGATAAAGCTGCTCTTCGCGCGCGATGAGCAACGGTTCCACGCCGGCGCCGCCAAACAGCTGCAGCGCGGATTCCCGCAGTCGCTCCTGATCGTCGGCCGTGTAGGCGTGCCCCCGCTCGGTCAGCGACCAGTAGCGCGTCGGGCGGCCGACCTTGCTGCGCGCTTCTTCGTAACAAACCAGCTCACGTTTTTCCAGGGATTGCAGATGTTGTCGGATGCCCATCGGCGTGATGTCCAGACGCTCCGCCAGCATTTTGGCGGAGTGCGGGCCGAGAGCCTTTAACTGCAATAAAATCAGCTCAGGTGTTTTCATGAACCAAATCCCTATGGTGTTATTTTATTTCAAGTTGATGAAAATAATTATCGATTAAATGCTAAAGCGCAGCTACTGCAAACGCGCTAATTTTTACCCCCAAAGCGTTAGACGTACAGTTTAATTTACGAGCCTGGTCGGGTTTGCTGCCAGTGTGACCTGGATCAATATTTGTCTGAAACTCGCTAAAAAAATCAGATTTGATTAGCTTATGCCGCCATAGAGGGCTGCTCGCCGTTCTGGCTGCTGCAACGGCCATACCGGGACGCTGTGACGAGTTGAAACGTTAACGAAGATAATGAGAAAACTAGAGAACTTTCACCTGTTGGTGATGCTTATCCTGTTGGTCGCCGTCGGCCAGATGGCGCAAACCATTTATGTTCCCGTTATTGCTGACATCGCTCACGATCTGTCGGTGCGCACCGGCGCCGTGCAGCGGGTGATGGCGGCGTATCTGCTGACCTACGGTTTCTCCCAGCTGATTTACGGGCCGATATCGGATCGTATCGGGCGTCGTCCGGTGATCCTGACCGGCATGATGATCTTCCTGGTGGGGGCGCTGGGCGCGCTGCTGTCCACCAACCTGACGATGCTGGTCGCCGCCAGCGCCATCCAGGGCATGGGCACCGGCGTGGCGGGCGTGATGGCGCGCACCATGCCGCGCGATCTGTATGCCGGCACCGCGCTGCGCTATGCCAACAGCCTGCTGAATATGGGGATTTTGGTCAGCCCGCTGTTGGCGCCGGTGATCGGCGGCGCGCTGGCGATGGTGTTCGGCTGGCGAGCCTGTTACGCCTTCCTGCTGGCGCTGTGCGCCTGCGTCGCCTTCGCGATGTTCCGCTGGCTGCCGGAGACCCGTCCGGTCCAGACAGAAAAACGCCGCATGCTGGCCAGTTTCCGCCAGCTGCTTAGCGATAGCACCTTCAGTTGCTATCTGGTGATGCTGATCGGCGCGCTGGCGGGGATTGCGGTATTTGAAGCCAGCTGCGGCGTGTTGATGGGCGGTGTGTTGGGGCTGAGCGGCCTGACCGTCAGTATCCTGTTCATTCTGCCGATCCCGGCGGCGTTTTTCGGCGCCTGGTACGCCGGGCGCGACGGCAAGACCTTCCACACCCTGATGTGGCATTCGGTGATTAGCTGTCTGCTGGCGGGAGCGATGATGTGGATCCCGGGCTGGTTCGGCGTAATGAACATCTGGACGCTGATCGTGCCGGCTGCATTGTTCTTCTTCGGCGCCGGCATGCTGTTCCCGCTGGCGACCACCGGGGCGATGGAGCCGTTCCCCTATCTGGCCGGCGCGGCGGGCGCGTTGGTGGGCGGCATGCAGAACATGGGCTCCGGTCTGGCGACCTGGCTTTCCGCCATGCTGCCGCAAACCGGGCAGTTCAGCCTCGGCTTGCTGATGTTCGCGATGGCGGTGCTGATCCTGCTGTGCTGGTGGCCGCTGTCCAACCGGATGCAGCATCAGGGACACACCGCATAACGACAGGGCGCCATTCGGCGCCCTCATACCGTTGACAAAGGGGAGAAAAAGCGTGGTTTTTCCCCCCTTTGCGGGGATCAGCCGAAAATCAATGAATTGATTTTCCTTGTTTTCTATTCGCTGCTCTCTGCCAACCCGGCAAGGGCATGAGGTTTGTCATCAATCATCAGGGCGCCCTTCGGCGCCCTGTTTCGTTACAGCAGAAACTCGTGCAGCGCCGGGTCCTTGCGATCCAGATAGTGGGTCGAACGGATACGGCGAAGGGTGCGCGACTTGCCGCGGATCAGTAACGTTTCGGTCGTGGCCATGTTGCCCTTGCGGCTGATGCCCTCCAGCAAATCGCCCTTGGTGATGCCGGTAGCGGAGAAGATGACGTTGTCGTTGCGCGCCATCTGGTCCAGGCGCAAGACCTGAACGGCCTCGATGCCCATCTCACGGCAGCGCGCCAGCTCCTGCTCGCCGAGGCGGCGGTTCTCGGGGCTGTCGCCTTTCACTTCATGGCGCGCCAGCAAACGTGCCTGCATGTCGCCGTCCAACGCGCGGATCACCGCGGCGGAGATCACCCCTTCCGGCGCGCCGCCGATGCCGTACATCACATCGACTTCGCTTTCCGGCATGCAGGTGAGAATGGAGGCCGCCACGTCGCCGTCAGGAATGGCGAACACCCGCACGCCCAACTGCTGCATCTGCGCGATGACGCCGTCGTGGCGCGGTTTGGCCAACACGATGACCGTCAGCTGTGACAAGGGTTTGTCCAGCCGCGCGGCGACGTTCTGCAGGTTCTCCGCCAGCGGCAGATTGAGATCGATGGCGCCGCGCGCCGCCGGGCCGACCACCAGCTTCTCCATGTACATGTCCGGCGCGTGCAGGAAGGTGCCGCGATCGCCCACCGCCAAGACCGCCAGCGCATTGGACTGGCCCATGGCGGTCATGCGGGTGCCTTCGATCGGATCGACCGCGATGTCGACCGCGTCGCCCTGGCCGCTGCCGACCTGCTCGCCGATATACAGCATCGGCGCTTCGTCGATCTCGCCTTCGCCAATCACGATGCGGCCATCGATATCCACCTTGTTGAGCATGATGCGCATGGCGTGGACCGCCGCGCCGTCGGCGGCGTTCTTGTCGCCGCGTCCCAGCCATTTGTAGCCCGCCAGCGCGGCGGCTTCGGTAACGCGGGAAAATTCGATGGCTAATTCACGTTTCATGGCAAACCTGTCTGTGAGAAAGGGAAGAAAATATCGGCAAAGTCTATCACAGCGCGGCGGCGGCGGGGCGGGGCAAAAAAAAGCGCCGCCTGCAGGCAGCGCTTGTTGGAGAACCGGCAGCTTCGGGATTACTCGTGATCTTCCCATGCCTGCGCGCGAGCCACCGCTTTTTTCCAGCCGCTGTAGCGGTAGTTGCGTTCGGTGGTTTCGATGCTTGGGCGGAATTCACGCTCAATCACCGCTTTGCTCTTCACTTCATCCAGATCGTTCCAGTAGCCGATGGCCAGGCCCGCCAGGAACGCGGCGCCCAACGCCGTCGATTCACGCACTTCAGGGCGCTCTACGCGGGTGCCGAGGATATCGGACTGGAACTGCATCAGGAAGTTGTTGGCGACCGCGCCGCCGTCCACGCGCAGCGATTGCAGGCGGGTGTTGGCGTCGGCCTGCATGGCGTCCAGCACGTCGCGCGTCTGGAAGGCGATAGATTCCAGCGTGGCGCGGATGATGTGGTTGCTGTTGGCGCCGCGGGTCAGGCCGAAGATGGCGCCGCGGGCATACGGATCCCAGTAGGGCGCGCCCAGGCCGGTGAAGGCCGGCACCACATAGACGCCGTTGCTGTCTTTCACCTTGGTGGCGAAATATTCGGAGTCGGCGGCGTCGCTGATCAGTTTCAGCTCGTCGCGCAGCCACTGGATAGACGCACCGCCGATGAACACCGCGCCTTCCAGCGCATAGTTCACTTCGCCGCGCGGGCCGCAGGCGATGGTGGTCAGCAAACCGTTTTTCGAGCGCACCGCTTCTTTGCCGGTGTTCATCAGCAGGAAGCAGCCGGTGCCGTAGGTGTTCTTCGCCATGCCCGGTTGAACGCACAGCTGGCCGTACAATGCTGCTTGCTGGTCGCCGGCGATACCGGCGATAGGAATACGCGTGCCGCCCTTGCCGCCGATATTGGTCTGGCCGTATACCTCGGAGGAAGGACGGACTTTCGGCAGCATGGCGCGCGGAATGTCCAGCACTTCCAGCATGCGTTCGTCCCAGTCCAGTTCGTGGATGTTGAACATCATGGTGCGTGAGGCGTTGGTGTAATCGGTGACGTGTACGCGCCCCTGGGTCATCTTCCACACCAGCCAGGTATCGACGGTGCCGAACAGCAGTTCGCCGCGCTTGGCGCGCTCGCGGGCGCCTTCGACGTTGTCCAGGATCCATTTCACCTTGGTGCCGGAGAAGTAGGGGTCAACCACCAGGCCGGTGTTGTGACGGATGTACTCTTCCAGGCCGTCGCGCTTGAGCTTCTCGCAGATGTCGGCGGTGCGGCGGCACTGCCAGACGATGGCGTTGTAGACCGGCTTGCCGGTCTCTTTTTCCCAGACGATGGTGGTTTCGCGCTGGTTGGTGATGCCGATACCGGCGATCTGATCGGAATTGATGTCGGCCTTCGCCAGCACTTCTACCAGCGTCGAGCTTTGCGACGCCCAGATCTCCATCGGGTCGTGCTCAACCCAGCCGGCCTTTGGATAGATCTGCGGGAATTCGCGTTGCGATACCGCAACGATGTTGGCGTCGTGATCGAGCACGACGGCGCGTGAGCTGGTGGTCCCTTGGTCGAGTGCGACAATGTATTTTTTTTCTACAGTCATGGTAATTATCCTGCTGTTGTTAACCGTTTAAAACTGCACCCATCACGCTTTACGCTGCTGGGTCTTGGCGTCGGGCTCTTCTTCCGTCACGCAGACGTCGCACGGCAGGTGGCGGCCAATCAGCGCGCGGTAACCGAAAGCGCCCAGGCCACAGCCGACGATAGGGGCGAAGATCGGCACCAGGAAGTACGGGATGTCGCGCGCGCCGGTGAAGGCGACTTTGCCCCAGCCGGCCAGGTAGGCGAACAGTTTCGGCCCGAAGTCACGCGCCGGGTTCAACGCAAAGCCGGTCAATGGTCCCATGGAGGCGCCGATCACGGCAATCAGAATACCGATCAGCAGCGGCGCCAGCGGGCCGCGCGGAATGCCGTTGCCGTCGTCGGTCAGCGCCAGGATCAGGCACATCAGGATCGCAGCGATCACCATTTCTACCAGGAAGGCCTGGCCGACGGAGATGTGCGCGTTAGGGTAAGTCGAGAAGATGCCGGCCAGTTCAAGGCTTTCGTTGCTGCCGCGCACCATATGGTGAGCCGCTTCGAAGTCGAAGAACAGGTTGTAGTACAGCCCGTAGACCAGGGCGGCGGCGCAGAAGGCACCGGCGATCTGCGCAATGATGTAAGGCACCACTTTGCGCCCGTCGAAGCAGGCGAACAGCCACAGGGCGAGGGTGACCGCCGGGTTGAGATGCGCGCCGGAAATGGCGGCGGTCAGATAGATGGCCATGGCGACGCCGAGGCCCCAAATGATGCTGATTTCCCACTGGCCGAAGCTGGCGCCCGCCAGTTTCAGTGCGGCAACGCAGCCTACGCCAAAGAAGATCAGCAGCGCCGTGCCGAGGAACTCGGCGATGCACTGGCCTTTTAATGTCGGACTGGTGATTTGGCTCATAATGTTGGTGTCCTGCAAAACGGCGGTTGTTGGTTTATAGGCTCAGCCAGGTATACATCTGACCTATGGGCACAGTTTTTTTCATCTCGTCCAATTATTGAATGAGGACGTGATGTAAATTTATCGTTAACGAACATAAACGAGAAATAGCGAAATCAAAATGTGTGTGGCGCGTCATAAAATTGAGCGATTTCGCGTCGTTCAGTGTTCTTTCTGAGCCATAAAAGTGTGATCTGACCAGTGGTTTGGCGAGGGGGCGTTAACAACTCGCGGCGGCGGCGGCGGGGATTTTCAGTTTTTACTGATGGCGAGGGCAGGAAAATTGCAACAGACTGCGCGATGATCCGGTATGTTGCTAGACAGGCGGAGACTGGCTACTTACAATCGTTTTTAACGAATCGAGACTGGCGCGCCTTCCGTAACGGCGCGTCACTGAGCGCGATGCAATATTCGCAGTAGCTGCAGCCGACGTTGCGGCCGCTACTTATAGATGTACGCCTTGCTATCATGAGGGGACTGAAGCATGTCATTTGAAGTATTTGAGAAACTGGAAGCAAAAGTACAGCAGGCGATTGATACCATCACCTTGTTGCAGATGGAAATTGAAGAGCTGAAAGACAAAAACAACTCTCTGTCGCAGGAAGTTCAGGCTGCCTCCGGCAACCACGAAGCGCTGGTGCGCGAAAACCAACAGCTGAAAGAAGAACAGCACGTATGGCAAGATCGCCTGCGCGCGCTGCTGGGCAAAATGGAAGAGGTTTGATTCCTTACGCCATGCAGCAACGAAAAGGGCGCCTCAGGCGCCCTTTTTCATGTCCGAAAATCACTCGATGTCGAGCGGGTCTTCGGAGAGGATGATGCCGGTGTTGTCGGCATACAGGTGGTCGCCGGAGAAGAAGGTGACGCCACCGAAGTTGACGCGGATATCGCTTTCGCCCACGCCTTCGCTTACGGCACCCGCCGGGATCGCCGCCATCGCCTGAATGCCGATGTCGAGTTCTTCCAGATCGTCCACCTGGCGCACCGCGCCGTACACCACGATGCCTTCCCATTCATTCTGGGCGGCCAGGCGCGCCAGTTCGGCGTTGATCAGCGCCCGGCGTACCGAACCGCCGCCGTCGACCAACAGCACGCGGCCGCGACCGTTTTCTTCAAGCAGATCGAATAACAGGCCGTTATCCTCAAAGCATTTCACCGTGGTGATCTGCCCGCCAAATGAAGTACGCCCGCCAAAATTGGAGAACAGAGGTTCAACAACGTTCACCTCTTCATGATAGATGTCGCAAAGTTCGGAAGTATCGTATTTCATAGGATTTTACGTCTGTTTGCCGCAGGAATGTTCAGTATATCCCTTTATTCGCCCTGTTGGCAAAATCATCAGTTTTTAACTGAGCGCCACGCCGATGGCGAACAGCAGATTGGCCAGCAACGCCGCCTTGACCATATGCTCCAGCATCGGCCGCATGCCGACTGGCGTCGGATCGCGCAGCACGCGCAGGCCGTGGCGCACCAGCAGCGGGATCGCCAGCACGAACAGCCAACCCCACGGGCTGTGGAGGTTGAACAGCGTGAACAGCGCGAAACACAGCACCGCGCCGCTGAGCAGCAGGGCGTGGTAAATGCGCGCCTTGTGCGGGCCGAGACGCACCGCCAGCGTATTCTTGCCGTTTTCGCGATCGCTTTCGATATCGCGCAGATTGTTGATGTTGAGTACCGCCGTTGCCAGCAGGCCGCAGGCGGTGGCCGGTAGCATCACGACGCTGTCGAAGGTGTGCGCCTGCAGATAGTAGGTGCCGGCCACGCTCAGCCAGCCGAAGAACACCAGCACCGAGATGTCGCCCAGCCCCAAATACCCGTAGGGTTTGTTGCCGACGGTGTAGGTGATGGCCGCCACGATAGACAGCCCGCCCAGCACCAGGAAGCCCACCACGTCGCTGGGTTGCTCGCAGGCGACGGCGATCAGCGAACAGCCGGCGATGCCGATCAGCACTACCGTCACCACCAGCGCCCGTTTCATCTGCGCCTGGGTGATCATGCCCTTTTGCATGCCGCGCAACGGCCCGATGCGATCTTCTTTGTCGCTGCCTTTGACCGCATCGCCGTAGTCATTCGCCAGGTTGGAGAGGATCTGCAGCAGACCGGCGGTCACCAGCGCCAGCAGCGCCACTTCAGGTTTCAGGCTGCCGTGCCAGGCGGCGATCGCCGAGCCGACCACGATGGAGGCAAAGGCCAACGGCAGGGTGCGGGGGCGTAGACTTTCGAGCCAGGCGGAAATCGGGGTGGTGGAGGTTGATGAGCTCATGTTTCGCTTCTGTCAGTAAGTTGCGGTGTCCGTTAGAAATAATTGTGGGAGGCAATGCCTCCCACACAGATGACTGACAAGACAATGATTGAGCGATTATAGGATAAAACGACTCAAATCTTCATCCGCCACCAGTTCATCCAGATGACTGCGCACGTAATCCGCATCAATTGTAATGGATTGGCCATTAATTTCACTCGCATCGTAGGAAATATCTTCCATCAGACGCTCCAGCACGGTGTGCAGACGACGCGCGCCGATGTTCTCGGTGCTTTCGTTGACCTGCCACGCGGCTTCGGCGATGCGGCGGATGCCGTCGGCGGTGAACTCGATATTGACGCCTTCGGTGCCCATCAGCGCTTTGTACTGTTCGGTCAGCGACGCGCTCGGCTCGGTCAGGATGCGCTCGAAGTCTTCGGTGGTCAGCGCCTGCAGCTCAACGCGGATCGGCAGACGGCCCTGCAGTTCCGGGATCAGATCCGACGGATTGGCGGTCTGGAACGCGCCGGAAGCGATGAACAGAATGTGGTCGGTTTTCACCATGCCGTGCTTGGTGGACACGGTGCACCCTTCCACCAGCGGCAGCAGATCGCGCTGCACGCCTTCGCGGGAAACGTCCGGGCCGGAGCTTTGGCCGCCGCGCTTACAGATTTTGTCGATCTCATCGATAAACACGATGCCGTGCTGCTCAACCGCTTCGATCGCCTGCTCTTTCAGCTCTTCCGGGTTCACCAGCTTGGCGGCTTCTTCTTCCACCAGCAGCTTGAAGGCTTCTTTGATCTTCAGCTTGCGCGGTTTTTGCTTTTGGCCGCCGAGGTTCTGGAACATCGACTGCAGCTGGTTGGTCATCTCTTCCATGCCCGGAGGCGCCATGATTTCCACGCCCATCGGCGCGGCGGCCAGATCGATTTCGATCTCTTTGTCATCCAGCTGGCCTTCGCGCAGTTTCTTGCGGAATGCCTGGCGGGCGGCGGACGGTTCCTGGCCTTCTTCCGGCTGGCCCCAGTTGTTTTTGGCCGGCGGGATCAGCACGTCGAGAATGCGCTCTTCGGCCAACTCTTCGGCACGGGTGCGATTTTTCTCGATCGACTGCATGCGCACCATTTTGATGGCGGCATCGGTCAGATCGCGGATGATGGAGTCCACTTCTTTGCCCACATAGCCCACTTCGGTGAACTTGGTGGCTTCAACCTTGATGAATGGCGCGTTGGCCAGCTTCGCCAGACGGCGGGCGATTTCGGTTTTACCGACGCCGGTCGGGCCGATCATCAGAATGTTTTTCGGGGTCACTTCGTGACGCAGCATCTCGTTGAGCTGCATCCGGCGCCAGCGGTTGCGCAGGGCAATGGCGACAGCGCGTTTGGCCTTGTTTTGGCCAATGATATAGCTGTCCAGTTCGCTGACGATCTCGCGCGGGGTCATTTCAGACATGGTATTCGATCCTTACGCTTTGGAAGGCAATTCTTCAATGGTGTGGAAATGGTTGGTGTAAATACAGATGTCGCCGGCGATGTTGAGGGATTTCTCAACGATGTCGCGGGCGCTCAGCTCGGTATTTTCCAACATGGCGCGGGCGGCGGCCTGGGCGTACGGGCCGCCGGAGCCGATGGCGATCAGATCGTTTTCCGGCTGCACCACATCGCCGTTGCCGGTGATGATCAGCGAGGCGGTTTCATCGGCGACCGCCAGCAGCGCTTCGAGCTTGCGCAGCATGCGGTCGGTGCGCCAGTCTTTCGCCAGCTCGACGGCGGCTTTCACCAGGTGGCCCTGATGCATTTCCAGTTTGCGTTCAAACAGTTCAAACAGCGTGAAGGCGTCAGCGGTGCCACCGGCGAAACCGGCGATCACTTTGTCGTTATACAGGCGACGCACTTTCTTGACGTTACCCTTCATCACCGTATTACCCAGGGTTGCCTGGCCATCACCACCGATGACGACCTGGCCGTTGCGGCGTACGCTTACAATTGTTGTCACGAGCAGACCCTCGTTAAAGACGGAAAGAAGTCCCCGCAGCGCCTGCTTTCGCAGACGCTACGAGGCATATTGAGAGTATAGATGGGGGGGGATTGACGCTTTTCAACCCCCAACGGAGAGGGGAATGCAACTCGACATGCCGACGCCCTTCAGGCGCGAAAGGGTTTTGTCCGCTGCGGCGCGGCTGCTGTAGGGGCCGAGCACCACGCGATTCCAACCGCCACCGGCGGTGATGCGGCTCTCGATGCCCTCGAACGCCAGGCGCGCACGCACGGATTCAGCCTGATCGGTGGCGCGGAACGAACCGCATTGCACCATCCACTTCTGTTTCGATTCCGGTTTGGTGTCCTGCTTGGCCGTTTCCTGTTTCACTTCCGGTTTGGGCTCCGGCTTCGGTTGCGGCTTCGGCTCAGGCTGTTTCACCTGCGCCGGCGGCGGGGTGACTTGCTTCGGCTGCTGGTGCTGCTGCACCGGCGCGGTGGTGGCCCCGTTGTTGAACGGGTTGCGCGGCGCCTGAGTGACCTGCTGCTGTTGCTGTACCGGCTGCTGCTGCATTTGCGGTTGTTGCATCTGCTGCTGGCGGTTGCCACGCGCGTTGGCCTGGCCCGGATCGTTATACGGCACTTCATTCAGCTGCGTCGGGCGCTGTTGCATGTCGGCCTGCATCTGCTCCAGCAGTTGCCGTTGTTCGGCGGTCAGCTGAGTTTTGGAATTGAGCTCGCCGCCGGCTGTCGGTTCGGTCGGGGTTTGCACGCCGATCTGTCGGTTTTCCAGCTCTTTGATATAGCGCCAGCGCTCTTCCGGCTTCGGCGGCAGGCCGTTGCCTGGGCGAGTGGTGTGCGCAGGCAACAACGGCGCGTCTTCCGGCTTGTTGTGCGTAATGAAATAGAGGCCACCGACAAAGACAACCAGCAACGCGACGGCTAACGCCAGCACGGTTTTGGAAACCTTCGGAGAACTGCGTTTTTTACGGCTGGGGGTTTTGCGCTTAGCTCCTGCTGCGCGCCCACGGCTTACATAGTCTTTTTGTGCCACTATTATTCCGCTGTGTCCTGATGAGAGGATAAGTCCGTCATGTTACTGAACCCTAAAATATTTGACTAGCGTTTCGGAGCAGCGGTGCTGCCTCTGATAATCAATTCACTGTCCAAGAGTCGGGAGCCGCTGGCCACCGTCTGGCCGTTCAACTGCTCCAACAGCAACAACATTGCCTGCTGGCCGATCTGGAAGCGCGGCTGCGCCACCGTGGTCAGCGGCGGATCGCAATACTGCGCCAGCTTGAGGTCGTCAAAGCCGACGATCGACAGATCCTGCGGTACCCGCAGCCCCATTTTCTTCGCCTGGGACAGCACGCCGATCGCCATGACGTCGCTGTGGCAGAACACCGCCGTCGGCGGTTTCGGCTGAGCCATCAACTGGGTCAGCGCTTGCGCGCCGGCTTCGTAGGTAAAATCACCCCGGGTAATATAGCTGCTTTCGACGGTAATGCCATTACGGCGTAGCGCTTGAACATAACCTTGCAGCCGATAATGGCTCAGCGGCATCTGTTCCGGCCCGGCGACGCAGGCGATCTGCCGGTGACCCAATTGATGCAAATAATGCACGGCTTCAAATGCGGCGGTCAGGTTGTCGATATGTACCGTCGGCAGTTCCAGCTCGGGCGCGAACTCATTGGCCATCACCATCGGCGGCAGGTTGCGCTGCTCTTCCTTGCTGGCGTCGAAGGGTAGATTAGAGCCCAGCAGCAGCATGCCGTCGATCTGTTTGGTGATGATCAGATTGACGAAGGTGCGTTCTTGTTGGTTCTGCTGCGCGCAGTCGCCGATCAGCACCAGATAGCCTTGTTGGGCGGCGGTCTGTTCGATCCCCTGGATCACATCCGCGAAAAACGGATCGCAGATGTCGGGCACGATCACCAGGATGGTGCGAGATTCGTTGCGTTTGATATTGCGTGACAGAGCATGAGGAGAATAACCCACGGCCAGCACGGCCTGTTCCACTTTCTGACGCGTTGGCGTTGACACCTTTTCCGGATTCATCAGCGCACGCGATACGGTAGCCGTTGAAACGCCCGCCATTTCGGCGACGTCTTTCATGGTCGCCATGGATAACTCTTTCTTGTGTTCCAACGCCTTTCTCCTTGCGTCAGCCCCATGCCGACGCCACTACTGCTGTTTGCTCACAATGTCCGGCATGCGGTGGCGGGATTGTTGTCATTGAGCGCCACTCGCGTTCGAGCACTCCGTCGCGCTGCGATGTGGCGACAAAATTTGCCCTCGCAGACATTCTAAACAGAATACGCCCCGCCTTTGTTACCTAATTTGCATAAAAAATGTGACCTGAGAAGGTTTTTTAGCGTTCGCTCGCAATTTAAAGGGTAAACGTTTGCATGACGGCAGCTAAATCGGACTTTTCCGGGATCAGCTGTCGATCGGATCGACATCCAGCGTCCATTTCACCTTGCGCGTTTGCGGCAGGGTGCCGATCAGCGGCAGCGAGCTTTTCATCAGCTGTTGCAGGACGCGCCGTGTCGGATGCTGCAGCAGCAGCTGCCAGCGGAAACGGCCGCCGCGTTTGGACTGCAGCGCCGGCACCGGGCCCATCACCCACAGCGAATCGTCCTTAAGCGGACTGGCTTCCAACAGATTGCGCAGCTGCTGCAGGAACAGCGGGGCCTGTTGGTTATCGTGATCTTCGGCGCGCACGATGATGTGGCTGGTGTAGGGCGGCAGAAACACGCTGTTGCGCTCCGCCAGCGTCTGTTTGGCGAAGGCGTCGTAACCTTGTTGCAGCAGCACCTGCAATAACGGGTGCTCCGGGTGGTGGGTTTGCAGCAGCACTTCACCCTGTTTGCCCGCTCGCCCCGCCCGGCCGGAGACCTGGGTATAGAGCTGAGCGAAACGCTCGGCGGAGCGGAAGTCGGCGGAGAACAGCGCGCCGTCCACGTCCAGCAACGCCACCAGCGTGACGTCGGGAAAATGGTGGCCCTTGGCCAGCATTTGCGTGCCGATCAGAATGCGCGCTTCGCCGCGATGAATATCCGCCAGGTGCTGCTCCAGCGACCCTTTGCGGCTGGTGGTGTCGCGATCGATGCGGGTGATCGGCGTGTCGGGGAACAGCGGCGCCAGCTCATGTTCCAGCTGTTCGGTGCCGACGCCGACCGATACCAGGTGAGTGGAGCCGCACTGCGGGCATTGGTGCGGCACCGGTCGCTGGCTGTCGCAGTGGTGACAGCGCAGCTGGCGCTGATGCTGGTGGAAGGTGTAATAGTGATCGCAGCGCTGGCACTCGGCGATCCAGCCGCACTCGTGGCACAGCAGCGCCGGGGCGTAACCGCGGCGGTTGAGGAACAGCATCACCTGATTGCCGGCTTTTAAATGGTGCTGCATGCTTTTCAAAAGCGGCTGCGACAGGCCGACCTTCAGCGGCAACCCTTTCAGATCGATCAGGTGCTGTGCCGCCGGTTTGGCGTTGCCTGCCCGTTGGGTGAGCTTCAACTGGCGATATTTGCCCAGTTGCACGTTGTGCAGCGTTTCCAGTGCCGGCGTGGCGGAGCCCATCACCATCGGGATATCTTCTTCCCGGGCGCGGAACACCGCCAGATCGCGGGCGTGGTAGCGCCAGCCTTCCTGCTGTTTATAAGAGCTGTCGTGCTCTTCGTCGATGATGATAACGCCCAGTTGCCGGAACGGTGTGAACAGCGCCGAGCGGGTGCCGATGACGATAGCGGCTTCGCCGCTGCGCGCGCGCAGCCAAACCGCCAGCCGTTCGCTGTCGTTCAGCCCGGAGTGCAGCACGTCCACCGGCGCGTTGAAGCGCTCGCGAAAGCGGGCGATGGTTTGCGGCGTCAGGCCGATTTCCGGCACCAGCACCAGCGCCTGCCGGCCTTTGGCCAACACGTTTTCCAGCACGCTGAGATACACCTCGGTCTTGCCGGAACCGGTGACCCCGGCCAGCAGCCAGGCGGCAAACTGCTCATCTTCGCTTCGGATCGCCCCGACGGCGGTGGCCTGTTCGGTATTCAGCCGCAGCCGCTCGCCGAGCACCGCAAAGTTGGGGCGCCAGTCCTGCGTGGCCGCGACCTGAGCGCGCAGATCGATCAGCCCTTTGGCGCGCAGCGCCTGCAGGGCGCTTTCCGTCAGCTCAAGCTGGCTGACTTGATGGCGATAGACCGGGCGTTGCAACAGCGCCGCCAGCGCCTGCTGCTGTTTCGGCGCGCGTTTCAGGCTTTCGGGCGGCGTGGCGCGCCCTTCTTCGGTGGCGAACCACTGCCACAGCGGCGCGGCCTCGGCCGGTTTGCCTTGGCGCAGCAGGATCGGCAGCGCGTGGAACAGCACTTCGCCGATGGGATAGTGGTAGTAATCGCTGGCCCAGCGCAGGATGCGCCACAGGCTGGGGGAGAACAGCGATTCCGTGTCGATCACGCTGTCGATCGGTTTGAGTTTGTCCAACGGCAGTTCGCTGGTGTCGCTGCAGCCGGTGACGATGCCGATTGCATGCTGCCTGCCCCAGGGCACGCCCACGCGCGCGCCGGCCACCGGCTGCATGCCGGGCGGCAGCAGATAGTCGAAGGTGCGGGCGAGGGGGACCGGCAAAGCAACGTGTACGACGGGCATGATCTCATCCAAATTGAAAAAAAGTGGGCATCAGTTTACACGGCGCATCGGCAAATGTACGGTTCCGATTGCGCGCCCCGACTAATGCTGTATAATTTGCCGCCTTTGGTATAATTCGATACCAAAATTCTATTATCAACCACGTGTGGTGTCTGGCGAAACAGGGCTGGATAGCGACACGGCCTTAACTGAGGTTTCCCATGAAACAAGGTATCCACCCAAAATACGAAGAAGTTACTGCTAACTGCTCTTGCGGTAACGTGATGAAGATCCGCTCCACCGTGGGCCACGATCTGAACCTGGACGTTTGTGGCGCATGCCACCCGTTCTACACTGGCAAGCAGCGTGACGTTGCTACCGGTGGCCGCGTTGACCGCTTCAACAAGCGTTTCAGCGTACCAGGCGCTAAGAAATAAGATTTCTTATCGACCGATGAAAAAGGCGCCCTGGGCGCCTTTTTTCTTTTCTGCCGCCGGCGTTCGCCGGGCGGTTCTCAATATTCCCAGGTATCGGGATCGACACCCAGTTCGCGCATCAACGCTTTTGCGGCTTCCGGGATTTCATCGCTGCGCTCTTTACGCAGGTCTTCATCGTTCGGCAGCGGCTGGCCGGTAAAGGCATGCAGAAACGCTTCGCACAGAAGTTCGCTGTTGGTGGCGTGGCGCAGGTTGTTCACCTGGCGACGGGTCCGTTCGTCGGTGAGGATTTTCAGGACCTTCAGCGGAATGGATACCGTGATCTTTTTGACTTGCTCGCTTTTTTTACCGTGTTCAGCGTAAGGGCTGACATACTCGCCGTTCCACTCAGCCATGGGACACCTTAACTTTGTCAGAAAAATTACAAAATTCTAAAAACCGGCCAATTATGCCCGATCTTCACTGTTCTCACTAAATAAATGTCAATTTTACGCGACCAGGGTCACTGAATGCCCCGCTTCGGCCAGGCATTGCCGCTTAACATCTTATCGTCATGTCATATCGGCATAATTTTAGCGGGTATTGTGTCATTGCTCAATCTATACGCAAAGAAGTTTAGATGTCCAGATGTATTGACGTCTATCAATCCTGCGATTACTCTTTAGGCCTCATTCACCGAACCGAGAGCCGAGCGAGCCCATGACGCGTAAACCAGCCACGATTGCCGTACGCAGCGGCCTGAACGACGACGAACAGTACGGCTGCGTTGTCCCGCCGATTCATCTGTCCAGCACCTATAACTTTACCGACTTCAATCAACCCCGAGCTCATGACTACTCGCGCCGCGGCAACCCGACGCGCGACGTGGTGCAGCGCGCGTTGGCGGAGCTGGAAGGCGGTGCCGGCGCGGTGATGACCGGCAGCGGGATGTCGGCGATCCATCTGGTGACCACCGTACTGCTGAAGCCCGGCGATCTGCTGGTGGCGCCGCACGACTGTTACGGCGGCAGCTATCGGTTATTCGACAGCCTGAGCAAGCGCGGCGCTTATCGCGTGCTGTTCGTCGATCAAGGCAATGAGGCCGCCCTGCAACAGGCGCTGGCGCAAAAGCCGAAGCTGGTGTTGATAGAAAGCCCCAGCAATCCGCTGCTGCGGGTGGTGGACATCGCGGCGATCTGCGCTGCCGCGCACGCGGCGGGCGCGTTGACGGTGGTGGACAACACGTTCCTCAGCCCGGCCCTGCAACAGCCGATCGAACTCGGTGCCGATCTGGTGGTCCATTCTTGCACCAAATACCTCAACGGGCATTCGGACGTGGTGGCCGGCGCGGTGATCGCCAAAGATCCTGAGTTGGCGGTCGAGCTGGCCTGGTGGGCGAACAACATCGGCGTGACCGGCGGCGCGTTCGACAGCTATCTGTTGCTGCGCGGCATGCGCACGTTGTCGCCACGCATCAAGGCGGCGCAACAAAACGCTGAAGCGATTGTTGATTATTTACAGCAGCAACCGCTGGTGAAAAAGCTGTATCATCCCTCCCTGCCGGAGAATCCGGGGCATGAGATCGCCCGTCGTCAGCAGCGCGGTTTCGGTGCGATGCTGAGTTTTGAGCTGGACGGCGATGAAGCGGTGCTGCGCCGTTTTCTCTCTGCCCTTGAGCTGTTTACTCTGGCAGAATCGTTGGGCGGCGTAGAAAGCCTGATCTCGCATGCAGCGACCATGACTCACGCCGGCATGGCGGCGGAGGCGCGGGCAGCGGCCGGCATCTCCGAGAGCCTGCTGCGCATTTCCGTGGGTATTGAAGACAGTGAAGATTTGATTGCCGATCTGGAACGCGCTTTCCAGGCGGCGGCAACGAGGTAAGCATGAATGCAATTGCTGTAGCAGGGCCGGTGAGCGGGCGTCAACTGCACAAGTTTGGCGGCAGCAGTCTGGCGGATGTGAAGTGTTATCTGCGTGTGGCCGGGATTATGGCGGAATACAGCCAGCCGGGCGACATGATGGTGGTATCGGCCGCCGGCAGTACCACCAATCAGTTGATCAACTGGCTGAAGCTCAGCCAGAGCGATCGCCTGTCTGCGCACCAGGTGCAGCAGACGTTGCGTCGTTATCACAGCGATCTTATCAGCGGCCTGTTGCCGCCGGAAAGCGCAGAGCCGCTGATCGCCGAGTTCATTCAGGATCTGGAACGCCTGGCGGCGCTGCTGGACGGCAACGTCGACGAGGTGTGCTACGCCGAAGTGGTCGGGCACGGCGAGATTTGGTCGGCGCGCCTGATGGCGGCGGTGCTCAACCACCTGGACATGCAGGCGGCCTGGCTGGATGCGCGTGACTTCCTGCGCGCCGAGCGCGCCGCGCAGCCACAGGTGGATGAAGGCCGTTCTTATCCGCTGCTGCAGCAATTGTTGGCTCAACATCCGGGCAAACGCCTGGTGGTGACCGGCTTCATTTCGCGCAACGACGCCGGGGAAACCGTGCTGTTGGGGCGTAACGGCAGTGACTACTCCGCCACTCAGGTCGGCGCGTTGGCCGGCGCTGCGCGCGTCACCATCTGGAGCGACGTGGCCGGGGTTTACAGCGCCGACCCGCGCAAGGTGAAAGACGCCTGCCTGCTGCCGCTGCTGCGCCTGGACGAAGCCAGCGAGCTGGCGCGCCTGGCGGCGCCGGTGCTGCATACCCGCACCCTGCAGCCGGTCTCCGGCAGCGATATCGATCTTCAGCTGCGCTGCAGCTACCAGCCGGAGCAGGGCTCGACGCGCATCGAGCGCGTATTGGCGTCCGGCACCGGCGCCAAGATTGTCACCAGCCACGATGACGTGTGTCTGATTGAACTGCACGTCGCCGCTCAGCATGACTTCAAACTGGCGCAGAAAGAGTTGGATCTGGTGCTCAAGCGAGCGCAGATCAAACCGCTGGCGGTGGGCATCCACCCAGACCGCAACCTGGTGCAGCTGTGCTACACCTCCGAGGTGGTCAACAGCGCGCTGGCGACGCTGCAGGCCGCGGTGCTGCCAGGCGAGCTGCGCCTGCGCGAAGGGTTGGCGCTGGTGGCGATGGTCGGCGCCGGGGTGTGCAAGAACCCGCTGCACAGCCACCGTTTCTATCAGCAGCTGAAAGATCAGCCGGTCGAGTTTATCTGGCAGGCGGAAGATGGCATCAGCCTGGTGGCGGTATTGCGCCAGGGGCCGACCGCGCTGCTGATCCAGGGGCTGCACCAAAGCCTGTTCCGCGCCGAGAAGCGCATCGGTTTGGTGCTGTTCGGCAAGGGCAATATCGGGTCGCGCTGGCTGGAGCTGTTCGCCCGTGAGCAGACCAATATCTCCGCGCGCAGCGGCTTCGAATTTATCCTGGCGGGGGTGGTGGACAGCCGCCGCAGCCTGCTGAACTATGACGGGCTGGACGCCAGCCGCGCGCTGGCATTCTTTGAGGACGAAGCGCAGGAGCTGGATGAAGAATCGCTGTTCCTGTGGATGCGCGCGCACCCGTTCGACGATCTGGTGGTGCTCGACGTGACCGCCAGCGAAGAGCTGGCCGGGCAGTATCTGGATTTCGCCAGCTACGGTTTCCACGTGATCAGCGCCAACAAGTTGGCGGGGGCCTCGTGCAGCGACAGCTATCGCCAAATACGCGACGCCTTCGCCAAAACCGGCCGCCACTGGCTGTATAACGCCACCGTTGGCGCCGGCCTGCCGGTCAACCACACGGTGCGCGATCTGCGCGACAGCGGCGACAGCATTCTGGCGATCAGCGGCATCTTCTCCGGCACGCTCTCCTGGCTGTTCCTGCAGTATGACGGCACGGTGCCGTTCACCGAGCTGGTGGATCAGGCCTGGCAGCAGGGGCTGACCGAACCGGATCCGCGGGTCGATCTCTCCGGCCAGGATGTGATGCGCAAGCTGGTGATCCTGGCGCGCGAGGCGGGCTACGACATCGAACCGAACCAGGTGCGGGTCGAGTCGCTGGTGCCGGCGGGGTGCGAGCTGGGCTCCGTCGATCAGTTCTTCGAGAACGGTGAGGCGCTGAATCAGCAGATGCAGCAGCGCTTTGAGGCCGCCAGCGAAATGGGCCTGGTGCTGCGCCACGTGGCGCGTTTCGACGCCAACGGCAAGGCGCGGGTCGGCGTGGAGGCGGTGCGCCCTGAGCATCCTCTGGCCTCGCTGCTGCCGTGCGACAACGTGTTCGCCATCGAAAGCCGCTGGTATCGCGATAATCCGCTGGTGATCCGCGGGCCGGGCGCCGGCCGCGATGTGACCGCCGGCGCGATCCAATCAGACCTTAACCGATTGGCGCAGCTGCTTTAATCCTCTGCGGGCGCGGGCTCACCGCGCCCCTTGGCTTTTCCTGCCATACTTATCTTTGTCGCGATCATGAAATTCCCTCGTTGAGCGGGTGAGGATTAATCATCTTATTCCCCTCATTTTCCTGTTGACTCTTTAGCCAACATGCGGCATTTTCTATCTAGACGTCTAAACGTATAGACGCTCATCAAAATGAAATAAAAACAGTGATCGATAAGAGGTGAGCAGGGTATGAGTTTTTTCCACGCAAACCAGCGGGAAGCGCTGAATCAGAGTCTGGCGGAGTTGAACGGCCAGATTAACGTATCATTCGAGTTCTTCCCGCCACGCACCAGCGAGATGGAAGAGACCCTGTGGCAGTCGATCGATCGTCTGAGCATTCTCAAACCTAAATTCGTTTCCGTCACCTACGGCGCCAACTCCGGCGAGCGCGATCGCACCCACAGCATCATCAAAGGGATCAAGGAACGCACCGGCCTGGAGGCGGCGCCGCACCTGACCTGCATCGACGCCAGCCCGGTGCAGCTGCGCGACATCGCGACCGATTACTGGAACAGCGGCATCCGCCATATCGTGGCGCTGCGCGGCGATCTGCCGCCGGGCGGCGGCAAGCCGGAAATGTACGCGACCGATCTGGTGGCGCTGCTGAAAGACGTGGGTGACTTCGACATTTCCGTCGCCGCTTACCCGGAAGTGCATCCGGAGGCGAAGAGCGCCCAGGCCGATTTGATTAACCTGAAACGCAAGATCGATGCCGGCGCCAGTCGCGCGATTACCCAGTTCTTCTTCGACGTTGAGAGCTACCTGCGCTTTCGCGACCGCTGCGTCGCCGCCGGTATCGACGTGGAAATCGTACCGGGCATTCTGCCGGTGTCCAACTTCAAGCAGTTGCAGCGCTTCGCCACCATGACCAACGTGCGGGTGCCAAGCTGGATGACCAGCATGTTCGAAGGGCTGGACAACGATGCGGAGACCCGCAAAATGGTCGGCGCCAACATCGCCATGGACATGGTGAAGATCCTGAGCCGCGAAGGGGTGAAAGATTTCCACTTCTATACGCTGAACCGTGCAGAGATGAGCTACGCGATCTGCCACACGCTGGGCGTGCGCCCGGTGGCCGCCGCCTGACGGGCTTGTTCCATTGAAAAGGGCGCCGCTTTACCGCGGCGCCCTTTTTTTGTGGGGGAAAGGCATAAAAAAGCGGCCCCGATAAACGGGGCCGCGATGAGGCTCACTAGCCGGTGTTGCGCATCCCGGCGGCGACGCCGGCGATGGTAACCATCAACGCCTGCTCCACGCGGGCGTCCGGCTGCTCCTGCTGGCGCGAACGGTGCAGCAATTCGGCCTGCAAGACGTTCAACGGGTCGGTATAGACGTTGCGCAGCGCGATGGATTCGGCGATCCACGGCAGGTCTTCCATCAGGTGCGCATCGTTAGCGATGGTCAGCACCACCTTGATGTCGCTTTCCAGCTGATCGCGCAGCTGTTGGCCCAGCGGCCACAGCGATTTATCCACCAGGCGCTGATCGTAGTATTCCGCCAGCCACAGGTCGGCTTTGGCGAACACCATTTCCAGCATGGCGATGCGGGTGGAGAAGAACGGCCAATCGCGGCACATCGCCTCCAGCTCCGCCTGTTTGCCGGCCTTCACCGCTTCCTGCAATCCGGCGCCGGCGCCGAGCCAGGCCGGCAGCATCAGGCGGTTCTGCGTCCAGGCGAAGATCCACGGAATGGCGCGCAGGCTCTCGACGCCGCCGTTCGGCTTGCGCTTGGCCGGGCGTGAGCCCAGCGGCAGTTTGCCCAGCTCCAGCTCCGGCGTGGCCGCGCGGAAGTAAGGCACGAAGTCCGGGTTTTCACGCACGTAGCCGCGATACATTCGGCAGGAGGTCTCGGACAGGTCGTCCATCAGCGCCCGCCATTCTTTCTTCGGTTCCGGCGGCGGCAGCAGGTTGGCCTCGAGGATCGCGCCGGCATACAGCGCCAGGCTGCTGATGGTGACTTCCGGCAGGCCGAACTTGAAGCGGATCATCTCGCCCTGTTCGGTGACGCGCAGGCCGCCCTTCAGGCTGCCCGGCGGCTGCGACAGCAGCGCCGCATGCGCCGGAGCGCCGCCGCGGCCGATGGAACCGCCGCGGCCGTGGAACAGCGTCAGCGCCACGCCGGCCTTTTCACAGGTTTTGATCAGCGCGTCCTGCGCGCGGTACTGCGCCCAGGAAGCGGCCATCACGCCGGCGTCTTTCGCCGAGTCGGAATAGCCGATCATCACCATCTGTTTGCCCTGGATGAAGCCGCGATACCAGTCGATGTTCAGCAACTGGGTCATTACGTCGTCGGCGTTGTTCAGGTCGTCGAGGGTTTCGAACAGCGGGGCGACCGGCAGCGCGAACGGGCAGCCGGCCTCTTTCAGCAGCAGGTGCACCGCCAGCACGTCGGAAGGCGTGCGCGCCATCGAAATCACGTAGGCGGCGATCGAGCCCTGCGGCGCTTCGGCGATCACCCGGCAGGTTTCCAGCACTTCCTGCGTGTCGGCGCTCGGTTGCCACTTCAGCGGTACCAGCGGGCGTTTGGAGTTCAGTTCGCGGATCAGGAACGCCTGTTTATCGGCTTCCGACCAGCTTTCATAGTCGCCCAGCCCCAGATAACGGGTCAGCTCGGCGATGGCTTCGGTATGGCGAGTGCTTTCCTGGCGCACGTCGATGCGCACCAGCGGCACGCCGAAGCAGCGCACGCGGCGCAGGGTATCCAGCAGTTGACCATTGGCGATGATGCCCATGCCGCAGGCCTGCAGCGACTGGTAGCAGGCATACAGCGGCTCCCACAGCTGCTCGTTGTTCACCAGCAGGTCGTGCGGTTTCAGCACGCGCTCGCCCTTCAGGCGACCTTCAAGATAAGCCTGGGAACTCATCAGCTGGCTGCGCAGCTGCTTCATGATTTCGCGGTACGGTTCCTGCACCTCATCGCCGCCGGCGCGGGCGCGCAGCTCAGGGGTGCACTCGGTCATCGACAGCTCGGAGACCAGCACCTGGATGTCGCGGGTAAACAGGTCGCAGGCTTTCCAGCGGCTGAGCAGCAGCACATGGCGGGTAATTTCGGCGGTGACGTTCGGGTTGCCGTCGCGGTCGCCGCCCATCCAGGAGGTGAAGCGCACCGGCACCGCTTCTACCGGCAGGCTGTAATCGATGGAGTTTTCCAGCTGTTCGTTGAATTCGCGCAGGAACGCCGGCACGCCTTCCCACAGGCTGTTTTCCACGACGGCAAAACCCCATTTGGCTTCGTCGATCGGGGAAGGGCGGTGTTTGCGAATTTCATCGGTGTGCCACGACTGAGCCACCAGCTGGCGCAGGCGGCGCATGATCTTGTTGCGCTCGTAGTCGGCCAGATCGTTGTGATCGAGCTGGCTGAGGCAGGTGTTGACCTCCACCAGCTTGTGGATCAGGGTGCGGCGGGTGATCTCCGTCGGGTGCGCCGTCAGCACCAGCTCGATGGAGAGTTGTGACACCGCGTGCTGCAGCTCTTTGTCGCTGAGCTTTTTGTCTTTGAGGCGGCTGAACAGTTGGGCCAGCGCTTCCGGGTTGCTGGCGGCCTCGCCGTTGGGCGAAATGCTGTGATACTGCTCGGCGACGTTGGTCAGGTTGAGGAACTGGCTGAAGGCGCGCGCCACCGGCAGCAGCTCGTCATTGGACAAGTTCTGCAGGGTAGAAAGCAGCTCCTGGCGATGCGCTTCGTTGCCGGCGCGTGAGGATTTGGAAAGCTTACGGATGGTCTCAACGCGATCGAGAATATGCTCGCCCAGCGCTTCTTTGATGGTATCGCCGAGCAATTTGCCGAGCATACTGACATTACTGCGCATTGCCGAATATTGTTCGTTCATATAACCCCTGACCCAGTTCTGTATGTATGATTTTTATCTTGTAAATAAATTTCACGCGTCAGGCACAGACCGCCCGCCTGATCACATCGCGTTCCTGTCCAATCGTCAATTGACACTATTTTTAGCAAAAAAACATCAAAATCGGCGCATTTTCTGAAATTTAATTACGCCGCGTGGGTTATCAGCGTGGCTTATTTCGCTGTCTTCTACTTATTTTGAGTTAGGGGAAGCATAAAGCATTTCCCCTGTTAAATGTCGGGTTTATTGCCGGCAAAAGTGACTGACCAGCTGGCCCAGCAGTTTGCGCGTCGGTTCGATAAACGCGGTGTCGATGTATTCGTCCGGCTGGTGGGCCTGATCGATGGAACCGGGGCCGAGCACCAGGGTCGGGCAGACCTGTTGCACGAACGGCGCTTCGGTGCAGTAGTTGACCACCTGCGTGCGGGTGCCCAGCAGCTCCTCGATCACCGCCACCATGCGGTGGTCGGTCGGGCACTCGTAGCCCGGCACCGACGCGTGCAGCTCTTCGATGGTCAGGCGGCCCGGCCAGCGTTGGCTTACCGGCTCCAGCGCCTGATGCATCAGTTCGTTGATGTTGTCGAGCGTCATGCCGGGCAACGGGCGGATATCCAGGTGCAGTTCGCAACAGGCGCAGATGCGGTTGGCCGCGTCGCCGCCGCTGATATGGCCGAAGTTCATGGTGGGATAAGGCACGGCGAACGCCGGGTTGTTGTAGCGCTCCTGCAGGGTTTTGCGCAGCTCCATCAGGCGGCCGATGGACTCGTGCATCAGATCGATGGCGTTGACGCCGCGCGCCGGATCGCTGGAGTGGCCGGACTGGCCGACGATGCGAATGGCGTTGGCCATATGGCCCTTGTGCGCGCGCACCGGCTGCAGCGAGGTCGGCTCGCCGATGATGGCGAAATCCGGACGAATGGCGGTAGAGGCGGCGAAGTACCGCGCGCCGGCCATCGTCGTTTCTTCATCTGCGGTGGCTAAAATGTACAACGGCTTGGTCAGCTTGCTCGCGTCGATATCGCGCACCGCATCCAGAATAAAGGCGAAGAAGCCTTTCATGTCGGCGGTGCCCAGCCCGTAGAGCTTGTTGTCGTGCTCGGTCAGGGTGAAGGGATCGCGCGTCCAGCGGCCTTCGTCGTAAGGCACCGTATCGGTGTGGCCGGCCAGCAGCAGGCCGCCGCTGCCTTCGCCGATGCTGGCCAGCAGGTTGAATTTGTGGCGCGACTCCGGCACCGGCTGTACGTCGACGCGAAAGCCCAGGTCGGCAAACCATCCGGCCAGCAAGTTGATTAACGCCTCATTGCTCTGATCGAGGCCGGCATCGGTGGCGCTGATTGACGGAGTGGCGATCAACGCCCGGTACAGCTCAATAAATGGAGGTAATTTCATCTTCACTGTTGACAGCCTTAGGTTAGGATAGTATCAATATTCATGCATTTATTTTGAATAAAAATACAGTAAGCCGAAGCGTAAGGGAACCCGATGCCCGGATGTTTATAAAAGCATCAACGCCTGGCTCCGTGGGTGAACGGCGCAACAACGCTGGCTAGCCCTGTTACCTGGGTCGCAAGCGACCGCACGTCAGTTTAGAAGGTGAAAGGCCACATGTTGAATACGCTGATCGTTGGTGCCAGCGGTTACGCCGGAGCGGAGCTCACGGCTTACCTGAATCGCCACCCACACATGAACATAACCGCTTTAGCGGTTTCAGCGCAAAGTGCAGATGCAGGAAAGTTGCTTTCCGATCTCCATCCCCAGTTGAAAGGCATCGTCGATCTGCCGCTGCAGCCGTTGACTGACGTCGCCAAGGCGGCGCAGGGCATCGATGTAGTGTTCCTCGCCACCGCCCATGAAGTCAGCCACGATATCGCACCGGCTTTCCTGGCGGCGGGCTGCGTGGTGTTCGATCTGTCCGGCGCCTTCCGCGTGCAGGACGCCGGTTTTTATAGCCAGTACTACGGTTTCGAACATCAGCATGGCGCTCTGTTGGAGCAGGCGGTGTACGGCCTGGCAGAGTGGCAGAGCGACAAGATTAAACAGGCGCAGCTGATCGCGGTGCCGGGCTGTTACCCGACGGCGGCGCAGCTGGCACTAAAACCGTTGATCGAAAAACAGCTGCTGAATCTGGATCAGTGGCCGGTGATCAACGCCACCAGCGGCGTTAGCGGCGCCGGGCGCAAGGCCAGCATGACCACCAGCTTCTGCGAAGTGAGCCTGCAGCCGTACGGTATTTTCACTCATCGGCACCAGCCGGAGATCGCCGCACACCTCGGCGTGCCGGTCATCTTTACGCCGCACCTGGGCAATTTCCCGCGCGGCATCCTTGAAACCATCACCTGCCGTCTGAAAGCCGGCGTGACCGCGCAGGACGTCGCGGCCGCCTATCATGCCGCCTATGACGACAAGCCGCTGGTGCGGCTGTACGACCAGGGCGTGCCGGCGCTGAAAGCGGTGGTGGGGCTGCCGTTCTGCGACATCGGTTTTGCGGTGCAGGGCGAGCATCTGATCGCCGTGGCGGTGGAAGACAATCTGCTGAAAGGCGCGGCGGCGCAGGCGGTGCAATGCCTGAATATCCGTTTCGGCTTCCCGGAAACCCAATCACTCCTTTAAACCAGCGTGAGTAAACAGCAATGAACCCGTTAATTATCAAGTTAGGTGGCGTGTTATTAGACAGTGAAGAAGCGCTGGAGCGTCTGTTTACCGCGTTGGACAGCTATCGACAGCAGCACCAGCGCCCGCTGGTGATCGTGCACGGCGGCGGCTGCGTGGTGGACGAGCTGATGAAGCAGCTCGCTTTACCTGTGGTGAAAAAGAACGGCCTGCGCGTCACGCCGGCCGATCAGATCGACATCATCACCGGCGCGCTGGCCGGCACCGCCAACAAAACGCTGCTGGCGTGGGCGATTAAGCATCAAATCAACGCCGTCGGCCTGAGCCTGGCGGACGGCGGCAGCGCGGTCGTGACCCAGCTCGATCCGGCATTGGGCCACGTCGGCAACGCGCAGCCCGGCTCGCCCGCGCTGCTCAATACCCTGCTGGGTGCCGGCTACCTGCCGGTTATCAGCTCCATCGGTATCACCGCCGAAGGGCAGTTAATGAACGTGAACGCCGATCAGGCGGCGACGGCGCTGGCGGCGACGCTGGGGGCGGACCTTATCCTGCTGTCGGACGTCAGCGGCATCCTCGACGGCAAGGGCCAACGCATTGCGGAAATGACGGCGCAAAAAGCGGAACAACTGATCGCGCAAGGCATCATCACCGATGGTATGGTGGTGAAGGTGAATGCGGCGCTCGACGCTGCCCGCACCCTCGGCCGCCCGGTGGATATCGCCAGCTGGCGCCATGCCGATCAGCTTCCTGCTTTGTTTAACGGCGTGTCGATTGGCACCCGGATCCTCGCTTAATTTTAGAATTAGAAAGGAATAGATCATGCAAAACCAAGGCATCAAAAAAATCGTTCTGGCGTACTCCGGCGGCCTGGATACCTCGGCCATCATTCCATGGCTGAAAGAGAACTACGGCGGCTGTGAAGTGGTGGCGTTCGTGGCGGACATCGGCCAGGAGCGCAGCGATCTGGAAGGCGTGGAGCAAAAAGCCCTGCAGTCCGGTGCCTCTGAATGTCACGTGGTCGATCTGCGTGAAGAATTTATCCGCGATTACGTTTATCCGGTGCTGCAGACCGGCGCCCTGTACGAGGGCAGCTACCTGCTGGGCACCTCGATGGCGCGGCCGATCATCGCCAAGGCGCAGGTCGAGCTGGCGTTGAAAGTGGGCGCAGACGCGCTGTGCCACGGCGCGACCGGCAAAGGCAACGATCAGGTGCGTTTCGAAACCACCTACACCGCGCTGGCGCCGCAGCTGAAAGTGGTAGCGCCGTGGCGCGAGTGGAACCTGCGTTCCCGTGAAGCGCTGCTGGATTACCTGAAAGAGCGCAATATCCCGACCACCGCATCGCTGGAGAAAATCTACAGCCGCGATGAGAACGCCTGGCACATCTCCACCGAAGGCGGCGTGCTGGAAAGCCCGTGGAACGCGCCAAATAAGGATTGCTGGGTATGGACCGTCGATCCGCAGGAAGCGCCGGACCAGCCTGAGCAGGTGACCGTTACCGTCGAGAAAGGCCGCGTCGTGGCGGTTAACGGTAAAGCGCTGTCGCCGTACCAGTGCCTGGAAACCCTGAACGCGCTGGGCGCCAAGCACGGCGTCGGCCGTATCGACATCGTGGAAAACCGTCTGGTGGGCATCAAATCCCGCGGCTGCTATGAGACCCCGGGGGGCACCATCATGGTGGCGGCGCTGCGCGCCATCGAGCAGCTGGTGCTGGATCGCGACAGCTTCAAATGGCGCGAGCAGCTGGGCCTGGAGATGTCCTATGTGGTGTACGACGGCCGCTGGTTCGCGCCGCTGCGCCGCTCGCTGCAGGCCTCTGCCGAAGCATTGGCTGAAGAGGTGAACGGTGAAGTGGTGCTGCAGCTGTACAAAGGCCAGGTGACGGCGACCCAGAAAAAATCCGCCAACAGCCTGTACTCCGAAGAGTTCGCCACCTTCGGCGAAGACGAAGTTTACGATCACAGCCACGCGGGCGGCTTTATCCGCCTGTTCTCTCTGTCTTCACGCATCCGCGCGTTGAACGAGAAAAAGAATAAATAACCGATTGGCGTGACTCTGCAAGGGCGCAGCATGCTGCGCCCTTTCGCATAAAAATTCAGGAGTAAAGGTATGGCACTTTGGGGCGGACGGTTCACTCAGGCGGCGGATCAGCGGTTCAAGCAACTTAACGATTCGCTGCGGTTCGATTATCGCCTGGCGGAGCAAGATATCGTGGGCTCGGTGGCCTGGTCGAAGGCGCTGGTGACCGTTAACGTGTTGACGGCAACGGAGCAACAGCAACTGGAGCAGGCGCTGAATGCCTTGCTGACGGAAGTCCAGGCCGATCCTTTGGCGATCGTCCAAAGCGATGCCGAAGACATCCACAGCTGGGTGGAGCAGAAGCTGATCGAGAAGGTCGGCGATTTGGGCAAGAAGCTGCACACCGGCCGCAGCCGCAACGATCAGGTCGCGACCGATCTGAAGCTGTGGTGCAAACAGCAGATCGGCGATCTGCATCAGGCGATTGTCCAGCTGCAGCAGGCGCTGGTGGAGACCGCCGAAGCCAACCAGGATGCGGTGATGCCGGGGTATACCCACCTGCAACGTGCGCAGCCAGTGACTTTCGCGCACTGGTGCCTGGCCTATGTCGAGATGCTGGCGCGCGATGAAAGCCGCCTGCAGGATACCCTGAAACGGCTGGACGTCAGCCCGCTGGGCAGCGGCGCGCTGGCCGGCACCGCGTATCCTATCGATCGCGAGCAGCTGGCCGGCTGGCTGGGCTTCGCCTCGGCGACCCGCAACAGCCTGGACAGCGTATCTGATCGCGATCACGTGCTGGAGCTGCTGTCCAACGCCGCCATCAGCATGGTGCACCTGTCGCGCTTCGCCGAAGATCTGATCTTCTTCAACAGCGGCGAGGCGGCGTTTGTCGAGCTGTCTGACCGCGTGACCTCCGGCTCTTCGCTGATGCCGCAGAAGAAAAACCCGGACGCGCTGGAGCTGATCCGCGGCAAGTGCGGCCGCGTACAGGGCGCGCTGACCGGCATGATGATGACGCTGAAAGGCCTGCCGCTGGCGTACAACAAAGACATGCAGGAAGACAAAGAAGGGCTGTTCGACGCGCTCGACACCTGGATGGACTGCCTGCAGATGGCGGCGCTGGTGCTGGACGGCATTCAGGTGAAGCGCCCGCGCTGCCGGGAAGCGGCGGAGCAGGGTTATGCGAATGCCACTGAGCTGGCGGACTACCTGGTCGCCAAAGGCGTGCCGTTCCGCGAAGCGCACCATATCGTCGGTGAGGCGGTGGTAGAAGCCATTCGCCAGGGCAAACCGCTGGAAGCGTTGCCGCTGGCGGATTTGCAGCAGTTCAGCGCGACGATTGGCGACGACGTCTATCCGATCCTGGCGTTGCAATCCTGCCTGGACAAACGTGCGGCCAAAGGCGGCGTCGCGCCGCAGCAGGTGGCCGCGGCCATCGCCGCAGCGAAACAGCGTTTGGCTTGACGACGAGGGCGGCCTGGTGCCGCCCTTGAACCTTTACCCCGCCAGGCGTGCGCAGAGATAACGGTTTAGGCTCACGCCTTCTTCCATCGCGCCGATCGCCAGCCGGCGATGCTGTTCCGGCGTCATGCGCAGCACCAGTTTGCCGCTGAAATTTTTCTCCGCCAACGCCTGCGGCGGCGTTTCGCCTTGTGCCAGCATGTCGGCGATCGTTTCACTCACCACTTTCTCGATCCCCTCCAATGCGCCGGTACGCGTGGCGGCCAGCCAGGACAACGAGGGGAATTCGGCGCACAGCCCGACATATTCACGGTCTTGCGCTGACCAGGTGATGCGATAGGTATAGTGTTCATGCTTTTCCATGTTCTTCCTCCATTCTGGCCAGTGCGACGATGACCTGCTTAACCTGATATGCCTTGGCCGCGCCGTTGTTGCCGCGTTGGATATTGATGCGCGGATCGCCTGGCCAGGGCATGCGATAAACGTGATGGCTGCTACCGTTTATGCGCGGCGGCCCAAACCATCGCACGCAGATTTTCGCTAACTCGGCGAATTTGATGCTGTTCTGCCGCTGTTGCAAATCAGCGATGTCATCCCTGATCTCGTTCATGTTGCCTCCATTTTAGTATTATTATTGATATCACTTCAATATCAAAGCATAAAAAAAAATGAGCGCAGGAGGGCCGTGAGGCAAGAGGAGGGAGGAAAATCTGGAAAGCGCTGCGCAAAAAAACCGGGCCTGAAGGCCCGGTAGGTGTGAACGGATAAGGAGGCGTTATTCGCCCGGACAGCGCTGACAGCGCTCGATTTCGGCCGTGCCGAGTTTGAGCTTCGCCTGCAGGTCGCGCAGCGCAGTGCGCAAGCCTTCTTCGATCACCGGATGATAGAACGGCATGTCCAGCATCTGATCGACAGTCATCTGCTGTTGGTGCGCCCAGGCTAACAGGTGCGCAATGTGTTCGGCGTCCGGGCCGATCATTTCCGCGCCGAGGAAACGGCCGGTGCCTTGCTCGCCGTAAACGTGCAGAACGCCCTTGTTGCGCAGCATCACCCGCGAGCGGCCCTGATTCTCAAAAGAGACCTTGCCCACTTCAAAACAGCCGCAGGCGCTGAACTTCTCGCTCAGCTCGCGGAAGGTCGAGCCGACCATGGCGATCTGCGGATCGGAGAACACCACCGAAATCGCGCTGCGGCGCAGACCCGGATTGATCTCCGGGAAGCTGCCGGCATTGGCGCCGGCGATGCGCGCCTGATCGCTGGCCTCATGCAACAGCGGCAGCTGGTTGCTGGCGTCGCCGGCGATAAAGATATGCGGCACGCTGGTTTGCATCGTCAGGCGGTCGGCCAGCGGCACGCCTCGAGCGTCGAGCTGCAGGCCGGTATTTTCGAGGCCCAGCCGATCGACGTTGGGGCGGCGGCCGGTGGCGGCCAGCACGTAGTCCACCAGGATCTCCTGCGACTGGCCCTGCAGATCCTGATAGCGGATAAATACGCGGTCGCCTTCGCGCTGCATCATCTCCACTTTCACGTCGGCGTCGAGGTAGAATTCTTCCCCCAGCGCCTTCGCAGCGTAATCGCGCACGGCGCTGTCGGTCAGCGGCCCGACGGCGCCGCCGATGCCGAAGACCTTGGTGTCGACGCCGAGGCGGTGCAGCGCTTGCCCCAGCTCCAGCCCGATCACGCCGGGGCCGAATACCGCCACGGACTGCGGCAAGTCATCCCAGTTGAACAGATCGTCGTTGACGATCAGGCGGTCGCCCAGTTCATTCCACGGCGCCGGCCAGCTGGGGCGAGAGCCGGTGGCGATCACGATGCGCTGCGCCACGATGCGCGTATGGTCATCGACCTGCAGCGTGTTGTCGTCGATAAAGCGGGCATAGCCCTGAATTTTTTCGGCGGCCGGGATCTCGTCCACGCCTTCCAGCACGAAGCCGACGAAACGATCGCGTTCGCGTTTGACGCGCGCCATCACCTCGCGTCCGTCGATACGCGTTTTGCCGGTTGGGTGCACGCCAAAGCCCGGCGCACGTTCGATTTGATGCACCGCTTCGGCGGCGGCGATCAATAATTTGGATGGCATGCAGCCAACGCGCGCACAGGTGGTGCCGTACGGCCCGCCTTCAATCATCACCACGCTGGGGGTAGACAGTTTGGCCGCGCGATAGGCGCCGAGCCCTGCGGTGCCGCCGCCGATGACCGCGACATCAACGTTCAACAGTTTCATATCCGCTCCTGAAAGGTAAAAAAAGGGCGGGCCGTAGCCCGCCAAAGTTCACGTTGGCTTTGTTATTACTTATTAAGCTGACAGGAATGTTTCCAGGTCGTCGCTGCCGCCGATGTGACGGCCGCCGATGAAGACCTGCGGCACCGTGGCGCGGCCGCTGACGGCGCGCAGGCTGACGGTGGTAGCGTCTTTGCCCAGCACGATCTCTTCATACTGAATGCCGCGCTCTTGCAGCATCTGCTTGGCTTTGGCGCAGAATGGGCAGCCCGGTTTGGTGAACAGGGAGACCGATTCCTGCACTTTGAATTCCGGCGCCAGGTATTTCAGCATGGTGTCGGCGTCGGACACTTCAAACGGGTCGCCCGGCTTGTTCGGCTCAACAAACATTTTCTCGACCACACCGTTGCGTACCAGCATCGAGTAGCGCCATGAGCGAGGGCCAAAGCCCAGATCCGCTTTCTCGACCAGCATGTTCATGCCTTTGGTGAATTCACCGTTGCCGTCCGGCACGAAGGTGATGTTTTCCGCATGTTGGTCGGCTTTCCAGGCGTTCATGACGAAGGTGTCGTTCACGGAGACGCAAAGAATGCTGTCGACGCCGTGCTGCTTGAATACGCTGGACAGTTCGTTGTAGCGCGGCAGGTGGCTCGAAGAACAGGTCGGCGTGAACGCGCCCGGCAGCGAGAAAACAATGACGGTTTTGTTTTTGAACAGGTCATCAGTGGTCACATCAATCCATTGGTCGCCCTGACGGGTGTGGAAAGTAACCTGAGGAACTTTCTTGCCTTCTTGACTGGTAAACATTGATTAACCCCTTAATTAGGAAAAGTAATTTTTAGCATTTAGCGCGATATCGCTTCGTTGGGACACATTATTGTCGCTGGGGCTTGATAGATCTAATCGCTCATTGCTATCTTATCTATCGCCATGAGCTATCATGGAATGGAGGGAAACAATGAATATTCGTGATTTAGAGTATCTGGTCGCCTTGGCCGAGCACCGGCACTTCCGCCGCGCGGCCGATTCATGCCATGTAAGCCAACCCACGCTGAGCGGGCAGATCCGCAAGCTGGAAGACGAGTTGGGCGTCATGCTGCTCGAACGCACCAGCCGCAAGGTGCTGTTCACCCAGGCGGGTCTGTTGCTGGTGGAGCAGGCGCGTACCGTGCTGCGAGAAGTGAAAGTATTGAAGGAGATGGCCAGCCAGCAGGGCGAAGCCATGTCCGGACCGTTGCACATCGGCCTGATCCCGACCGTGGGGCCTTATCTGCTGCCGCAGATCATCCCGACGCTGCACAAAACGTTCCCGAAACTGGAAATGTACCTGCACGAAGCGCAAACCCATCAGCTGCTGGCGCAACTCGACAGCGGAAAACTGGACTGCGCCATTCTGGCATTGGTGAAGGAAACCGAGGCGTTTATCGAAGTGCCTTTGTTCGATGAACCGATGAAGCTGGCGGTGTACTCCGATCACCCGTGGGCGCAGCGCGAGCGCGTGCCGATGCCGGATTTGGCGGGTGAGAAACTGCTGATGCTGGAGGATGGCCACTGCCTGCGCGATCAGGCGATGGGCTTCTGCTTCCAGGCGGGCGCGGACGAAGATACCCACTTCCGCGCCACCAGTCTGGAAACGCTGCGCAATATGGTCGCGGCCGGCAGCGGCATTACCCTGCTGCCGTCACTGGCGGTACCGCCGCAGCGCGAACGCGACGGCGTCTGCTATCTGGATTGCTACAAGCCGGAGCCGAAGCGCACCATCGCGCTGGTGTACCGCCCCGGCTCCCCTTTGCGCAGCCGTTATGAGCAACTGGCCGAGGCGATCCGCGAACACATGCAGGGCTACATCGACAGCGCGTTAAAACAGGCGGTTTAAGCCGTTTAGCGCCGCCACCCGGTAGGCTTCGGCCATGGTCGGATAGTTGAAGGTCGTATTAACGAAATACTCGATAGTATTGCCTTCACCTTTCTGTTCCATGATCGCCTGGCCGATATGGATGATCTCCGCCGCACGCTCGCCGAAGCAGTGGATCCCAAGGATCTGCAGGGTGTCGCGATGGAACAGGATCTTCAGGCTGCCGACGTTCATCCCGGCTATCTGCGCGCGCGCCAGATGCTTGAACTGGGCGCGGCCCACTTCATACGGCACCTTCATCGCGGTCAGTTCCTGCTCGGTTTTGCCGACGGAGCTGATTTCCGGAATGGTGTAGATGCCGGTCGGGATATCTTCGATTAAGTGACCGCTGGCTTCGCCGGAGGCGATCGCTTGCGCGGCGATGCGGCCCTGATCGTAGGCGGCGGAAGCCAGGCTCGGATAGCCGATCACGTCACCGACCGCATAAATGTGCGACAGCGCGGTTTGATACATGCTGTTCACTTTCAGCAGCCCGCGGCTGTCCGACTCCAGGCCGACGTTCTCCAACCCCAGCGAATCGGTGTTGCCGGTACGGCCGTTGGCGTACAGCAGGCAGTCCGCTTTCACCTTCTTGCCGGACTTCAGGTGCACGATCACGCCGTCTTCGGTGCCTTCGATCTTCTCGAATTCTTCGTTGTGGCGGATCACCACGCCGTTGTTCCAGAAGTGGTAAGAGAGCGAATCCGACATCTCCTGATCGAGGAACGCCAGCAGACGATCGCGGGTGTTGATCAGATCGACCTTGACGTTCAGGCCGCGGAAGATGGACGCATACTCGCAGCCGATCACCCCGGCGCCGTAAATGATCACGTGGCGCGGCTCATGGCTCAGCTCGAGAATGGAATCGCTGTCGTAGATGCGCGGATGGTTGAAATCGACGCTGGCCGGATGGTAAGGACGCGAGCCGCAGGCGATCACGATGTGATCGGCGCGGATGGTGTCCTGGGTGCCGTCCATGTAGCTGACGCTGACGGTGTTGGCGTCGATGAAGCGCGCGTCGCCGGCGAACAGTTTGCACTGGTTCCGCTCATAGAACCCTTGGCGCATTCGGGTCTGCTGGCTGATGACGTTATCGGCGTGGCGTAAAATGTCAGGGAAGGTCGCGCTGAGCGTGCGCGAGTTGTTGTAAAGCGGGTTCTGGTTGAATTCGATAATGCGGCTGACGGCGTGGCGGAGGGCTTTGGAGGGGATGGTGCCCCAATGGGTACATCCGCCGCCTACGTTATTGTACCGTTCGATAACGGCCACGCGGGCGCCTTGTTTCACCAGCCCCATGGCGGCACCTTCACCACCAGGGCCCGAGCCAATCACAATGGCATCAAATTGATAGTGCTGTTGCATGTAGGAGAGACCTGTTTTTTTATACAAGATTACAACGGTATCTTAACATCATAGCGCTGCTCACCCAATCACCATTAGGCTTTTTGAGTCAAAGCACAATCGGCTCAGGGCGGAAGTGTGATAGAGCGCGTTAGTATAAATGCTGTTGCAATAAAATTTGCTATATTGCCGAGTCTAGGGCGTTAGACTGAGAAAATGGAACCTATCCGGATATGCATATGGGCGTCAGAGCACAACAAAAAGAACGGACTCGTCGTTCCCTGATCGAAGCCGCTTTCAGCCAGCTGAGCGCCGAACGCAGCTTCGCCAGTCTGAGCCTGCGGGAAGTTTCACGCGAGGCGGGCATCGCGCCCACGTCGTTCTATCGCCATTTCCGCGATGTGGACGAGTTGGGGCTGACCATGGTGGACGAAAGCGGCCTGATGCTGCGTCAGTTGATGCGCCAGGCGCGCCAACGCATCGCCAAGGGCGGCAGCGTGATCCGCACCTCGGTGTCCACCTTTATGGAATTTATCGGTAACAACCCGAACGCCTTCCGCCTGCTGCTGCGCGAGCGCTCCGGCACGTCGGCGGCATTCCGTGCGGCGGTGGCGCGCGAGATCCAGCATTTCATCGCCGAACTGGCGGACTACCTCGAGTTGGAAAATCACATGCCGCGCAGCTTTACCGAAGCGCAGGCCGAAGCGATGGTCACCATCGTGTTCAGCGCCGGCGCGGAAGCGCTGGATATCGACGTCGAGCAGCGGCAGCAGCTGGAAGAACGGCTGGTGCTGCAACTGCGGATGATCTCCAAAGGGGCGTATTACTGGTATCGTCGCGAACAAGAAAAAGCTTCTGTGTCCCACGTATAAAAAAGGTAAAAAATGATGGAAAAACCAGGCCGTGAAAATGGCACCTTACTGCTGGCGTTGATTGCCGGCCTTTCGATCAACGGTTCCTTTGCCGCGCTGTTCAGCTCGGTGGTGCCGTTTTCGATCTTCCCGCTGATCGCGTTGGTGCTGGCGGTGTACTGCCTGCATCAGCGTTACCTGAACCGCGCCATGCCGGACGGCATGCCGAAGCTGGCGGCGGCCTGTTTCCTGCTGGGGCTGCTGCTGTACAGCGCCATCGTGCGCGCCGAGTATCCGCAGATCGGCTCCAACTTCCTGCCGTCGGTGATCTGCGTGGCGCTGGTGCTGTGGATCGGCATGAAACTGAAGGCGCGCAAGGCGCCGGATGCGCCGACTCAAGAATCGTAATGAAACGGGGCGCCATCATGGCGCCCCTGTCATATCAGCGGTGCTTTTCCAGCAACACGCCGCATTCCATGTGATGGGTATACGGGAACTGATCGAACAGCGCCAGACGGCTGACCCGGTGGGTGGCCTGCAGCGTTTCCAGGTTGGCGCACAACGTTTCCGGATTGCATGAAATATACAGAATGCGCGGGTAAGCCTGCACCATCTTCACCGTTTCATCGTCCAGCCCGCTGCGCGGCGGATCGACGAAAATCGTCTCGCAGTTGTAGCCGCTCAGATCGATGCCTTTCAACCGGTTGAATTCGCGTACTCCATTCATCGCCTGAGTGAAGTCTTCCGCCGCCATGCGGATGATCTGCACGTTGTCGATATGGTTGGCGGCGATGTTGTACTGCGCCGCCGCCACCGACGGTTTGGCGATCTCGGTCGCCAGCACGCGCTCGAAATTGCGCGCCAGCGCCAGCGAGAAGTTGCCATTGCCGCAGTACAACTCCAGCAAATCGCCTTTGGAACCGGCGGTGACCGCCAACGCCCACTCCAGCATCTGCACGTTCATGGCCGCGTTGGGCTGAGTGAAACTGTTTTCCACCTGGCGATAAATCATGTCGCGGCCGGCGACCGGCAGCACTTCGTCAACATAATCCTGGTCGAGCATGATCTTGGTCTTCGACGCCCGGCCGATCAGCTGCAGGTCGAAACCCTGCGCGCGCAGCTCGTCGCGCAACTGCTCGGCGCGCTGTTGCCAAACGTCATCCAGCTTGCGGTGATACAGCAGCGAAGCGATGATTTTGCCGCTTCGCGTCGACAGATAATCTATCTGGAACAGCTTGTGGCGCAGGATCGGCTCCGGTTTCAGCGCGGTGATCAGGGCGGTCATCAGGCGGTTGATCAGCTCGCTGGCGGCCGGGAACTGATCGACGCGAATACGCTGCTTGGTCTGCTGATCGAACATGATGTGATACATGTCTTCCGCGTCGTGCCAGATGCGGAATTCGGCGCGCATGCGGTAGTGGTCGACTGGCGAGCGGAACACTTCCGGCTCGGGCGCCGCGAACGGTGACATCAACGTCTTCAGGCGGGCGACTTTCTCCGCCAGTTGGTCATCGTAACGTTCAATAGGCAAATTCTCGGGCGTCATGTGTTTCTTCTCGTCAGGCAAATTTGATCAGCGGGGATTGTAGGGAATCAGCCCGTGAAGTCCAGTTTTGTCGCGTTTATTATTTGTAACATTAATGGCAGTCTAGACATCTATTTGCATTGATCGTAGCATTGCCGTCCGGCCTCAAGCAGCGAGTGAAAAGGGAATCCGGTGTGAATCCGGAGCTGACGCGCAGCGGTAAGGGGAAGTCACGGCGATAGCGTTTCGACGCAGACACTGTCCACTGCAGGATGGGAAGTCATCGCCCGTTGCCGGTCGCGCCTTGCGGCCCGCAAATCCCAAGCCCGAAGACCTGCCGGTGTTACGTCGCAATGTCCGTGGCCGTCGCGAACTACCGGCCATGATCCTGCGGCATCCGCCAATTAAGTTTGGATGCTTTTCTCATGACAATTACAAAAAATACGCTGCTGGCGGTGGTCTCTTCCGTCACGGCTTTTTCTGGATGGGCGCAAGACAACACCACAGCCACGAATGGCGATAACCTGGTGGTTACCGCCAACCGTTTCCCGCAGCCGGTTTCTTCCGTGCTGGCGCCGACCACCATCGTCACCCGCAACGATATCGATCGCTGGCAGGCCAAGAGCCTGACCGACGTGATGCGCCGTTTGCCGGGCGTGGACGTTGGCCAAAACGGCGGGTTGGGGCAAAAGAGCTCGCTGTTTATTCGCGGCACCAACTCCAGCCACGTGCTGGTGCTAATTGACGGCATTCGCCTTAATCAGGCGGGCGTCAGCGGCTCTTCTGACCTTAGCCAAATCCCGATTTCGTTGGTGCAGAAAGTTGAATACATCCGCGGCCCGCGCTCGGCGGTGTACGGCTCCGACGCCATCGGCGGCGTGGTCAACATTATTACCACCCGCGAAAAGAACGGTACTACGCTCTCAGCCGGCGTCGGCTCCAACGGCTATCAATCCTATGACGCGTCGACTCAACAGCAGTTGGGCGACAGCACCGTGGCGACGGTGGCGGGTGACTACACCTACACCAAAGGGTATGACGTGGTGGCCTACGGCAGCACCGGCATGCAAAGCCAACAGGATCGCGATGGCTTTATGAGTAAGTCGCTGTATGGTGCGCTTGAGCACCAGTTCAGCGAATCGGTCAGCGGTTTTGTGCGCGGGTATGGTTACGACAACCGCACGGCGTATGATAGTTATTATTCCTCACCGACCAGCCCTCTGCTGGATACGCGCAAACTGTATAGCCAAACCTGGGATACCGGATTGCGCTATAAAGAAGGCATTTACGCAACACAAGTGATTGGCAGCTACAGCCATAGCAAGGATTACGATTACGATCCTCGCCTCGGCATGCATGACAGCTCGGCCAGCCTGGTGGATTCCGAACAGTACAACCTGCAGTGGGGCAATACGCTGCAGGTTGTACAGGGTACCGTAAGCTCTGGCGTCGACTGGCAGCAACAGAAAATCAAACCGGATTCCACCACCGTGAAGGGTGAAAAAAGCCAACGTGATGCAGGCATCTATCTGACTGCGCAGCAACTGGTTGGCCCGGTAACGTTGGAAGGTGCGGTTCGAGGTGACGATCATTCCGAGTTTGGCTGGCATGGCACCTGGCAAACCAGCGCGGCTTGGGAATTCGTCGAGGGATACCGTTTTATCGCATCGTATGGCACGGCGTTCAAAGCACCGAATATGAGCCAGCTATACGGCAACTTCGGTAACAACACCGATCTGAAACCGGAAGAAAGCAAGCAGTGGGAAGGTGGCTTTGAAGGGCTGACCGGCCCGGTGACCTGGCGCATCTCCGGTTATCGCAACGACATCGACAATTTGATCGATTCCACGGGGGAAACCAACTACGTCTATTACAACGTGGGTAAGGCGACCATCAAAGGGATTGAAGCGACGGCCTCGTTTGATACCGGCCCGTTGACGCATCAGATTGGTTATGACTATGTCGATCCTCGCAACGCCAAGACCAATGAAGTGCTGCTGCGGCGCGCCAAGCAGCAGGTGAAATATGAGCTGGACTGGCAGCTGTATGACTTTGACTGGGCGGTGACTTATCAATATCTGGGTCAACGTTATGACAAGGATTACAGTACCTATCCGGAACAAAGCGTTAAACTTGGCGGCGTGAGCCTGTGGGATCTCGCAGTTTCGTATCCGGTCACATCTCATCTGACAGTTCGTGGTAGAATTGCCAACCTGTTTGATAAAGATTATGAGACGGCCTATGGCTACGCTACTCCAGGAAGAGAATACTACCTCACTGGAAGCTATACCTTCTAACAGCACCGCCACACCTCGCCCGACGGTGCTGGTTTTCGATTCCGGCGTCGGCGGGCTGTCGGTGTATCAGGAGATTCGGCAGTTGCTGCCGGATCTCCACTATATATACGCGTTCGACAACGTGGCGTTCCCCTACGGCGAGAAGTCAGAAGAGTTTATCGTTGAGCGCGTGCTGGAGATTGTCGGCGCGGTGCAGCAGCGTCATCCTCTGGCGATTGTCGTCATCGCCTGCAACACCGCCAGCACCGTTTCCTTGCCGGCCCTGCGCGAGCGTTTCAGTTTCCCTGTCGTGGGCGTGGTGCCCGCCATCAAACCGGCGGCCCGTCTTACCGTCAACGGCATTGTCGGCCTGTTGGCGACCCGCGGCACCGTACAGCGTAGCTACACCCATGAGCTGATTTCCCGTTTCGCCACCGACTGCAAGATTGAACTGCTGGGCTCTTCAGAACTGGTGGAGCTGGCGGAAGCCAAGCTGCATGGCGAAGCCGTGCCACTACCGGTGCTGAAGAAGATCCTGCATCCGTGGCTGAGCATGCGCGAGCCGCCGGATACGGTCGTTCTGGGCTGCACCCATTTCCCTCTTTTAGCTGAAGAGCTGATGCAGGTGTTGCCGGAAGGCACCCGATTGGTGGATTCCGGCGCGGCGATTGCCCGTCGCACCGCCTGGCTCATCTCTACGCAGGAAAACCTGGTCTCGAGCCAGGAAGAGAATCTGGCGTATTGCATGGCGTTAAATGAAGATACTGACGCTTTATTGCCCGTTTTGCAGGGCTATGGCTTTAAATCGTTGAAAAAACTGCCGCTTTAACGGTGTTTTGGTTAAACATTCAACGGTCGGAAAAAATATTGAAAATAGGGGTTGCGGCCTGCCGAGAACTCCCTATAATGCGCCTCCACTGACCGGGAACAACGACTGACAAGCCGCCGGGTCAGCGAGAAGAAAGCGAAATAAACGCTTGACTCTCCGGGTGA
>NZ_JBJNOF010000021.1:0-67620 GCF_052166775.1 Serratia sp. CY74737
GCAATAGCGCGGTGGTCCCACCTGACCCCATGCCGAACTCAGAAGTGAAACGCCGTAGCGCCGATGGTAGTGTGGGGTCTCCCCATGCGAGAGTAGGACACTGCCAGGCATCAAATAAACGTTATCAGTGTGACGACTGGTAATGCGCAAGTCGCAGAGCGCGATATTGCCGGTATCGAAAGATACAACGTAAAAGAATCGGTGGAGCGGTAGTTCAGTTGGTTAGAATACCTGCCTGTCACGCAGGGGGTCGCGGGTTCGAGCCCCGTCCGTTCCGCCACTTAATTGATAAGCCCTGAGTCTCTGACTCAGGGCTTTTTCATATCTATATTTTGCGCTTTCAAGGCCGGAATTGTCCTTCCTTACAGCCTTATCTCCCGATATTATTGCCTTTAGATCAAAAGTCTTATGCCGAACCAGGCGTTTTTGATCAATAAAAAAGTTGCCATAATCTTCCTCATACCACATTTACCCGTTAATGAGAGAAAACATTATGAGCATCCCTGCGTTTGGTTTAGGTACTTTCCGCCTTCAGGATCAGGTTGTTATCGATTCTGTCAGCACCGCACTTGAGCTGGGCTACCGTACTATCGATACCGCACAGATCTATGAAAACGAAGCGGCTGTTGGCCAGGCTATCGCTGCCAGCGGCGTGAAACGTGAAGATCTGTTCATCACCACCAAGATTTGGATCGCGAACCTGGCGAAAGGCGCGCTGATCCCAAGCCTGCAAGAAAGCCTGAAAAAACTGCAAACGTCCTACGTTGATCTGACGCTGATCCACTGGCCGTCACCCCACGACGAAGTGCCGGTTGCCGAATTTATGGCTGAGCTGCTGGAAGCGAAAAAGCTGGGGCTGACCCGTCAAATTGGCGTATCTAACTTCACCATCGATTTGATGCAGCAAGCGATTGACGCGATTGGCGCCGATGAAATCGCCACCAACCAAATCGAGCTGTCACCGTTCTTGCAGAACCGCAAGGTGGTCGAATTTGCACAGCAGCACGGCATCGCCATCACCTCTTACATGACGTTGGCCTACGGCAAAGCGCTGCAGGATGAAACGATCAAAAGCATCGCTGCTCGTCACAATGCGACCCCAGCACAGGTGGTTCTGGCTTGGGCATTGAAGCTGGGTTATGCGGTGATCCCTTCCTCGACCAAGCGTGAAAATCTGGCGAGCAACCTATTGGCGCAGCAACTGACGCTGACCGACGAAGATATGGCGCAGATCGCCGTACTGGAGTGCAACGGCCGTCTGGTTAGTCCGGAAGGCCTGGCGCCAAACTGGGATTAATCATTCCTCGCCGTAGTCAGCATAAGGCGTCCATCGGGGCGCTTTTTTATCGTTTCAGGTATTCACTCACAAAATCAATAAAGCTGCGCAGACGGTTGCTGACGGCGCTGTCGCTGTAGTAAACCGCGTTGATCGGCATGGCGACCGGCAGTGTCGCTTCCACCAGAATCGGGACCAAATCTCCACGTTTGATATCTTCGTCGCTCATAAAGTCCGACAGGCAGGCGATACCGTTGCCATGCAGACAGAGATGGCGCTGGGTTTCTCCACTATTGGTGGTCAAACCGGGGGTGATTTCCAACTGGCTGCCATCTGAACAAGCCAGTGGCCAGCGGTTCAAGCTGGGCAGGTCGTTGAAACCGATACAGCAGTGATGTGCAAGATCTTCTACCGTTAGAGGCGTGCCGTGCTGAGCCAGATAAGCGGGGGAGGCGAGCACATGTCGGTAGCTGGTCATCAGTTTACGTGCTTTCAGCGTAGAATCGGTCAGCTCGCCTACGCGGATCGCGATATCCACTTTTCGCTCGATCAGATTGATAAAGTTTTCCGAAGACACCAGCGATAACGACATTTCTGGATAACGTTCGCGGAACTCGGCCACTAAAGGCGTCAGCATATGCAGCACCACCGGCGTTGCCGCATCGACGCGCAGCAGCCCTTGCGGGCGCTGGCGGCTTTCCATCAGCGCATTTTCCGCCGCGGCCATGTCGTTCAGTACCTTCTGCACCTGGCGAAAGTAATTCTCTCCTTCCTGAGTCAGGCTGATTTGGCGCGTGGTGCGGTTGAGCAACGTTACGCCCAGTTTGCTTTCCAGTTTTTTCACCGTTCGGCTGACTACGGAGTTCGCTTGTTCCAGGCGTTCGGCCGCCCGGCTGAAGCTGCCGCTTTCTACGACGGTGACAAAGGTGATCAACTCGTCAGAGTTTGCTTTCATTTTTGCTCCGATAGCAAAGTTAATTTGAAATTTTGAGCATTTTTATCATTTAAGCATAGGCCGATAATAGCCGTCATCAACTTGAATGCTATTTCGGAGTAAAAAATGCCACTCGCATTACTTGCCTTAACCATCAGCGCTTTTGCTATCGGCACGACCGAGTTCGTGATTGTCGGGTTGATCCCGACTATCGCGGAGCAGCTTGGGGTGACCGTACCGTCCGCTGGATTGCTGGTGACTATCTATGCCCTCGGCGTGGCCATTGGCGCGCCGGTGCTGACGGCCCTGACCAGCCGCATACCGCGCAAACTGCTGCTGGTTGGCCTGATGGTGCTGTTCACTCTCGGCAACCTGCTGGCCTGGCAGTCACCCAGCTATGAATCGCTGGTAGTGGCTCGGTTGTTGACCGGCCTGGCGCACGGCGTGTTCTTCTCTATCGGCTCCACTATCGCCACTAGCCTGGTGGCAAAAGAGAAGGCGGCCTCCGCCATCGCCATCATGTTTGGTGGCCTGACGGTGGCGCTGGTGACCGGCGTACCGCTGGGGACGTTCATCGGCCAGCAGTTTGGCTGGCGTGAGACCTTCCTGGCCGTTTCTCTGATTGGCGCTGTCGCCACGCTGGCCAGCGTTATTCTGGTACCGAGCAATATCAAGAACCAGGGCTGCGCCGGCGTGCGGGAACAGCTGAAAGTGCTGACTCATCCTCGTCTGCTGCTGATTTACGCGATTACCGCATTGGGATACGGCGGGGTCTTCACGACTTTCACCTTCCTTGCGCCGATGATGCAGGAATTGGCCGGCTTCTCTGCTCCGACCGTGAGCTGGATACTGTTGGCTTATGGCGTCGCGGTGGCGGTGGGTAACATCTGGGGAGGCAAGCTGGCCGATCGTCATGGGGCCGTGCGTGCGTTGAGCTTTATCTTTGCCGCGCTGGCCGTTTTGCTGCTGCTGTTCCAGTTTACCGCCAGTCACAGTATTGCCGCTTTGCTGACGGTGATTGTGATGGGTGTGTTCGCTTTCGGCAACGTGCCGGGGCTGCAGGTGTATGTGGTGCAGAAAGCCGCGCAATACACGCCAAATGCGGTGGATGTGGCGTCCGGTCTCAACATCGCGGCGTTCAACATCGGCATTGCGCTCGGCTCGGTGATAGGCGGCCAGACTGTTGCCTCACTGGGGCTGGCGCAGACCCCCTGGATTGGCGCGCTGATCGTGGTGGTTGCATTGTTGCTGGTTAGCCTCAGTGGCCGCCTGGATAAAAAGTCTCAGCTGCAAACGGCTTAATTCGTAAAACCCTTGCTGCCTGGCCCGCGTTTTGCGGGCCTTTTCGCATTTTTCACCTATTACCCCTCACCTTTACACAGCTATACCGTCAGAAGATTGAAATCGCTGCAGGCGGCCCCTATAACTGAAAAGGTGATGCCCGCAAAAGCCATGCCCTCTATGCAGGGTAGGCGTATAATCAATTCATCGTTGGCGAGTGTTCATCGCCAGTTTTCATGTTAATGGGTAATAGGCGAATCGCGTGCCGAAACGAACTTATGCAATGAGGTATGTTGCAGGTCAGCCAGTTGAGCGAATCTTTCCTGGTGCCGTTAACCAGCCGTTGCCGCCAGGGGCGGCGCTGCCGACGACCGGCGCCTTGCGCGTTATGGTGTGGAATATTTTCAAACAGCAGCGAGCCGACTGGCTTTCGGTGCTGAAAAACCATGGCAAAGACGCGCAGCTGGTATTGTTGCAAGAGGCGCAAACCACGCCAGAGTTGGTGAGCTACGCTACCGCCAACTATCTGGCGGCCGATCAGGTGCCGGCCTTTGTGCTGCCGCAGCACCCTTCCGGCGTGATGACGCTGGCTGCCGCTCATCCTGTTTACTGTTGCCCGCTGCGTGAGCGGGAGCCGCTGCTGCGGCTTTCCAAGTCGGCCCTGATCACCGTTTATCCGCTGTACAACGGCGAACTGTTGATGGTGGTGAACATCCATGCGGTGAACTTTAGCCTGGGTGTCGACGTCTACAGCAAGCAGTTGGGGCCGATAGGCGAACAGATCGCCAGTCACCGGGGGCCGGTGATTATGGCGGGGGATTTCAACGCCTGGAGCCGCAAGCGCATCAATGCACTGTATGACTTTGCCGGAGAGATGGCGCTGCGCGAGGTGAGTTTCACCGACGACCATCGCCGCAAGGCCTTCGGTCGTCCACTGGACTTCGTATTTTACCGCAATCTGGGAGTGGTGGAGGCGTCGGTGCTGGTGACCAGCGCATCGGATCACAACCCGCTGTTGGTGGAGTTTCATCCGGAGAAAGACTCGCCGGTATGGTGAATCGCAGCTAATAAAAAAGCACCCCGAAGGGTGCTTTTTTTGTGCCGAACATTTAAGTATCCGGCGTCATCTTGTTGCCGACAAACAGGGTCAGCTTCAGACCTGGCTGCAGGTTGCCTTTGGCGAGCGTTGAATTCCAACGCATCACGTCGTTAATATCGACGCCGTGACGACGTGCGATACTGGCGAGCGAATCACCTTTACGAACCTGGTAGGTGATACTGCTGTTACTGCCAGTATTGCTGGCCACTTGCAGGGTTTGCCCAACTTTTAAGGCGCTCTTGGCGCGTAAGTTGTTCCAACTCTGCAAATCGCTGGTCTTAACGTTCAGCCGCTTGGCTATGGCCGATAAGGTGTCGCCGGAGCGCACTTTATACGAACTGCCACCGGACAAACCGCTGTTCTTCGCCAACTGCGTCGTTGGCTGAGTCACGGCGATCTGGCCATCGGCCAGCGAGTCTTTCAGCTGATCGGCATGCCCTTTGGGAACCATGATGTAATGGGGCCCGTTGGGTGCCGTAACGCCTTTTTTGTAGCCTGGGTTATACGCTTTCATCTTGGTGACTGAAAGCCCAGCCATCTCAGCCGCCTGAGTCAGCTGGATCTGCTGCCCGACATCGATACGAGCCAGCGCACGGGTTTCATCCGTTTTCGGGAGTTTCACGCCGTACTTCTTGCTGTTCTTGATGATGTCGCTCAGCGCCAGCATTTTCGGGACATAGATTGACGTTTCACGCGGAAGCGACAATGCCCAGAAATTGGTTGGCTTACCCTGGCGTTTGTTTGCCTTCACCGCTTGCATCACGCGGCCTTCACCACTGTTATAGGCGGCTACGGTCAGTAACCAGTCGCCGTTAAACATGCGGTTCAAGCGCTGCATCATGTTAAGCGCAGCGGTTGTCGAGGCGACGACATCGCGTCGACCGTCATACCACTGATTGTTTTTCAAACCATAATTGCGACCCGTTTGCGGCACGATTTGCCATAGCCCTGCGGCGTTGGCACTTGACGTGGCGTGTGGGTCAAAAGCGCTCTCCACTATGGGTAGCAGTACCAGTTCCATCGGCATATTACGTTTCTTAATCTGCCCGACTATCCAGTACATGTACGGCTCTGCCCGTAATGTTACATCGTGGAGATAGCTCTTACTTTTTAAGTACTTTCTTTTCTGATCACGGATCCGGGAATTTTCCGGAACCTCCATCTTCAGCTCGTCGCTAATGAAGTTCCACAGGTCCTGTTGCGCGGCGGGACTGTTGTTATCCAACCACCGCGCCGAGCTCGCTCGGCCATTTCCTGTGTACTCTCCTGCTTCACCATCTTGACCAGCCGAAGACAAACTCTGTGCATGCTGTTCTGGCGCCGGTGCGTCCTGCCTGGACGACTGGCAACCCACTAGCAAGACCGAGGCGAGAAATATCGCTTTAGCCTTCATGTGTGTGTCAATGTAGTTGCTTAAAAGACGAGCAATAATACTTTGCTTCGCCAAATAACACAACTAAAAGCTTAGAAGTTATCTTTCCGCAGGCGTAATTCGGAAAAAACTGAATGAAGGCTTTCTGGTGGTGAATTAAAGCCTAATTTCTTTTGTAAATCAGCGTCATGGCAACGTAAAAACAGGTTAATTTTGCGCTCTAATTGCAACGTGGTCGGCACGCTAGCTTGGCCTTTTGCCCTTAACGCTTCAACATGTTGTTGATATGTTTCAATCTCTCGATCTTCCGGCAAAATAGCCCGCGCAAACTTAAGATTTGAAAGAGTATATTCATGCGCGCAGCAAATTAAGGTGTTATCGGGAAGTTGCGCGAGTTGTTGAAATGAGTCGTACATTTGTTTTGCGGTGCCTTCAAACAGCCTGCCGCAGCCGGCGGAGAAAATGGTGTCGCCGCAGAAAAGATAAGGGGCACTATAGAATGCCACATGGCCCAGCGTATGGCCGGGAACGGTGATAGTCCTGTATTGGCGGCCATCGATATCGAAGGTATCGCCGTCATGGACGATGTGGTTGGCGCCTTTGCCAGCGGTTTCCTGCGGCCCGTAGACCGCCAGGCCCGGGTATTGCGCGACAATCTGCGCCACGCCACCGACGTGATCGTGGTGGTGGTGGGTCAGCAGGATCGCCGACGGCGCCAGCTGCAGGCGCTGCAGCGCCTCGAGCACCGGCCGCGCTTCACCCGGATCGACGATAATGCAGCGCCCCTGCCGGTCATCCAATAACCAAATGTAATTGTCCTGGAAGGCGGGAATGCTGATAAGATTCATGGTGTACCTCTCGTTGGCAACGGCTTGAAAGAAGATAATAAATCATGAAACCAGCCCATACTCTACAAAAGCTCACCGGCCCGCAGTCCTGGGCTGAGCTGCCGTGGGGGGAGTACTATCGTGAAGCGCTCGAGCGGCAGTTGCAACCCTGGTGGCCCAAGCTGTTCGGTTTCCATCTGCTGAAGATGGGTATGCTCAGCGCCGAGCTGGCCACGGATAAATGCGCAATCTCCCACCAGGTCAACGTAGGGCTGGAGGGGGAAGGGCTGCAGGTGATCGCCGACGCCTATCAACTGCCGTTCGCCGCCAAATCGGTGGATGCCTGCCTGTTGGCGCATACGCTGTCCTACGCGGACGATCCGCATCGGATGCTGCGTCAGGTGGATAGGGTGTTGATCGACGACGGCTGGCTGGTTGTCAGCAGCTTCAATCCGTTCAGCCTGCTGGGATTGGGCAAGCTGGTGCCCGGATTGCGTCATCGTCAGCCCTATGTCAGCCGCATGTTTACCCAGATGCGGTTGTTGGATTGGCTCAGCCTGCTGAATTACGAGGTGTTGCACCAGGCGCGTTTTCACGTGCTGCCGTGGCACCGCAAGGGCGGCAAGTTTTTATGCACCCATTTGCCGGCGCTGGGCTGCATGAGCGTGATTGTGGCGCGCAAGCGCACCTTGCCGCTGACGCCCACGCCGATGAAACTGGGGGCGAGAAAGCCGTCTCTCAGCCGCGCGGTGGGCGCGACCAAGAGTTATCGCAAGCTGCCTTAGGCTTCCGGTTGGTAGCCGACGTCATCCTGCGTCGGTTTACCCGCCGCCTCGCGCGCCAGCTCGTCGCAGCGTTCGTTCTCCGGGTGGCCGGCGTGGCCCTTGACCCATTCCCATTTAACGGTGTGTCGCTGAATGGCCTGATCCAGCCGCTGCCACAGATCGACATTCTTGACCGGTTTTTTGTCGGCGGTTTTCCAACCGCGTTTCTTCCAGTTATGGATCCAGCTGGTAATGCCCTGGCGCACGTACTGGCTGTCGGTGCTGAGCGTCACGGCGCAAGGCACCGTCAGCGCTTCCAGCGCCACGATCGCCGCCATCATTTCCATGCGGTTATTGGTGGTCAGACGAAATCCTTCGCTGAAGGTTTTTTCCGTCTGCTTATAGCGCAGTATCGCGCCGTAGCCACCGGGGCCAGGGTTGCCAAGGCAGGAGCCGTCGGTGAAAATTTCTACCTGTTTGAGCATCTCTGGTAGACTCTTCCTATCAGTTTTATAAAAGCCAAGTCTGACATAAACGAGCGCTGTGAGCACTGCAATATGATCTCTACAACCACCAGACAGATTGTCCTCGATACCGAAACCACCGGTATGAACAAGCTTGGGGTGCACTACGAAGGGCACCGCATTATCGAAATCGGTGCGGTGGAAGTGATTAACCGCCGCCTGACCGGGCGCAACTTCCACGTATACATCAAGCCGGATCGGCTGGTGGATCCGGAAGCGTACGGCGTACACGGCATCAGCGACGACTTCCTGGCCGACAAACCGACCTTCGATCAGGTTGCCGACGAATTCCTCGACTTTATCCGCGGCGGCGAGCTGGTGATCCATAACGCGGCGTTCGATATCGGCTTTATGGATCACGAATTCCGCATGCTGCAGCAGGGGATCCCGAAGACCGAGACCTTCTGCACCATTACCGACAGCCTGATGATGGCGCGCCGCCTGTTCCCGGGCAAGCGCAACAACCTCGATGCCTTGTGCAGCCGCTATGAGATAGACAACAGCAAGCGTACGCTGCACGGCGCATTGCTCGATGCCGAGATCCTGGCGGAAGTCTATCTGGCGATGACCGGCGGTCAGACGTCGATAGCGTTCCAAATGGAAGGCGACACCCAGCAAAACGATGCCGCGCAAGAAATACAGCGTATCGTCCGCCCGGCTACGGCGATGAAAGTGGTCTACGCCAGCGACGAAGAAATAAAGGCGCACGAGGCGCGTCTGGATCTGGTGGCGAAGAAGGGTGGCAGCTGCCTGTGGCGCGGGGCGCCGGCGGAATAACGGCGTTTTTGCACGAAAAAAACGCACCGGGCGACCCTTCGTTGAAAAACTGTGCAAACGGTTCATTTGCGGAGAAAAAGGCGTTGACGGAACCGAGAGGCGTCCGTAATATGCGCCTCGTTCCCCCGCAAGAGGGAATGGCGCGGAGCGGTAGTTCAGTTGGTTAGAATACCTGCCTGTCACGCAGGGGGTCGCGGGTTCGAGCCCCGTCCGTTCCGCCACTATTCAGAAGCCCTGAGTTAGCGATAACTCAGGGCTTCGTCGTTTCCGCTCTCGGCAAAACGGTGCGGCCCAGGGAACGGGGCCGGCAGACCGGCCCCTTATCCTCAGAACAACACCGAGTAATTCAAACCGAAGGTGCGTCCGCGGCCTTTATAGCTGTACAGCTCAGGCGAGCCGTAGGTCGGGCTGTACAGGATCGGCGCGCGTTGGCCCCAAACGGTGGTGTACTCCTTGTCCAACAGGTTTTCCACGCTGAAGCTGACTTTCCCCACCGGCAGGGCATAGCTGCCGAGGAAATCAAGGGTGTTGTAGCCATCTATTTTGCGGCCTTGGGTGGAGGTGGCCTTGGTGTAATCGCCGTCGTCCGACACGTCGAAGGTTTGCTGCGACTGCAAGCGCAGATTCCAGTCGCCCGGCGCCCAGCCGACGTAAGCGGTGACTTTCGATGGGCTGGCGGTATCGACCACCAGCTTCTTCCATTCGCCGTTGACCTTGGTTTCAGAACGGATGAAGTTGAAGTTGGTGCCGGCGCTCCAGTCGCTGTCTTCGAAGAAGTAGTCCACCGCACCTTCCAGCCCATAGATGCGCCGCTTGTCCGCATTGACGTTAATGGTCATGTCGGTTTTGTTGATGGCGATGCTCTTGTCGGACAACGAGTAGTAGGCGGCGATTTGCGTGCGCAGGTTATCGCCGGTATAGCGCCAGCCCAGCTCGTAGGCGTTGACCTTGATGCCTTCCAGCTTGGAATCGCCGACGTTGACGCTCTTCAGCAACTGGTAATGGCCGCCGTTCAACGCGTAGGTGCCGTTGCCGTAATACTTGCCCGGATCCGGGATCTCGAAGCCCTGAGAGAAGTTGAACCAGGTTTGCTGACGCTCGGTCAAGTGCGCCAACAGACCGGCGTTGAACAGCGCATTGTTGTAGTCGGTTTTCCCTCCCGGGATGGCGTCGGCGGAGGCGGCGGCGCCGGTGGCGATCGCCTGCTGCTGGTTATAGCCGACGAAGTCGTCGATCTTGTTTTCGGTGTACTGGTAACGCACGCCGCCGCTCAGGGTGAAGATGGGATTGATGTCGTAACTGGCCTGCAGGAACGACGCCAGGTTGCTGGTGGTATAGCTCGGGTAGCGGCCGGTGCCGTAAGCGTTCTCCAGCGTCATGCCGCCGGACTGTTGGGCCTTCGCCAGGTTGAAGAACTGCTGGTTGGCGTTGAAGCTTTCATGCTCGGCGTCGATGCCGTAAGTCAGCGTCAGCGCGTCGACAGGTTTGCTGTTTAACGTCAGTTTGCCGCCGTAAAAATCGGTTTTTTGCTGCGAAGCGCCAATGCTGCTGACGTAATAGTTCGGCGCTTTGCCCGCCAGCGTTGGGAAGGGGTAGAAGGTCAACGTTTCGTCGCGATAGTAGACCTGCGCCACCAGATCCTGGCCGAGGAAATCGGTGTTGGAATATTGCAGGTTGATCAGGTGGCGCTCGGTGCCGGGGATGCGATCGGAGTTTAAGTTACCGCTGTTGTACGCCTTGGCGTTGCCGGTCACCGCCGCGAAGTTTTCCCCCAGAAACAGGCCGTGATCGCCGTCGGACTGGCTTTTGTAGTATTGGGTGGTCAGTTGCAGCTGTTGATGATCGTCGATGTTGAGGGTGCCGGTGCCCATCACATCGAGGCGATTGGAATACTGCAGGCCGGTTTGAGTATTGTCGATCAGCACCTCGTTGCCTTTGCCGTCGTACCAGCCGCCGTAACGCTGGTAAGAAACGGACAGCCGCCCCGAGGCGTTGTCGTTGCCGCCGCTGACCGCCGCCGCTACGTTCTCGTCGTGATCGTTATGGCCGCCGAAACCGGTTTTGCCGCCGACCTGCAATTCGACCTGCTGCTCTTTCTGTCCTTTCTTGGTCACGATATTGATCAGGCCGCCGGTGCTGCCGCCGCCGTACAGTGCGGTCGCGCCGGAAATCACCTCAATATGGTCGATATTGAACGGGTCGATCGAATCCAACTGGCGGCTGTCGCTGCGCGACGAGTTCAGGCGTACGCCGTCGATCATCACCATCATCGAACGGCCGCGCATATTCATGCCATAGTTGGTGCGGCCCTGGCCGCTGACGTCCATGCCGGGGATCAGCTGAGCCAACATGTCCTTGATCTCTTTGCCGCCCTGGACCTGCTGTTCGATCTCCTGACTTTCGATCACCCATGTCGTCTGCGCCATTTCCGCCGCGCTGCGGTGTGAACGGCTGGCGGAGACGACCACCTGCTCTTCGCTGCCGTTTTTCTGATCTTCTGCCCAGGCCGCCGGCGCAAGCAACGCCAGCAGACATGGGTTTAATACCCAAAGAGGTTTGCGTTTCATCGTTATTTCCCAGGTGATATTGTCGTTACGTTGTTTTTTGAGAATGCTTCTTTTATCAATAACGTTTCTTGTTATCAATAAAATCATGATATGATTTTTTGCGATGCATTAACGTAATTAATTAGTTTTATTAACATTTATCCGCTGCGCGATCGCGCGGCCACGCCGCCAACACGGCAGCCGATCGGTCACACGTAAAAGCGACAGCCATTGCCGGGGAGTCGAGAACATGTCCGCCAGCTACAGAATTTTTGATATCACCCTGAAAAGCAAAACGCTGATTTCGCCCTCGCTGCTGCGCTGCGTGTTTGAAGGTGCGGATGTTCATCGCATGAAGCTGGAAGCGCCTGACCAGCGCATCAAACTGCTGTTCCCGGCGGCGGACGGCAAGATCACGCCGTTGGCCAACGGCCCGGACTGGTACGGCGATTACATGGCGCTCCCCAAAGAACAGCGTCCGGTAATGCGCACCTATACGCTGCGTGCGCTGCGCCGCGAGCAGAATCAGATGGACGTCGAGTTCGTGCTGCATGGCGTGAACGGCCCGGCTTCAGCCTGGGCGACCCATGCCGAACCCGGAGACACGATTCAAACGGTCGCCCCCAACGGTGACTTCGACGGCGACAGCGGCGGTTACGAATGGGCGCCGCCGGCGCAGTTGCAACAGGCGTTGCTGATCGCCGATGAGACGGCGGTGCCGGCGGCGATGGCGATTCTGGAACAGCTGGCGCAGCAGGCCAATCCGCCGCGGGTGCAGGCGTTTTTCGAGGTGCCGGTGGCGGCGGATTGCCTGGATTTGGCGCATTTCCCGTTCGCCGACGTTTATTGGCTGCCGCGCGACGTCGGCCGCCAGCTGGCGCACGGCACGCTGCTGGTGGAAGCGGTGCGCCAGCGGGTGGATATCCCCGCATCGGCCTGTGCGCAAGCGCAGTCCCTGGCGGAAAGCAGCCTGAGCGATGAGGTGTTGTGGGAGCGGGCGGCCGGCAGCAACGCTTTCTATGCCTGGGTGGCGGCCGAGTCTTCCGCGGTGAAAACGCTGCGGCGTTACCTGATTGGCGAACGCGATCTGGATCGCTCCACCGTCAACTTCATGGCCTATTGGTGCTGAGTCGGCCGCCGCCGTGCGCCTTCATCATGGGCTCTACCGCCTGGAGGCCTAAGGCGCGTCGAGCAGGCTGACGTGCGCCGCTACGATGCGCCAGCCACAGGGCAGCTTGACCCAGGTTTGCATTTGCCGCCCCCTGCGATTGCTGCCCGGCCGATGAAATTCCGTGCTGGCTACCGCCATATCTTCACCAAAAGTCGTGATTTGGGTGTTTTCCAACAGCCGCTCCAGTCCGTTGGCCGGGCGCCGTTGACGAAAATCGCGGATCTCGTCGATACCGTAGAGGCTTTCGGTGGCGCCATAGCGCACCGTGCGCGCGTCGTGCCAGAACAACTCGTCCAGCACATCGATGTCATTGCTGATTAACGCCTGCTCATAGCGGTAAAAGGCGGCGTTGACCTCCGCCAGCACCGCCGGCCGATCGATATGTTCACTGTTCATTGATTACTCCTGTTTGCAGACGCAAGTGGCGATGCCGGCGCATTCCAGCGCATAGGCGGCGCGCAGCGCCAAATCTTCGCGCCACGGCGGGGCGATCAGTTGCAGGCCGATCGGCAGACCGGATGCGCTTTTCAAAGGAACCGTCACGACCGGCAGGCCAAGGAAGGAAATCGGCTGCGTCAGCATGCCCATACTGGCGCGGATCGGCAGATCGACGCCGTTGATGCGCATCGTTTCCTGGCCGATCGACGTGGCGCTGCACGGCGTCGCCGGGGCGATCAAAATGTCCCAGTGCTTGAACAGCGGCGCGGCTTGCCGGCGAAACGCGTGACGAAAGCGTTGTGCCTGCAAATACCAGGTGGCGGGGAGCATGGCGCCGGCCAGCAGTCGTTCTCGCGACAGTGGCTCGAAGCGTTCGGGTTGGCTGCGCAACTGCGGCAGATAGCGATGGCCGCCCTCTGAGGCGCTGAGGATAAAGGCCGCCGATCGGGCCAGCTCGGCCTGCGGCAGCTCGACTTCGGCGCTGGCTGCCAGCGCTTGCGCCACCTGGTTGACTGCGGCTTTGGCGTCATCATTGCACCATTGCAGGAAATAGCCGCCTAACACGGCGCAGCGCAGGTTCTGGCTGCCCTGCGCCAGCAACGCTTCGGTGCGGGAAATCGGTTGATCGCTCTGGAACGGATCCTCGCCGTCGATGCCCTGCATCGCGTCATACACCGTCGCGAGATCGTGCACCCGGCGGGCGAACGGGCCGATGTGATCCAGGCTGTCGACAAACGGCTGGCTGCCACTGCGCGAAAGACGGCCGAAGGTCGGTTTCAGACCATAAATGCCGCACAGCGAGGCGGGCACGCGTATTGAGCCATTGGTGTCGCTGCCGAGCGAAAAGGTCACCAGGCCGGCCGCCACCGCTGCGGCCGAGCCGCCCGAAGAGCCGCCGGCGATGCGCCTGAGGTCATGCGGGTTTCGGGTGGCACCGTAATGGCTGTTCTCGGTGGTGAAACCGTAGGCGTAGGCGTCCATGTTCAACATGCCGCAAAGCAACGCGCCTTGATCCGCCAGCCGGGAGACGCCCCAGGCGTCGCGGTCGGCCGGTGGCCGATCGCTGAACAGGCGGGCGCCGGCCAGCGTGGTTTCACCGGCGACGTCGAACAGATTTTTTACCGCATAGGGAATGCCGGCCAAAGCGGGCAGCGTTTGCCCAAGCGCGCGCGAACGGTCGAGGCGATCGGCTTCTTTTTGCATGCGTTCCCGGGTGATGTGCGTAAAGGCGTTCAGCGCGGGATTCTGACGGTCGATATGATCGAGCGTATGCCGGACGATCTCGCGCGCCGAGAGCGCGCCGCGTTCAAGGGCCGTACGGATCTCGGCGAGTGACAGGGCGCTTAAGGGATTCATGGGCGATATACCCCCGCGATTTCCTGGCGCGGATCCAGCGGGAAGGCCATCAGCGGTTCGGCCAGCGCGGCGATGCGTTCGATCTGTTTCAACAGTTCCCGGCGGCGGATATCGTCCAGTTCCACGGCCAGCACGGTTTCCATCTGGTGGATATAGGCCGCCCAATCGGCGGCGTGTTGATTGTTCATAAGCGATCCCGATAAATAAGAGAGTCAGAAGCCGGCGGCGCTGCCGTTGCTTCGCGGATCGAAAGCGCCTTCGAACATGCCGTTGGTGTGGCGTACGACGGCGCCGGCATGGCCGACCGTTTCGCTGAACGCCGGCAGCAGTTCAACGGCGTGGCCGCGCTGTCGCAGATAGTCGAGGGTCGCCGCGTTAAAGCGCCCCTCAAGCTTCAACGAGTCCGAACTTTCGCCCCAGGTTCGCCCCAGCAGCCAGCGCGGCGCGCTGATCGCCTGCTGCAGCGGCAGCCCTTGCACCACGTGCCGCACGAACAACGCCGCTTGAGTCTGCGGCTGGCCGTCACCGCCCATCGAGCCGTAGATCAGCGTGCGTCCGTCATACAGCCGGGCGGCCGCCGGGTTCAGCGTATGGAACGGCTGCTTGCCCGGCGCCAGCGCCAGCAGATGATCGGCGTCCAGGCTGAAAGAGGCGCCGCGGTTTTGCCACAGGACGCCACTGTTCGGCAGTACCACGCCGCTGCCGAATTCGTGGTAGATGCTCTGAATGAAGGAGACCGCCAGCCCACTGCTGTCCATCACCCCCATCCAGACCGTATCGCCGGGTCCTTTGCCCTGGCCCCAGTCGGCCGCTTTTTGGCCGTCGATGCGCCCGGCCAGCCTATCCAAATGGTCGGCCGCCAGCAGCGCCTGCGGATCCTGCGTCATGTGGCGCGGATCGGTGATGAAACGGTCGCGCAGATCGAACGCCAGCTTGGTGGCCTCGACCACGGCGTGCACCACGGCGCCTTCGCTCTGTCCGGCCAGCGGCAGACGGTCGGTCAGCCCGAGGATGGCAAGCGACACCAGCCCTTGGGTCGGGGGAGCCAGATTGAATATTTCACCTTTTTGGTGTTCCAGGCGCAGCGGAGGACGGCGGCATGGCCGATAACTCGCCAGATCCTGAGCGGTGAGCGGCATGCCCAACATCGCCATGTCCGCCGCCATGCTTTCAGCCAGCGGGCCGCGATAAAAACTGTCGAGCCCGTCCTCACTCAGGGCGATCAGCGTATCGGCCAGCTGCGGTTGGCAGAATCGTTGGCCGGCAAGCGGGATCTTTCCCTGCGGCAGGTAAATGCGGGCGAAGGGGGCGAACTCCTCCAGCTCGTGGCGTTTGCTGCGCGTCGCCGCCTCTTGGGAGGCGGTGACCGGAATGCCGTCGGCGGCGTAGCGTATGGCGTCGGCGAGCAACCGCGACAGCGGCAGCGGCGTTTCGCCCAGTTCGGCCGAATAGGCCAACGCCTCCTGCCAGCCGCCGACGGTGCCGGCCACGGTCAACGCCGCTTTTGGGCCGCGCTGCGGGATGCGGCTTTCTCCGGCGTACAGCGCCGGCGTCGCCAGCGAGCCGGCGGCGCCGCTGGCGTCGATGGTCAGCGGCTCGCCCTGCGGCGGCACGATCAGCCAGAAACCGTCACCGCCGATGCCGTTCATGTGCGGATAGACCACGGCGATGGTCGCGGCGGCGGCTACCATCGCCTCAATGGCGTTGCCGCCTTCGCGCAGCACCGCCAGCGCGCTTTCGCTGGCGAGATGGTGTGGCGTGACCGCCATGCCCTGTGGCGCGGTATTGCTGTTAATCATGTTTCTGCCCTTGTCTGAGGTGAGCGTTCGGGTAACAGAAGCAAGAGGCGTTCCACTTTTAATCAGGACGATTAATTGCTTGTCAGAGAGGGGCCGGGGCGTGCTATGTTCCGGTGAAACAAAAGTTACAGCGAGAGTGATGATGCAGCCCTTCGATGAACGCCTGCGCAACGAATATCCGCAATTGGCGCCGCAGGAACAGCGCGTCGCCGACTTTATCCTCGATCATTTCGATGACCTGATCAGTTACAACAGCGCCGAGCTGGCGCGCTTGAGCGGGGTTTCTAAAGCCACGGTCAGCAGGCTGTTCAAGCGGTTGGGGTATCGCAGCTACAAGGACATGCGCGCTGAGCTGCGCACCCTGCGCCAGAGCGGCATGCCGGTGACCGACGAGAGGCATGCGGTGCAGGGCAATACGCTGCTGGCGCGGCATTACAAGCAGGAAATGGCTAACCTCTCGCACTGGGTGAGCCATCTCGATGTGGAGCAATTCGGTGCGGTGATCGCCGCGCTGGCGCGGGCGCGGCGGGTCGCGCTGCTGGGATTTCGCAACAGCTATCCGATAGCCATGCATCTGCGTCAGCAGCTGATGCAGGTGCGGGAGCGGGTGCTGCTGATGCCGCAGCCCGGCCAGACGCTGGCGGAGGAGCTGGTCGATCTCGCGCCGCAGGATATGGCGGTGGTGGTGGCGTTTCGGCGCCGGCCGCGTCAGCTCAAGGCGATACTGACGCAGCTGCAAACTCGCCGGGTGCCGACGCTGTTGATCTGCGAACCGCAGGCGCAGTCGCTGATCCCGCTGGCGGACTGGCATTTGGCCGCTTCGCTGGACAGCGTCTCCGCCTTCGACAGCTATTCAGCCGCCATGAGCTTATGTAACCTGCTCAGTAACGCCCTGCTGCATGAGATGTTGGAGCAGGGGCGATCGCGTATTCATCATATTGCCGGTCTGTATCAGGATTTGGACGAACTGGAACCGCGCTAACCGGCGCTTTTTTGGTGCTGATGCACATTTTTAGTGCATCTCTGGCCTGCCTGCCTTCCCTTTCTCCGTCGCCGGCCCGCTGAGGCCGGCAGGTTTTTTCTCGTTAATCAGCGCCAGTTAAGGCATGGGTTCGACGTATTTTCGATTGGCACATTAGTTGCAGAGATCGTGGTGTAAGAATCTTTTGTTTCATCTTTTCACCATCGGGGATACGCTATGAACATCAAAAAAACGCTGTGGACGGTTTTCACTGGGATCGCCTTGCTGGCGCAGGCCGCGCCGACCATGGCGGATCAATTGCAAGAGATCCGGCAGCGCGGCGTCCTGCGCGTGGCGGTGCCGCAGGATTTCCCGCCATTCGGCTCGGTGGGCACCGATCTGCAGCCCCAGGGTTATGACATCGATATGGCGCGTTATCTGGCCGATAAGATGAAACTTAAGTTGCAGTTGGTGCCGGTCACCAGCGCCAACCGGGTGCCTTATCTGCAGACCAATAAAGTGGATCTGGTGATCTCCAGCCTGGGCAAAAATCCGGAGCGTGAAAAGACCATCGCTTTCAGCCGCGCCTATGCGCCGTTCTTCCTGGGGGTCTTTGGTCCTAAAGACGGCGCGTTGGCGGACATGGCGCAACTCGATGGCAAGACCGTCGGCGTCACGCGCGGTGCGGTGGAGGATATGGTTCTGAGCGACGGCGCGCCTAAAGGGGCGCAGATCAAGCGTTATGAGGATAACAACACGACGCTGTCGGCCTATCTCTCCGGGCAGGTGCAGTACATCGCCACCGGTAACATGGTGGTGAGTGCCCTGGCGCGCCAGAATCCGGGCAAGGCGCCGGCCGCCAAGTTTATGTTGAAAGATTCGCCGTGCTTCGTGGGGTTGCGCCAGGGAGAACCGGCCTTGAAAGCCGCGGTGGATACGCTGATTGGACAGGCGCTGGCGGACAAGACGCTGAATGGCCTGTCGGAGAAATGGTTGAAAGCACCGCTGCCCGATGGTTTTGGCGCATAACGGGAGCGGCGGATGACCTATCAGCTGAATTTCTCCGCGCTCTGGCCCTACATGCCTGAGCTGTTGGCGGGGTTACTGACGACGATGGCGCTGACGGCGTTGGCGACGTTGATGGGGGTTGCGCTGGGCATTTGCGGCGCGGCGATCCGCAGCGGCCGGGCCGGCGCGCTGAGCCGCCTTTGGGGCGTTTACGTCGAAGTAGTGCGCAACACGCCGTTCGTCGTGCAGTTGTTCTTCATCGTGTTCGGCCTGCCGAGCCTGGGCTGGAAACTGACGGCCGGGCAGGCGGCGCTGCTGGCGATGGTGATCAACCTTGGCGCCTACAGCACCGAAATTATTCGCGCCGGCATTCAGGTCACGCCGAAGGGGCAGTGGGAAGCGGGGCGCGTGTTGGGGCTCAGCCGCAGCCAGACCTTTTTACGCATCGTACTGCCGCCGTCGCTGCAGCGTATTTATCCGGCGTTGGTGAGCCAGTGCATCATCGTGATGCTGGGATCCTCGGTGGTGTCGCAGGTCTCGTTCGAAGAGCTGACCTTCGCCGCCAACCTGATCCAGTCGCGCACCTTCCTCAGCTTTGAAGTCTATCTGGTGACGGCGCTGCTTTATCTGTTGTTGTCGCTGTTGATGCGTCAACTGTTGCTGGCCGCCGGGCGGCGTTTTTTAGGGAGCCGGAACTGATGCTGACGTTTACCGATTGGGACATCGTGCGCAATCTGCTGTTGGCGGCTCGCTGGACGCTGCTGCTGTCGTTGACGGCATTTTTCGGCGGCACGCTGGTGGCGCTGCCGCTGGTGTTGATGCGCCTGAGCAAGCGCCGCTGGGCAATGCGTTTTGTCCGCGTTTACGCTGAACTGTTTCAGGGCACGCCGCTGCTGATGCAGCTGTTTTTGGCGTTTTTCGGTCTGGCGCTGTTCGGCGTCGACGTCAGCCCATGGACCGCGGCCGCGCTGGCGCTGACGCTATTCACCAGCGCTTTTCTGGTGGATATCTGGTCCGGCAGCATCGCCGCTTTGCCGAAAGGTCAGTGGGAGGCAGCCCGTTGTCTCGGGCTGAGTTTCACGCAGACGCTGATGCGCGTCATCACGCCGCAGGCGGTGCGTATCGCCATTGCGCCGACCGTCGGTTTCTCGGTTCAGGTGATCAAGGGCACCGCCTTGGCGTCGATCATTGGCTTCGTCGAGCTGACCAAGGCCGGCACCATGCTGAACAATGTGACTTATCAGCCCTTCAAGGTGTTTGGTCTGGTCGCGTTGGGCTATTTCCTGATGTGCTATCCCTTGTCGCGTTACAGCCATTATCTGGAGAAGAAATGCCATGCCGATCATCACCATTAATCAGGTTCAAAAATATTACGGTCAGAATCATGTGTTGAAGGGCGTGGATCTGGATATCGACATGGGGCAGGTGGTGTCGATCATCGGCCGCAGCGGGTCTGGTAAAAGCACGCTATTGCGCTGCATCAACGGGCTGGAAGGGTATCAGGAAGGGAGCATCAAACTGGGCGGCATGACCATCACCGATCGCGATTCGCAGGCGCGTGAAATCAGCCGCTCGATTGGCATGGTGTTTCAGAACTTTAACCTGTTCCCGCATATGACGGCGCTGGAAAACGTGATGCTGGCGCCGCGCCGGGTGTTGAAAAAAAGCGCTGCCGAGTGCCGCGAGTTGGCCGAACAGATGCTGAACAAGGTGGGGTTGGGTGAGCGCATGCATTACGCGCCGGCCAACCTTTCCGGCGGGCAACAGCAGCGGGTGGCGATCGCCCGGGCGCTGGCGATGAAACCGAAGGTGTTGCTGTGCGATGAGATCACCTCGGCGCTGGATCCCGAGCTGGTGGGTGAAGTCCTGAAGGTGCTGGAACAGTTGGCGCGAGAGGGCATGACGCTGATTCTGGTCACTCATGAAATGAGCTTCGCCCGCGAGGTGGGCGACCGGGTGGTATTCATGCACCAGGGCAAGGTGTGGGAGCAGGGAAATAGCCGCACGCTGTTCGCCAATCCGCAAACGCAGGAATTGAAACAGTTTATCGCTTCTGTGCGCGGGTTGTCAGAAGCCTGATTTCGGCAAATAAAATGACAAGTTATTAAGCTGGTAAGGAAATAACATGCTAACTACTCCGCAGTTCGAACAGATTAACCCGCCGGCGCGCCTGTTGATGGGGCCGGGGCCGATCAACGCCGATCCGCGCGTGCTGCGCGCCATGTCGAGCCAACTGATCGGCCAGTACGATCCGGCAATGACCGGTTACATGAATCAGGTCATGGCGCTGTATCGCGCGCTGTTCCGCACCGAAAACCGCTGGACGATGCTGGTGGACGGCACCTCACGCGCCGGCATCGAGGCGCTGTTGGTTTCCGCCATTCGTCCGGGCGATAAGGTGCTGGTGCCGGTATTCGGCCGCTTCGGACATCTGCTGTGCGAAATTGCCCGCCGTTGTCGCGCCGAGGTACACACGATCGACGCGCCGTGGGGCGAGGTGTTCAGCGCCGATCGCATCGAAGACGCGATTAAGCGGGTGCGCCCGCGCCTGCTGCTGACGGTGCAGGGCGACACGTCCACCACCATGCTGCAGCCGCTGCATGAGCTGGGCGATATCTGCCGCCGCCACGGCGTGCTGTTCTATACCGATGCGACGGCGTCCTTTGGCGGCAACCCGCTGGAGACCGACGCCTGGGGGCTGGATGCGGTCTCCGCCGGGCTGCAGAAGTGCCTGGGCGGCCCTTCCGGCAGTTCGCCGGTCACCCTCAGCCCGCAGTTTGAAGAGATCGTGCGCCGTCGCAAATGCGTGGAGGAGGGGATCCGCACCGCCGAACATGCCGACGGCGACGACGAGATGATCTACTCCAACTATTTCGACCTCGGCATGATCATGGATTATTGGGGGCCGGAACGCCTGAATCACCATACCGAAGCCACCAGCATGTTGTTCGCGGCACGAGAATGCGCGCGGGTGATCCTCGAGGAAGGGCTGGATCAGGCCATTGCCCGCCACCGGCTGCACGGCGCGGCGATGCTGGCGGGCATCCAAGGCATGGGGCTGGCGGTGTTCGGCGATCTCGATCACCGTATGAATAACGTGCTCGGCGTGATGATCCCGCCGCAGGTGCACGGCGAGCAGGTGCGGCAGATGATGCTGAACGATTTCGCTATCGAAATCGGCACCTCGTTCGGCCCGCTGCAGGGCAAGATCTGGCGCATCGGCACCATGGGTTACAACGCGCGCAAAGATTGCGTGCTGCAAACGCTGGCGGCGCTGGAGGCGGTGTTGAACCGGTTGGGCTTCGCCACGCAACAGGGGGAGGCCCTCCAGGCGGCCTGGAACCTGTACGATGCAGGACGGCCAGAATGACGCCGCAGGAGGCGCAGCAGGCCGCCGCGCGGGTGATGGCGCGCTGTGACGAGCTGGCGGCGATCAGCGCGGAGCCCGGTAAACTGACGCGTCTTTATCTGTCTGTGGAACATCGGCGCGCCAACGTTCTGGTGGGCGAATGGATGCGCGAGAGCGGCATGCGGGTGTGGCAAGACAGCGTCGGCAATATCTGTGGCCGTTATGAAGGGCTAACGCCCGGTGCCCCCGCGCTGCTGCTCGGTTCGCATCTGGACACGGTGCGCAACGCCGGGCGTTATGACGGCATGCTCGGCGTGCTCACTGCGCTGGAAACGGTGGCGCAATACCACCGCCAGGGGCGCCGTTTGCCGCTGGCGCTGGAGGTGATCGGCTTTGCCGACGAAGAGGGCGCTCGCTTCGGCGTGACGTTGCTGGGCAGCCGCGGCTTGACCGGCCAATGGCCGCAGGAATGGCTGGCGCAGACTGACGCGGACGGGGTGAGCATCGCGCAGGCCATGCGCGACTTTGGGCTGGAGCCGACGGCGATCGCGCAGGCGCGCCGCGCGCCGCAGGAAATCCGCGCTTATCTGGAATTGCATATCGAACAGGGCCCGTGTCTGGAGGCGGCCGACCTGGCGCTGGGCGTGGTGACGGCGATCAACGGCGCGCGTCGGCTTAACTGCGTCTTTAGCGGGGAGGCGGGCCATGCCGGTACGGTGCCGATGGGGCAGCGCAAAGACGCGCTGGCGGCCGCGGCGGAATGGATAACGGCGGTTGAAACGTTGACCCTCGCCGCCGATCCGCATCTGGTGGCCACCGTCGGCTGCATCGAGAGCCTGCCGGGCGCGGCCAATGTGATCCCGGGCGAAGTGCGATTGACGCTCGACGTGCGCGGCCCGCAGGATGCGCCGCTGGCGGCGCTGTTGGCGACGTTGCTGGCGCAGGCGCAGACGATCTGCGCACGCCGCGGAGCGCGCTTCGCCAGCGAGGAGTTTTACCGCATTGACGCCACCGCCTGCGATAGCGATCTGCAGCGCCGCTGGCAGGCGGCCGTCGAGCAGGTACAGGGGCAGAGTCTGGCGCTGCCGAGCGGCGCCGGTCATGACGCCATCGCCGTGGCGGCGCAATGGCCGGTCGGCATGCTGTTCGTGCGTTGCGCCGGCGGCGTCAGCCATCATCCGGCTGAAGCGGTGCGGCAGACGGACGTAGCGCTGGCGATACAGGCCTATTGCCTGGCGATCGCCGGCTGGGAGCGCGTTTAATCAGTCAAGACGCAGAAAGCTGTCGGCATCGCGCCAGGCCGGGAAGGCGTTGCGGTAACTCTGCAGGGTTTCCAGCGACAGCTCGGCGTCCAGCCGCGCGGCTGCGCCGGGCTCGGCATCCGCCAGGATCTCGCCCTGCGGGCTGATGATCAGGCTGTCTCCGCTGTAGTTCAGGCCGTTCGGATCGTCGCCCACCCGGTTGCAGCCCGCCACATACACCTGATTTTCAATCGCCCGCGCCGCCAGCAGCGTTTGCCAATGGCGGCTGCGCGGCGCCGGCCAGTTGGCGACGTACAGCGCCAGATCGTAATCCTGCTGATAGCGCGCCCAGACCGGGAAACGCAGGTCGTAGCAGATCTGCGGCAGGATGCGCCAGCCGCGCCACTCGACGATTTCGCGCCGGTTGCCGGCCTGATAGTGCAGGTGTTCGCCGGCCATGCGGAACAGATGGCGTTTATCATAGGCATGCACCTGGCCGCCCGGCTCCACCAGCAGGAAGCGATTGACCGCGCCTTCGGCGGTTTTCAGCGCCACGCTGCCGCCGATCAACGCGTGGCTTTTCACCGCCCAACCGTGCAGCCAGTCGATCACCTGCTGTTCGGGCAGGGCGCTCTCGCCGGCATCCATGGCAAAACCGGTGGTGAACATTTCCGGCAAGACGATGAGATCGCGCCCGACGATCGGCGCCAGCAACGCGTCGAAGGCGGCCAGGTTAGCGAGGCCGTCGCGCCAGACCAGAGGTTGCTGCAACAGGGTAATTTTTAAAGTCGACATAACCGCTCCGCAGCTGCATCCAGCGTGGCGTCCTGTTTAGCGAAGCACAGCCGGATCAATTTATGGGGGAAAGGATCGGCACAGAAGACCGACAGCGGAATGGCCGCCACGCCCACGTGCTCGGTTAACCAATGGCAGAACGCCACATCGTCCAGATCGGAGATGGCGCTGTAGTCCGCCAGCAAGAAGTATGTACCGGCGCAGGGTAAAATTTCCAGTCGGCTGCTCGCCAGCGCTTGCACGAAGCGGTCGCGCTTGGCGCGGTAGAATGCCGGCAGCTGTCGCCAGTGCTCCGGCTCGGCGCGCAGGCTATCCGCCAGCGCCAGCTGCGCCGGGGTGTTGACCGAAAAGGTCAGGTATTGATGCACCTTGCGCACCTCGGCGCTCAGCGCGGCGGGCGCCACGCAGTAACCCACTTTCCAGCCGGTCATGTGGAAGGTTTTGCCGAAAGAGGACACCGCGATCGCCCGTTGGCGCAATTGTGGGTGGGCCAATACGCTGGCGTGCCCGCCTTTGGCGAAGCAGATGTGTTCGTAGACCTCGTCGCTGAGCACGTAGATCTCGCGTTCGGCGATGGCGTGCCACAGCTGCTGCATGTCTTCCGCCTGCCAGGCGGTGGCGGACGGGTTGTGCGGCGTATTGACGATCACCAGACGGGTGCGCGGCGACAGCGCGGCGGCGAACCGGTGCCAATCCACGGCAAATGCGGGCGGCTGCAGGGCGAGGCGTTTGAGTACGCCGCCGGCCAGCGTCACCGCCGGCGCGTAGCTGTCGTAGCTCGGATCGAAACAGACCACCTCATCGCCGGGGCGCACCAGCGCGGTGATGGCGGCGAACAGCGCTTCGGTGGCACCGGCGGTGACGGTCACTTCGCTGCCGGCATCCGGCTGCCAGCCATACAGCTCGGCGGTTTTGTCGGCGATGGCTTCGCGCAGCGCCGCCACGCCGGTCATTGGCGCATATTGGTTGGCGCCCTGGGCGACGTGCCAGGCCAGGCGTGCTTTCAGATAGTCCGGCCCGTCAAAATCAGGGAAGCCCTGCGACAGGTTGATCGCCTGATGCTGCTGCGCCAACGCGCTCATCTGGGTGAAGATGGTGGTGCCCAGGGCAGGCAGTTTACTGTCGGGAATCAATGCGGAAGTGCTCATAACAGGTGAATACTCCAGGCGCTTATATTGCCGTCAATATAACACGATGCTAGTATTTGGCAATCAAGACGCTTAGATGGCTAAATGCGAAAAAGTGCTTAGCCTGTCGCGCAGCCGGCTAAGCCTCACCTGCTGACCGCTATACCGAACGGGAAACGATAACAATGACGGAGAATCCGCAACTTACCGCATTACTGGCGGCCTGCCACTGGATTGGCGACAAAGGCTGGTGTCCGGCGACCGGCGGCAACATGTCGCTGCGCCTCGACGAACGCCAGTGCCTGGTCACCGAGTCCGGCAAAGACAAAGGCAGCCTGAGCGCCGCCGATTTTCTGCGGGTGGATATCGCTGACAATCACGTGCCGAGCGGCCGTACGCCGTCGGCGGAAACCGGGCTGCATACGCTGCTCTATCGTTTGTACCCGCATCTTGGCGCGGTGTTGCATACCCATTCCGTCAACGCCACCGTGTTGTCGCGGGTGGAACGCGGCGATGCGTTGGTGCTGCAGGGGTACGAAATGCAAAAGTCGCTCGCCGGTCAGCACAGCCACCTGGACAGCGTGGCGATCCCTATTTTCGATAACGATCAGGACATTCCCCGGCTGGCGTCGCGCGTGGCGGCCTATGCCGAGGTCACGCCGCTGCAGTACGGTTTTCTGGTGCGCGGCCACGGTCTCTATTGCTGGGGAAGCCAGGTGGCGGAAGCCCGCCGCCATCTCGAAGGGCTGGAATTCCTGTTCCAGTGTGAACTGCAACGTCGCTTGCTGGAGGCGAAATGATCCGCGCTATCGTGACCGATATTGAAGGCACCACCAGCGATATTCGCTTCGTGCATCAGGTGCTGTTTCCCTATGCCCGCGAGCGGCTGGCGGATTTTGTACGCCGTCACGCCACGGAGAGCGAAGTCGCCACGCCGTTGGCGGCGTTGCGCGCTGAAATTGACCAGCCGCAGGCGGATCTCGACGCGCTGATCGCCGCGCTGTATCGCTTTATGGATGAAGATCGCAAATCCACCGCGCTCAAGGCGCTGCAGGGCATCATCTGGCGCAGCGGCTATCGCGAGGGCGACTTCCGCGGACATCTTTATCCGGAGGTCGCCGGGCAATTGGCCGCCTGGCAGCGCCAGGGGCTGAAGCTTTACGTTTATTCTTCCGGTTCGGTGGAGGCGCAAAAGCTGCTGTTCGGCCACAGCGACGCCGGCGATCTGCAGCCGCTGTTCAGCGGCTATTTCGACACCCGCGTCGGCGCCAAGCGTGAAACCGCGTCGTACCGCAACATCGCGCAGGCTATTGGCATCGCGCCCGACGAACTGCTGTTCCTGTCCGATATTCACCAGGAGCTGGACGCCGCGCAGGCCGCCGGCTGGCATACCTGCCAGCTGATCCGCGATGAGGCGGACGCACAGAGCCGGCATCCGCAGGTCAGCCGTTTTGATCACATCGATTTAGGGGAGTTTGTCTCATGAGTGGATTGACCATTTTCAGTGATACAGCACCGCAGCAGCCGCTGTGGCAGAGCCGCGACGCGCAGGAAATCCAGCGCCAGCTGGCGCAGATCGGCGTGCGCTTTGAGCGTTGGCAGGCGGATCGCGAGTTGGGCGACAACCCGCAGCCGGAGGCGGTGATCGCCGCCTACCAGCATGAGATCGACCGGCTGGTGGCGGAAAAGGGCTACCAGAGTTGGGACGTGATCAGCATGCGGCCGGACCACGAGCAGCGTCAGGCGCTGCGCGAAAAATTCCTGTCCGAACACACGCACGGCGAGGATGAAGTGCGCTTTTTCGTTGAAGGAGCGGGGCTGTTTTGCCTGCATCTGGACGGCAAGATCTTCCAGATCCTGTGCGAAAAGAACGATCTGATCTCGGTGCCGGCCAACACCCGTCACTGGTTCGATATGGGCTCGGCACCGCACTTTACCGCGATCCGGGTATTTGACAACCCGGAAGGCTGGGTGGCGCATTTCACCGGCGACAAGATCGCCGATGCCTATCCGCGTCTGGACTGATCGTCAACCGGCGGGCGTTAACCCAGCGCCCGCTGGAAAATCCCCGCTTCAACCTGCTGCGGCGTGATCACGCCGCTGTCGAACACCCACCCGCTGATAAGCTTGGCCGGCGTGACGTCGAACGCCGGATTGCAGACCGGCGCATCGGCCGGCGCCCACTGGCAGGCGCCGAAGCTGCCTGAAACGCCGGTGACTTCGGCCGCCGCGCGTTGCTCGATCAGGATGGCGGCGCCGTCCGGACAGTGCGGATCGTGGGTGGTATGCGGGGCAGCCACATAGAATGGAATGCCATGGTAGTGCGCCAGCACCGCCAGGCTGTAGGTGCCAATCTTGTTGGCGACGTCGCCGTTGGCGGCGATGCGATCCGCGCCGACCCACACCGCATCGACCTGGCCCTGCGCCATCAGGCTGGCGGCCATCGAATCGCAGATCAGACGATAGGGAATGCCCAGCTCGCCCAGTTCCCAGGCGGTCAGACGGCCGCCCTGCAGCAGCGGCCGGGTTTCATCAACCCATACCTGTTGCACTTTGCCCTGCTGGTGGGCACGCAGCAGCACGCCGATGGCGGTGCCGACGCCGGCGGTGGCCAACCCGCCGGTATTGCAGTGGGTCAGCAGGCGGCTGCCGGGCTTGACCAGCCCAGCGCCGTGATCGGCGATGCGATCGCACAGCCGGCGATCTTCCTCCACCAGCCGCAGCGCTTCGTTCACCATCGCCGGCGCCCAGTCCGGCTCCGCCAGCGCCAGCTTCATGCGATCCAGATTGTTCATCAGGTTAACCGCCGTCGGGCGGGCGGCGCGCAGCGTGTGCAGCGCCTGTTCCAGCTCGGCGCGCGGCACACCGCGTTCCGCCAGCAGCGCCAACAGCAGGCTGGCGGACAGCCCGATCAGCGGTGCGCCGCGCACCCGCAGGCTGTGAATGTGCCCGACCAACTCCTCCACGCTGTCGCAGGCGCGCCACCGCTTTTCCTGCGGCAGAGCTTGCTGATCGAGGATCCAAAGGCGGTTGTCCCGCAGGGACAAACTGGTGGTGTTAAGCGCTTGCATCGTCGGTTAATTCCTTGTTGCGAGGTTATTGCATCTGAAACGCTATTCTGCCAACATGACCTCCAGATGTATAGACGTCCAAATGCTTTTACGTCTAAATAAACAGAATCGCTGGGGGCAGCGAGAGAGAACAGAGGGGTTGGGGAATGTCGCTTTATCGTACGTTTACGGCTGCCGATGCCGTTGAATACGCCCGCCAATACGGGCAGGTGGCCGATCCGCAAGCGCTGGTCAGCGCCGACGAGATCGGCGACGGCAACCTGAACCTGGTGTTCAAGATCCGCGATCGCGAAGGCGTGAGCCGGGTGATCGTCAAACAGGCGTTGCCGTACGTGCGCTGCGTGGGCGAATCCTGGCCGCTGACGCTGGATCGGGCGCGCATCGAAGCGGAAACGCTGTTGATCCACGGCGGTTTCTGCCCGCGACATACGGTAAAAGTCCTGCACCACGATCCCGAGTTGGCGGTGATGGTGCAAGAAGATCTCTCCGATCATCGCATTTGGCGCAGCGAACTGGTGCTGGGGAACTATCATCCGCTGGCGGCCGGTCAGCTGGCGGAATACCTGGCGCAGACGCTGTTCCACACCTCCGATTTTTATCAGTCGGCGCAGCAGAAAAAAGCGGAAGTCAGCCGCTTCACCAACCCCGAGCTGTGCCAGATCACCGAAGATCTGTTCTTTACCGATCCCTATATCGACCATGAGCGCAATCAGTTCGAGGCGGCGCTGTTGCCGCAGGTGCAGGCGCTGCGTGAGGATGCGCCGCTGAAGCTGGCGGTCGCCGGCCTGAAACACCGCTTTCTCAGCAAGGCGGAGGCGTTGTTGCACGGGGATATCCACAGCGGTTCAATTTTCGTGGCGGAAGGGCGATTGAAAGCGATCGACGCTGAATTCGGTTTCTACGGCCCGATCGGTTTCGATGTCGGCACGGCGTTAGGCAATCTGCTGCTCAACTATTGCGGCCAGCCTGGGCTGTTCGGGCCGCGCGACGCCGCCGCCGGGCGCGAGCAGCGTCTGCAGGATGTGCGCGAGCTGTGGCTGATCTTTGCCGATCGTTTCCTGGCGCTGTGCCATCAGCAAAGCCGTGATGCGGCGCTGGCGACGCCGGGTTACGCCGAGCAGTTCCTGCAGCAGGTCTGGACTGATGCGGTAGGGTACTGCGGCACAGAGCTGATTCGGCGCACTATCGGCCTGGCGCACGTCGCCGATCTGGACAGCATCGCCGACGCCGACATGCGCCTCGACTGTCAGCGTCATGCGCTGGGTTTGGGGCGCACGCTGATCGTCAATGCGCCGCAGATCGAGCATATCGACGCGCTGTTGGCGCGCATTCGTCAGCAAGGCTGAAGAGCCCGACAGTAATGAGGCAAACCCGGCTGCGGCCGGGTTTTTTTTTAATAACTTATTGGCATCAGTAACAGAATAGATAAATTGTTTTTAACTAAAAAGGTATTTTCACTCGCGTCTTATTTGTAAATTTAATTATATTTTCTGACCGTTGGTTACATGTCTTTAATATTAATGTCATCCATAAGGACAGGGCTTATTTATCTGGATTTCATGACGGTAATTAAAATAAAAAAACGCCATCCGTTCTTTTTTTGATCGTTTTATTGTGGGAGTGGGAAGATGAAAAAAGACTTTTTATCGATAAAAACTATCACGTCGCCGTTACTTTTTTAGGAAATGGGATAGCTCATGCTCGGGTTTGAATAAAGCAGCGGGTTGATTATCTCAATATTACCCCCTAGATTATTCGAGTGTCGGACAATCGTAAATAAATAACGCAAGGTTATTAACTATAAGTAACCTTTGGCCTCACTTTGTCTGATTATTTCTATCGAGATCGGAGTGCTCCATGCAATTAACGCCAAGAGAAATCGAAAAGCTGATGGTCTATACCCTGGCTGACGTCGCATTAAAACGAAAATCCAGAGGGATAAAGCTTAATTATCCCGAGGCGGTGGCCATTATTACCACCGCGGCGCTGGAGGGCGCCCGCGAGGGAAAAACGCTGGAAGAAGTCATGAACGACACGCGGCAGGTTTTGAGCCGCGATGACGTCATGGACGGCGTGGCGGACTTGATCCCGCATGTGCAGGTCGAGGCGATATTCAGCGACGGCAGCCGCCTGGTGACGGTGCACGATCCTATTCAATAAGCGCCGATGGCCTTCCTGAATCCCATGGACGAATCTTATCAGCACAGGTATTCCGATGAAAAAGCATGACAAAGAAAAGCACGTGCCGCCAGGCGGCTATATCCTGTCCGAAAGTCCCATCACCTTCAATGAAGATCGCGAGACGGTTATTTTAACGGTGCGCAATACCGGCGACAGGCCTATTCAGGTCGGCTCACACTTTCATTTCTTCGAAGCCAACAAAGCGCTGCAGTTCGATCGCGCCGCCGCCTTTGGCAAACGGTTAAATATCACCGCCACGACGGCGATCCGTTTTGAACCCGGCGATGAAATCGAGGTGGCGCTTATTGCCATCGGCGGCAAGCAAACGGTTTATGGTTTTAATAATCTGGTGGACGGTTGGGCGGGCGACAGCCCGGTAGCCGCCGGTGAAAGAGTAAAGAAAAATATAGATGTAAAGCGAGCTATTGAGCTGGGTTATAAAAACCGCGATCAGGCGCCCATCAAGACGGACGAGGAATAAAGCATGCCAACGATCTCCAGGCAGGAATATGCCGGGCTGTTTGGCCCGACCACCGGCGATAAAATTCGCTTGGGCGATACGCAACTGTTTATTGAAATAGAAAAAGATCTGCGCGGTTACGGTGAGGAATCGGTCTACGGCGGCGGTAAGTCGCTGCGCGACGGCATGGGCGCCGATAACCGATTAACCAGCGACAATGTGTTGGATCTGGTCATTACCAATGTGACCATTCTGGACGCCCGGCAAGGGGTGATCAAGGCGGACGTCGGCATTAAAAACGGCCTGATCGCCGGCATTGGCAAAAGCGGCAACCCGGCGATGATGAACGGCGTCACGCCCGGCATGGTGGTGGGGGTCAGCACCGACGCCATCTCGGGCGAACACCTGATCCTGACCGCCGCCGGCATCGATACGCACATTCATTTCATTTCGCCGCAGCAGGCCGCACATGCGCTCTCCAACGGCGTGACGACCTTCTTCGGCGGCGGCGTCGGGCCGACCGACGGTTCCAACGGCACCACGGTGACCGCCGGGCCCTGGCATATCCACCGCATGCTGCGCGCCTTCGAGAACATGCCGGTCAACGTGGGAATGCTCGGCAAGGGGCACGCTTCGCACGCTGCGCCGCTGGTCGAACAAATCGCCGCCGGCGTGGCCGGGCTGAAGGTGCATGAGGACTGGGGCGCCACCAACTCCGCGCTGCGCCACGCGCTGCGGGTGGCCGACGACATGGATATTCAGGTGGCGGTGCATACCGACAGCCTGAACGAGGGCGGCTACGTCGAGGACACCATCGACGCCTTCGAAGGGCGCACTATCCACACCTTCCACACCGAAGGCGCCGGCGGCGGGCACTCGCCGGATATCATCAAGGTCGCCGCGCAGATGAACGTCTTGCCGAGCTCCACCAACCCCACGCTGCCGTTCGGCATCAACAGTCAGGCCGAACTGTTCGACATGATCATGGTGTGCCACAACCTCAACCCCAATGTGCCGGCCGACGTGGCGTTTTCCGAAAGCCGGGTGCGGCCGGAAACCATCGCCGCGGAAAACGTGCTGCACGACATGGGCGTGCTGTCGATGTTTTCCAGCGACTCCCAGGCGATGGGGCGGGTTGGCGAAAACTGGCTGCGGGTGATGCAGACGGCACACGCGATGAAAGCCGCGCGCGGCAAGCTGCCGGAAGATGCGGCGGAACACGATAACTTCCGCGTGCTGCGCTACGTGGCGAAGATCACCATCAACCCGGCGATCGCGCAGGGCATCAGCAACGTGCTGGGTTCGGTCGAGGTCGGCAAGATGGCCGATCTGGTGCTGTGGGAGCCGCGCTTCTTCGGCGCCAAGCCGAAGCTGGTGATCAAGGGCGGGATGATTAACTGGGCGGTGATGGGCGATCCCAACGCGTCGTTGCCGACGCCGCAGCCCACGTTCTACCGACCGATGTTCGGCGCCATGGGCAAATCGCTGCAGGAAACCTGCGTCACCTTCGTCTCCGGCGCGGCGTTGCACGACGGCATCAAAGAGAAACTGGGGCTGGAGCGGCAGGTGATGGCGGTGCATAACTGCCGCGCGATCTCCAAGCAGGACATGGTGCGCAATGCGGAAACGCCGCACATCGAGGTGGACCCCGAAACCTTCGCCGTCAAGGTCAACGGCGAACACGCCACGGTGAAGCCGATCGCCACCGCCGTGCTTAATCAACGCTACTTCTTCAGCTAGGAACCGCCGCTCATGATCGTGATTGAAAAGATACTCGGCAATATCAAACGGGATGCCGACTGGCGTGAGCGCTTGCAACATGCCTCGCTGGACGTGCTGGCGCTCTCGCAGTGGGAGGCGCAGAAAAGCCGCTGCCGCAAAACCACCCGCGACGGCCAGGACCTCGGTATTTCCCTCGATCGTCACCAGGTGCTGGCCGACGGCGACGTGCTGCTCTGGGACGAAGCGAACCGCAGCGCGGTGGTGGTGCAGATGAACCTGCGCGATGTGATGGTAATCCATCTTGAGTCGCTGCTGGCGACCGATATGGCGACGGTGCTGAAGACCGCGTTCGAACTGGGGCATGCGCTGGGCAATCAGCACTGGAAATCGGTCATCAAAGGGAATCGCATCTTTATTCCGCTGACGGTGGCGACCAAGGTGATGGATTCGGTGATGAAAACCCACGGTTTCCACGCGTTGCCTTATTCGTTCGTGAAGGGCGAAAGCATTTTGCCGCATCTGACCCAGCCCGAAGCGCGCCTGCTGTTCGGCGGCGCGGAGGATTCCGCCACCCATGTGCATGTTGACAGCCCATTCCTCGGTCAGCATGTGATCAAATTGAAATGAACGCCGTTCAGCTGATTCGCATCCTGCAGTTTGCCGACTCGGTGCTGCCGGTGGGGGCGTTTGCCTTTTCCAATGGCGTCGAGTCGGCGATCCAGGCCGGCATCGTGCGCGATGTCGACACGCTGAAATCGTTCACCCGCACCGCTTTGCAACAGGCGGCGGGCGGCGACGGCCGGGCGGTCGCGGCGGCCTGCCGGGCGCTGCAGGGGGGCGATCGCGAGGCGGTTATCGGGCACGACTGGGCGCTGTTCAACCGCAAGCTGAATGAAGAAGGCCGCAGCATGGTGGTGAGGATGGGAAAGAAGCTGGCGGAAATGACGGCGGCCATCTGTGATGAGCCCCAGGTGGTCTGGTGGCTTGAGCAGATCAAAACCGGCCGCGCCGCCGGCACCTATCCGGTGACGCAGGCGGTAGTGATGACGGCGCTGGGCGCGGGGCCGCGCGAGGTGGCGGTGATGCATCAGTACGGCGTGGCGATGACCATTCTCAGCGCCGCCATGCGCCTGATGCGCGTCACCCATATCGACACCCAACGCATCCTGTTTCAACTCAACCGGGACATCGACGTTTTTTGTGACGAAGCCGAACGCGGCGGCGTTGAACAAATGGCCTCTTACGCGCCGGTGACCGACGTCCTGGCCGCGCTGCACGTCGGCGCATTTACCCGACTGTTCAGCAACTAATGATAAAGGAACGAGCAGAGTGAAGAAAATTACCCGCATTGGCATCGGCGGCCCGGTAGGCTCGGGCAAGACCGCGATTATCGAAGTCATTACGCCGCGCCTAATCGAACGGGGCATCAGCCCGTTAATCATCACCAACGACATCGTCACTACCGAAGACGCCAAACAGGTCAAGCGCACGCTCAAGGGGATCCTCGACGAGGAGAAAATTCTGGGCGTGGAAACCGGCGCCTGCCCGCATACCGCGGTGCGCGAGGATCCGAGCATGAATATCGCCGCGGTGGAGGAGATGGAGGCCCGTTTCCCGGACAGCGACGTGGTGATGATCGAGAGCGGCGGCGATAACCTGACGTTGACCTTCAGCCCGGCGCTGGCGGACTTTTACATCTACGTTATCGACGTCGCCGAAGGGGAAAAGATCCCGCGCAAAAACGGCCCGGGCCTGGTTCAGGCCGACATCCTGGTGATCAACAAAATCGATTTGGCGCCGTACGTCGGCGCCAGCCTGGCGGTGATGGAACACGATACGCGCGTGGTGCGCGGCGAGCGGCCTTATATCCTCACCAACTGCAAAACCGGCGAAGGCATCGACGAACTGGTGGACATGATCATGCGTGATTTCCTGTTCACCCACGCGCCGTCGGCGGCGTTATGACGGCCGTCAGCGAAGCGGCGAGGCGCGTGGCGCAACTCGGCGCCGACGCGCCGGAGTTGGCCGCCTACCAGGACGAACCGCCGCAGATGGCCAGCGGCGGCGTGGGCAAAACCGGCTATCTGCGGCTGGGGTTCGCGCTGAACGGGCATCGCAGCGTGCTGCGGCAAATGGAGCGGCGCGTGCCATTTCTGGTGCAGCGGGCGCTGTATTGGGACGAGGCGCTGCCGCAGATGCCGTGCGTATTCGTCATCTCCACCTCGGGCTGCATCTTGCAGGGCGATCGCCTGACGCTCGAGGTGCAGGTCGCCCCCCGGGCCTGCGGGCATGTCACCACTCAATCGGCGACCAAGATCCACGCCATGGAAAATAACTACGCGGCGCAGATGCAGACGCTGACGCTCGAAGAGGGCAGCTATCTGGAGATGATGCCCGATCCGGTGATCCCTCACTGCGGCTCGCGCTTCATTACCGATACCCGCATTACGCTGCACCCCACGGCGACGCTGCTCTATGGCGAGATCCTGATGTCGGGACGCAAACACCATCAGGCAGATCGCGGTTTCAGATTCGACGTTTACTCTTCGCGCATTAGCGCCTGTCGCCCCGAGGGCAACACGCTGTTTGTCGAGCGCTATGTGCTGGAACCGCATAAACACCCGTTGAACGGGGTCGGCGTGATGGGGCCGTTCGATGTGTTCGGCAATGTGATCCTGCTGACGCCGCCCGAGCATCATCAGCGGATCCTCGATCGCATCGCGCCCCGCTATGACGAGGCTGAGGGGATCGCCAGCGGCGTCAGCCGGTTGCCCAATGAGTGCGGGCTGATCTTTAAGGCTTTGGGCAAAGAGGCGCGCCAGGTGAAGGCGGCGATTCGCGCTTTCTGGCGCGTCGCCCGGGAGGAAATCCTGGGCGTGACGCTGCCCGAGCCTTTTATCTGGCGCTAGTCTGCAGCGGGAAGCGGTCATGACGACAAAGTGGAGTTGGGCGGCGTTGTGCGCCCGCAGCCGAATAGCGGCGGTGACGGATGCGGTGCTGCGCGGCTGTTCGCAGGTGATGTTTCAAAATAACCCGTTGACTGGATTATTGTTTTTCATCGCCATTTTCGTGGGCGCCTGGGAAGAGGGGCTGCCGCAGGTGGCCTTCGGCTGCCTGCTGGGCACGGCGGCGGCGACGCTCAGCGCGGCGTGGTTGGTGGACGATCGCGCAGCGTTGCGCACCGGTCTCTATGGCTACAACGGCTGCCTGGTCGGCGCCGCGCTGCCGACCTTTTTGCTGCCCTCTGTCTGGCTGTGGATCGGCGTGATCTTCAGCAGCGCGATCTCGGTGATCGTCACCGTCGGCCTCAATCGGCTGCTGCGTACCTGGAAGATCGCGGCGCTGACCGCGCCTTTCGTGCTGACCACCTGGACGGTGCTGCTGGCCAGCTACCCGTTCAGCCATCTGCGGCATGTGCGGTTGCCGCCGGCGGCCATCCCGGCCGACGGCGCGGTGTTCAACCCGCATCCCGACCTGGCGGAGGTGTTGAGCGGCGCGTTGCACGGCGTCTCCCAGGTCTTTTTGTGCAGCAGCGTGAGCGGCGGCGTGCTGCTGTTGCTCGGGCTGGCGGTTTCGTCGCCGCGCGCGATGGCGCTGGGTTTTTTCGGCGCCTTGCTGGCGGTGATCACCGCGCTGGCGATCGGCGCCGATCCGCAGGCGGTCTTCGCCGGGCTATATGCTTTCAGCGCGGTGCTGACGGCGGTGGCGCTGGGTTCCGTCTTCAACCCGCCCGGCCGGCGGGTGCTTATCTATACGCTGCTCGGCGTGATTTTCACGGTGCTGGTGCAGGGGGCTTTCAATACCTTGCTGGCTCCGCTGGGGATGCCGTCGTTGACCATGCCGTTCGTGATCGCGTCCTGGGTGTTTTTGAGCGCCAATCCGGCGGTGATCGCGGCGCGGCGCTAGTCCATTGATTTCAACATAACGATAAAACGGGAGTGTGGGTATGGCGGTAATTTCCGAAGGATTGCATGGCGCGGCCCGGCGGCGGGCGGTATCCCTGCTGCTGGGGCTGGTGGCGGTCAACGTCGTTGTCTGGCTGCTGGCGCTGGCGGTGTTCAAAGACAATGCGGCGCTGATGGGCACCGCCTTGCTGGCCTACAGTTTTGGTCTGCGCCATGCGGTGGATGCCGATCACATCGCCGCGATCGACAACGTGACCCGCAAGTTGATGCAACAGGGCAAAACGCCGGTGGCGGTCGGCACCTTCTTCTCGCTCGGCCACTCGACCATCGTGGTGCTGGCCTCGGCCGCTATTGCCGCCACGGCGATGATGTTCAGCCGACAGATGGGCTGGTTTCACGAAACCGGCGGTTTGATCGGCACACTGGTGTCCGCGCTGTTTCTGCTGACGGTGGCCTTTATCAACCTGCTGGTGCTGATCTCCGTGTGGCGCGCTTTCCGGCAGGTGAAGGCGGGCGAGCTGCCTGCGCATCAATCACTGGATCTGTTGATGAGCGGCGGCGGTGCGCTGGCGCGCTGCTTCCGCCCGCTGTTCAGGCTGGTGAATCAGAGTTGGCACATGTACCTGGTGGGCTTCTTGTTTGGCCTGGGCTTCGACACCGCCACCGAGGTCGGGTTGCTGGGGATTTCGGCTGCCGGCGCCGGCCACGGCATGAACCTGTGGAGCATCATGCTGTTCCCGGCGCTGTTCGCCGCCGGCATGGCGCTGATCGACTCCATCGACAACTTCGTGATGATTGGCGCTTATGGCTGGGCGTTCTCCAAACCGATCCGCAAACTGTACTACAACATGACCATCACGGCGGCGTCGGTGATCATCGCAGTGTTTATCGGCGGCATCGAAGCGCTCGGGCTTATCGCCGACAAGCTGGCGCTGTACGGCCCGCTGTGGGACGCCGTCGCGCGGCTCAACGATCATCTGGGGGAGATGGGCTATTGGGTGATCGCCGTGTTCATTTTCTGCTGGCTGGTGTCGGTGGTGAATTACCGCCTGCGCGGCTACGACAAACTGACGGTCAGCGGTTGAAAAGACGGGTGCTCGTGGATCCTGCCTGACACCATCGGCCAACGGGCGGGGCGAACCCCGCCGTTGGGTTGCTTTACCGTTCGGATTCGTAAGCCAAAGTGGCCGCAACCTCTGAGTCTCCCAGCCTGATGCGCAGTTCGCACAGCGAACCGCGGGTTAGCCAGATGAACGCGATCAGCGTCATACAGACGATCACCAGTTTAAGTACGACTCGTTTTTGCTGCATTTTTGACCTCCCTATCCTTGCCTTGCGGCGGGTAAGAGGCTAACCTGATGTTGCTAGGCATCAGAGTGGCCTCGGGTTGATAATATCGACTCGGGGCCTTTCTCTTTCTCTCCTTTGCCAGGGCGCCGGACAGAAAGATCCAGAGCACCCGCCGCGCAGTCTATCCGAACTTCCTTCCCGTTAAATCCGCCGTTGCGCCAACCTGCGGCGCGGTGCGCAGTTCGTGATGCAAGAAAAGAAAAAGGGGCGATGATGATCGCCCCTTGGATGCGTGGAGTAGGAATTGGCGTTAAGCCGCTTCGGTCTGCTGTTGGCGCTTAGACTGCGCCGCCGGCTTTTCCTGCTTGGCGGCCGCCAGCGCATCCGGCGCAAAGTCGTCCACGTTGATGGAGCGCAGACGGCTCTCTTCGGCTTTCACCAGGATCTTCGCTTCGTCGGCGCTGATCTTGCCTTCTTCCAGCGCGCGCTCCGCCAAACGATCCAGACGGGTGAACGGCAGGTTTTTGCCGGCGGCCTTGCACAGACGTTCGTGAATCGGCTCGGCGGCCATCACGTCGGCCAGCGCCGCTTCCAGCAGGCCGATTGGGTTATGCTCGCTCGGCGTCAGGTACTGGCCGCGCCCCAGACGGCTGCGGGTGGCGGAAGGCACCTGCAGGATCTTGGCCAACTGATGATCCAGGCGATCGGACGGTGCGGTATGCACGCGTCCGAACGGGAAGACCACGAAGCGCAGCGCGCCGGCGATAAAGCGGTTCGGGAAGTTGCGCAGCAGATCATCCAGCGCCTGTTCGGCTTTATGCAGGCTGTCTTGCACGCCCCAATGCACCAGCGGCAGATCTTCTTTCTGACGGCCTTCGTCGTCAAAGCGTTTCAGCACGGCGGAAGCCAGGTACATCTGGCTGAGGATATCCCCCAGGCGAGCGGAGATGCGCTCGCGGCGCTTCAGGCTGCCGCCCAGCACGCCCATGGAAACGTCCGACAGCAACGCCAGGTTGGCGCTCAGGCGGTTCAACTGCTGATAGTAACGACGGGTCGCGTCCTTGGTCGGCGTGGCACTGGTGCGGCCGTTGGTCAGGCCCAGCCAGAAGCTGCGTACCTTGTTGCTGCCGACGTGGCCCAGGTGGCCGAACAGCGATTTATCGAAGGCGTTCAGATCGTTGTTCTGCGCCGCCGCCATTTCATCCAGCACATAAGGATGGCAGCGGATCGCGCCCTGACCGAAGATCATCATGGTGCGGGTCAGGATGTTCGCACCTTCCACCGTGATGGCGATCGGTGCGCCCTGATAAGCGCGAGCCAGGAAGTTGGATTCGCCCAGCATGATGCCTTTACCGCCGGCGATGTCCATGGCGTCAACGATCGACTGCTGGCCGCGGTGCGTACAGTGGTATTTGACGATGGCCGACAGCACGGCCGGTTTCTCGCCCTGCACCAGCGCGTAGGTGATCAGCGAAGCGGCGGCGTCCATCACATAGGTGTTGCCGGCGATGCGCGCCAACGGCTCTTCGATCCCTTCCATCTTACCGATGGAGATCTTGAACTGACGGCGAATGTGCGCGTAGGCGCCGGTCGCCAGGGCGATGGATTTCAGGCTGCCGGTGGAGTTGGACGGCAGGGTGATGCCGCGACCGACCGACAGGCATTCAACCAGCATGCGCCAGCCCTGGCCGGCCATTTTCGGGCCGCCGATGATGTAATCGATCGGCACGAACACGTCGGTGCCGCGGGTCGGGCCGTTCTGGAACGGCACGTTCAGCGGGAAGTGGCGGTTGCCGATTTCCACGCCCGGCGTGCTGGTCGGGATCAGCGCACAGGTGATGCCCGGGGATTCGTTGTCGCTCAGCAGGCGGTTCGGGTCATGCAGTTTGAATGCCAAACCCAGTACGGTGGCGACCGGCGCCAGCGTGATGTAGCGCTTGTTCCAGGTCAGGCGCATGCCCAGCACCTGCTTGCCTTGCCATTCACCCATGCACACGGTGCCGACGTCTGGAATGGCACCGGCATCGGAGCCCGCTTCCGGGCTGGTCAGCGCGAAGCAAGGGATCTCGTCGCCGCGCGCCAGGCCCGGCAGATAGTGGTTTTTCTGTTCTTCGGTACCGTAATGCTGCAGCAGTTCGCCTGGGCCGAGGGAGTTCGGCACGCCGACGGTGATCGCCAGGATGCCGGAAACGCCGGCCAGTTTTTGCAGCACCATCGCCTGAGCGTATGGGGAGAATTCCAGACCGCCGTACTCTTTCTTGATGATCATCGCGAAGAAACGGTGTTCTTTCAGGTACGCCCAGAGTTCAGGCGGCAGATCGGCCAGTTCGTGAGTGATCTGGAAGTCGTTGGCCATGCGGCAGGCTTCTTCCACCGGGCCGTCGATAAACGCCTGCTCTTCTTTCGTCAGGCGCGGTTTCGGGTAGCTGTGCAGCTTGTTCCAGTCCGGCGCGCCGCGGAACAGATCGCCTTCCCACCAGGTGGTGCCCGCGTCGATCGCTTCCTTCTCGGTGGTGGACATCGGCGGCATCACCTTGCGGAAGGCGCGCAGCGCCGGCGCGGAGAGCAGAGAGCGACGCACAGAGGAAAGGTTAAGCGGCAGCAGCACGATCGCCAGCGGCAGCAACAGCCAGAAGCTCCACAGGCCGATCGCGCCCATGGCGGCGGTGTACGCTACCAGGATCAGGCTGCTGAGGGTAAGGTTCACTCGGTGGTAGAACACCACGCCGAGGAGAGCCAGTAAAACGACAATACTAAGAACCATCATAAGAAGCTCCGAAGTAGTAAGAGGTCTGACCTGTTGTGTGTATGTAATAGGTTTTAGTACAAGGCAGAATTTTTATCAATGCGTTTACAGTTTAATTACAACTCAGGTCACAAACTGACAGCACCAATCATCAAAAACCTCTCCGCTTCCTTAACCGGCGCGCTGTTTGGCTGAGAATGCTTCTCGCTGTTTCCGCGATCCGGTACACTGCGGAGCGGAAGATTTGACGATAACAAGAGGTTCCTCATGTACCACGACCTTATTCGCAGTGAACTGAACGAAGCGGCTGATACCCTGGCGAAATTTATCAATGACGACGCCAACATCGACGCCATCCAACGCGCGGCGGTGCTGCTGGCGGACTCCTTCAAAGCCGGCGGTAAAGTGATCTCCTGCGGCAACGGCGGTTCCCATTGCGACGCGATGCACTTCGCCGAAGAGCTGACCGGCCGCTACCGTGAAAACCGCCCGGGCTACCCGGCGATTGCCATCTCGGACGTGAGCCATCTGTCCTGCGTCAGCAACGACTTCGGCTATGAGTATGTGTTCTCCCGCTATGTGGAAGCGGTGGGCCGCGAAGGCGACGTGCTGCTGGGCATTTCCACCTCCGGCAACTCCGGCAACATCATCAAGGCCATCGACGCGGCGCGCGCCAAGGGGATGAAAGTGATCACCCTGACCGGCAAGGACGGCGGCAAAATGGCGGGTTCCGCCGATGTGGAAATCCGTGTGCCGCACTTCGGCTACGCCGATCGCATTCAGGAAATCCACATCAAAGCGATTCACATCTTGATTCAACTGATCGAAAAAGAGATGGTTAAGGCTTGATAGCCTTCGGGGGGCTGCGGCTCCCCCAGGAATAAGACAGCGGGCGCCGCATATATGCCGCGCCCGCACAGCGTATGTCAGTGTGGTTAAGGAGTGCTGGCGATGTGTGAACTGCTCGGGATGAGCGCAAACGTACCGACCGATATCTGCTTCAGCTTTACCGGCCTGGTACAGCGCGGCGGCCGCACCGGGCCGCATAAGGATGGCTGGGGCATTACCTTCTATGAAGGGAACGGCTGCCGCACATTCAAGGATCCGCAGCCCAGCTTCAACTCGCCGATCGCCCGCCTGGTGCAGGACTATCCGATCAAGTCTTGCGCGGTGGTGTCCCATATTCGCCAGGCCAACCGCGGAGAAGTGGCGCTGGAAAACACCCATCCGTTCACCCGCGAACTGTGGGGCCGCAACTGGACCTACGCGCACAACGGCCAATTGAAAGGCTATCGCCAACTGGATACCGGCACGTTTCGCCCGGTCGGCCAGACCGACAGCGAATACGCGTTTTGCTGGCTGCTGCATCAGCTGGCGCTGAAATACCCGCGCACCCCGAGCCAGTGGCCGGCGGTGTTCCGCTATATCGGCCTGTTGGCGAGCCAGCTGCGCAAGAAAGGGGTATTTAACATGCTGTTGTCGGACGGGCGCTTCGTGATGGCCTATTGCTCCACCAACCTGTATTGGATCACGCGCCGCGCGCCGTTCGGCAAGGCGACGCTACTGGATCAGGACGTGGAGATCGATTTTCAGCAGCAGACCACACCGAACGATGTGGTCACGGTGATCGCCACCCAACCGCTGACCGCCAACGAAACCTGGCACAAGATTGAGCCAGGCGAGTTCGCGTTATTTCACTTCGGTGAGCGGCTTGTTCTGAGCGAAGGGATTGGTGTTGGGCGTCGGGCTGGTTGACGCGTACTGCGTCATCTGGCCGCTGCTCATCAACGGTTGACCCAGCACATACTGGCCGTTGTCCACGGTCATCATCGGCGGCTGGTGGTTCTTCGCGAAGTAATCATAGCCCGGCTTCAGCTGGCGCCAGAAGGCGATATAGCTGGATGACGCATGGCGCTTCAGGTTCTGTTCGGTCATGCGGAACGGGTAGATGCTGATGTCGACGCGGCTTTGGCCATAGGCGAAGGCGGCTTCGACGTAGCGATAGATCTCATCCATATAGGTGTTGGTCATCGCGTAACAGCCGATCGATTTACATTCGCCGTGGATCATCAGATAAGCGCCGGAATAGCCCTGCGACTTATCGTAATCATTAGGGAAACCGATATTGATCGCCCGATAATACTTACTGTCGGGTTTCAGATGGCGCGCGTCAACGCTATAAAAGCCTTCCGGACTTTTAAAGTCGCCTTCACGACGTTTAGGACCCAGCCCGCCGGAGAAATTACAGATCGGGAACGTATTGACCAAGCGGAATTCATTGCCCATTTTGGCATACAATTCCAGCTTGCGTTCCTCTTTGAAGATCTGAATATAGACCGGCGACCCCAATAATTGCTGTTTAACTACCGGCGCTTCGGGTACCTGCTCGCTGGCGCTGCAGGCCGTGATCATCGGCATAGAAACAAGCATCGCAAACAACAGCGCGATTTTGCTCATTATTATTCCTGCTTATATTTATCTGCCGGCGCAATGAGATTGGCCAGCGTGCCACTGATTATTGTTTTTACTGCTGCAAAACACCGCCAGATTACCAGCGCGTTTATTTTTAGCAATACGTGATATGTATAAAAAAACGACAAAGCTCGATAAAAGTGAAATGACCGGCAGATTTTAACGATAAGTAGTGAAAAACAGGCGAAATTTAATTGCGTTTGCTTGACACAAGTCACGACGGAACGCAGAACAATGTTGCGAACAATGTTAATATTCTCTCTTCAATTTAACGTGCTGTGGCGATTGAACCGGCAAGAGTTATTGCATATAACCCGGCCGTTTTGATGGTTATTTGGCTACATGCCGTTAACACATCGACTGTCGCGCAAACAACGGAAGGGGGATTCAAGGGAATGCGCGTTACCCCAGTTTTTCACTGCGAGAAAGTTCATGTTGGGCGTGCCGTTGTGCGCACTGCCCGGCAATCCTGGCATCGTCAGCACCCGCCTCTGGGGCCGGTCAGACGTGTAAACCAAACTACATCGTATAAATCCTATGATTAAGATCAGAAAAGGGTTAGATCTGCCGATAGCCGGAGCCCCGGTTCAGGCGATCCAAGATGGCCCGAACATTCAGCATGTCGCCCTGCTTGGGGAAGAGTATGTCGGAATGCGTCCCTCCATGCTGGTGCAGGAAGGCGATACCGTTAAGAAAGGCCAGGCGTTGTTCGAAGATAAGAAAAACCCCGGGGTTTTCTTCACGGCTCCCGCCAGCGGCCGCATCGTCGCGATTAACCGCGGCGAGCGGCGCGTCTTGCAATCGGTGGTGATTGCGCTGGAAAACGGCGGCGACGATCAGCTCGAGTTTGCGCATTATCCGTTGGGTGAACTCAGCCAACTGCCGCGCGAACAGGTCGAAAGCGAACTGATCGCCAGCGGCCTGTGGACCGCGCTGCGCACCCGCCCGTTCAGCAAAACGCCAAGCCCCGGCAGCGAACCGCGCGCCATTTTCGTCACCGCGATGGATACCCAACCGTTGGCCGCCGATCCGCAAGTGATCATCGCCGAACAGCAGGCGGCGTTCAACGCCGGGCTGGTGGTCTTGGCGCGTCTGACGGCGGGTAAGGTACACGTATGCCACGCCGCCGGCGCCTCGGTTGGCCAGCAGAGCGGCCCGCAGATCGCCTACAGTGAATTTGCCGGCCCGCATCCCGCCGGGCTGGCGGGCACCCACATTCACTTCCTCGAACCGGTCAGCCTGAAGAAAACCGTTTGGCACATCGGCTACCAGGACGCGATCGCCATCGGCACCCTGTTCACCACCGGCAAGCTCGACACCCGCCGGGTCGTGGCGCTGGCCGGGCCGCAGGTGACGCAGCCGGCGCTGCTGCGCACTCGTCTGGGAGCCAGCCTCGATGAGCTGACCGCCGGCCGCCTGAAAGAGGGCGAGAACCGGGTGATCTCCGGTTCGGTGCTGAACGGCATGCACGCAGCCGGGCCGAACGCCTGGCTGGGCCGTTTCCACTCGCAGGTGTCGGTGCTGGAAGAAGGGCGCGACAAAGAGCTGTTCGGCTGGATCGTGCCGTCGCCGAACAAGTTCTCCATTACCCGCACCACGCTGGGCCATTTCCTGAAGAACAAACTGTTCGCCTTCTCGACCACCACTAACGGCGGCGAACGCGCCATGGTGCCGATCGGCAACTATGAGCGGGTGATGCCGCTGGATATTTTGCCGACGCTGCTGCTGCGCGATTTGCTGGCGGGCGACAGCGACAGTGCGCAGGCGCTGGGCTGCCTGGAGCTGGACGAGGAAGATCTGGCGTTGTGCACCTTCGTTTGCCCCGGCAAGTATGAGTACGCGCCGGTGCTGCGCGAGGTGCTGACCAAGATTGAGCAGGAAGGATAACCGATGGGCCTGAAGAATTATTTTGAGAAGATAGAGCATCACTTCACGCCGGGCGGCAAACTGGAAAAGTGGTACCCGCTGTATGAAGCGACCACCACGGTGTTTTATACCCCCGGCACGGTGACGCGCGGCGCTTCGCACGTGCGCGACGCCATCGATTTGAAACGCATGATGATCCTGGTGTGGCTGGCGGTGTTCCCGGCGATGTTCTGGGGCATGTACAACGTCGGCCAGCAGGCGATCCCGGCGCTGCACCATCTGTACAGCGGCGACGCGCTGCAACAGGTGCTGGCGGGCGACTGGCATTATCGCCTGGCGCAGTGGCTCGGCGCCTCGCTGGCGGCCGACGCCGGCTGGGTCAGCAAGATGGTGCTGGGCGCCTGTTACTTCCTGCCGATCTACGCCGTGGTGTTCGTCGTCGGCGGCTTCTGGGAAGTGCTGTTCGCCATTATCCGCAAGCATGAGGTCAACGAAGGCTTCTTCGTCACTTCTATCCTGTTCGCGCTGATCGTGCCGCCGACCCTGCCGCTGTGGCAGGCCGCGCTGGGCATCACCTTCGGCGTGGTGGTGGCCAAAGAGATCTTCGGCGGCACCGGGCGCAACTTCCTCAACCCGGCGCTGGCCGGCCGCGCCTTCCTGTTCTTCGCCTATCCGGCGCAGATCTCCGGTGACTTGGTGTGGACCTCCGCGGACGGTTTCTCCGGCGCGACGCCGCTGGCGCAGTGGAGCGCTGGCGGGGCGCACAGCCTGAGCAACGTGGCCACCGGCCAGTCCATCAGTTGGCTGGACGCCTTCCTCGGCAACATTCCCGGCTCCATCGGTGAAGTCTCCACGCTGATGATCCTGATCGGCGGGGCGATTATCCTGTTCGGCCGCGTGGCCTCCTGGCGCATCGTCGCCGGCGTGATGCTCGGCATGGTGGCTTCCGCCCTGTTGTTCAACGCCATCGGTTCGGACACCAACCCGATGTTTGCCATGCCGTGGTACTGGCATCTGGTGCTGGGCGGCTTCGCCTTCGGCATGATCTTTATGGCGACCGACCCGGTTTCCGCCTCCTTCACCAATAAGGGGAAATGGTGGTACGGCATTCTGATCGGCGTGATGTGCGTGCTGATCCGGGTGGTCAACCCCGCCTATCCGGAAGGCATGATGCTGGCGATCCTGTTCGCCAACCTGTTCGCGCCGCTGTTCGATTACCTGGTGGTGCAGGCCAACATCAAGCGGAGAAAAGCCCGTGGCGAATGAAGCGAAAAACGACGGCATCGGTAAAACGCTGCTGGTAGTGCTGCTGCTGTGTCTGGTGTGTTCAGTGGTGGTGGCGGGCTCCGCCGTCGGCCTGAAGTCCAAACAGCAGGAGCAAAAGCTGCTCGACAAGCAGCGCAATATTCTCGACGTAGCCGGCCTGTTGCAGCCGAAAATGGAGAGCGAGCAGGTCAAGCGCCTGTACAGCGAGCGCATCGAACCGCGCCTGGTGGATCTGAACAGCGGCGAATTTGTCGCCGGCAAGGCGGCGGCGTTCGATCTGGGCGCCGCGCTGCGCGACGACGCCAAAAGCGTGGCGTTGCCCGCGGGCGACGATCCGGCCGGCATCAAGCGCCGCAGCAACCAGGCGGAAATCTACCTGGTGCGCGATGAAAGCGGCCAGGTGAACAAGATTGTGTTGCCGGTATACGGCACCGGTCTGTGGTCGATGATGTACGCCTTCGTGGCATTGGATAACGACGGCAACACGGTCAAAGGCATCACCTACTACGACCAGGGGGAAACGCCGGGGCTGGGCGGTGAGGTCGAGAACCCGTCCTGGCGCCAGCAGTGGGTCGGCAAGCAGCTGTTCGACGACAACGGCCAGCCGGCGATCCGCGTGGTGAAAGGCGGCGCGCGTCAGGGGGATGTGCATGGGGTGGACGGCCTGTCCGGCGCCACGCTGACCTCCAACGGCGTGCAGCATACGTTTGATTTCTGGTTGGGCGAGCACGGCTTCGGCCCGTTCCTGAAAAAAGTTCGTGAAGGAGCGTTGAAAAATGGCTGATTCCAAAGAGATAAAGCGGGTCCTGTTGGGGCCGCTGTTCGACAATAACCCGATCGCCCTGCAGGTGCTGGGCGTCTGCTCGGCGCTGGCGGTGACCACCAAGCTGGAAACGGCGGTGGTGATGACCATTGCGGTGACGCTGGTGACCGCATTCTCCAGCTTCTTCATCTCGCTGATCCGTCATCATATTCCCAACAGCGTGCGCATCATCGTGCAGATGGCGATCATCGCCTCGCTGGTGATCGTGGTCGATCAGCTGTTGCGCGCCTATGCGTTCGAGATCTCCAAGCAGTTGTCGGTGTTCGTTGGCCTTATCATCACCAACTGCATCGTGATGGGGCGCGCCGAGGCCTACGCCATGAAGTCGCCGCCGATCGAGAGCTTTATGGACGGCATCGGCAACGGGCTGGGTTACGGGGTGATCCTGGTGCTGGTCGGTTTCCTGCGCGAGCTGATTGGCTCCGGCAAGCTGTTCGGCGTTCCGGTGCTGGAAACGGTGCAGAACGGCGGCTGGTATCAGCCGAACGGCCTGTTCCTGCTGGCGCCGAGCGCGTTCTTCATCATCGGCCTGCTGATTTGGGTGCTGCGTACCCTGAAGCCGGCGCAGATCGAAAAGGAGTAAAGGCCGATGGAACACTATATCAGCCTGTTTGTGCGCGCGGTGTTCGTCGAGAACATGGCGCTGGCGTTCTTCCTCGGGATGTGTACCTTCCTGGCGGTGTCGAAGAAGGTCTCGACCGCCTTTGGCCTGGGTATCGCGGTGACCATCGTGCTCGGCATTTCGGTGCCGGTGAACAACCTGGTCTACAACCTGATCCTGCGCGACGGCGCGCTGGTGGAAGGCGTCGATCTGAGCTTCCTCAACTTCATCACCTTCATCGGCGTGATCGCGGCGCTGGTGCAGATATTGGAGATGATCCTCGATCGCTTCTTCCCGTCGCTGTATAACGCGCTCGGCATCTTCCTGCCGCTCATCACCGTGAACTGCGCCATCTTCGGCGGCGTGTCCTTCATGGTGCAGCGCGACTACAACTTCGCCGAATCGGTGGTGTACGGCATCGGCTCCGGCACCGGCTGGATGCTGGCGATCGTCGCCATGGCGGGGATCCGCGAAAAACTCAAGTATGCCAACGTGCCGGCAGGGCTGCGCGGCCTGGGCATTACCTTTATCACCACCGGACTGATGGCGCTGGGCTTCATGTCCTTCTCCGGTGTTCAGTTGTAAAGGCGGGAAGAATTTATGGAAATTATTTTAGGCGTAGCAATGTTCACCGCCATCGTGATGGTGCTGGTATTGCTGATCCTGTTCGCCAAATCGAAGCTGGTGAACACCGGCGACATCGCGGTGGAAATCAATGGCGATCTGGATAAAAGCTTCCATGCGCCGGCGGGCGACAAGCTGCTCAACGTGCTCTCCAGCCAGGGAATTTTCGTCTCCTCGGCCTGCGGCGGCGGCGGCTCCTGCGGCCAGTGCCGGGTGGTGATCAAAGAGGGCGGCGGCGATATCCTGCCGACCGAGCTCTCGCACATCAACAAGCGCGAAGCGAAAGAAGGGTGCCGCCTGGCGTGCCAGGTGAACGTGAAGCAGAACCTGAAGATCGAGCTGCCGGAAGAGATCTTCGGCGTGAAGAAATGGGAGTGCGAGGTTATCTCCAACGATAACAAAGCCACCTTTATCAAAGAGCTGAAGCTGAAGATCCCCGATGGCGAAGACGTGCCGTTCCGCGCGGGCGGTTTCATCCAGATCGAAGCGCCGGCGCACGACATCAGTTACGCCGACTTCGACGTGCCGCAGGAGTATCGCGGCGACTGGGACAAGTTCAACCTGTTCCGCTACCGTTCGACGGTGAACGACACCACGGTGCGCGCCTACTCGATGGCCAACTATCCGGAAGAGAAGGGCATCATCATGCTCAACGTGCGTATCGCCACGCCGCCGCCGAACAATCCGGACGTGCCGCCGGGCATCATGTCTTCCTATATCTGGTCGCTGAAGCCGGGCGACAAGGTGACCATCTCCGGGCCGTTCGGCGAGTTCTTCGCCAAGGATACCGACGCCGAAATGATCTTTATCGGCGGCGGCGCGGGCATGGCGCCGATGCGTTCGCACATCTTCGATCAGCTCAAGCGTTTGAACTCGAAACGCAAGATCACCTTCTGGTACGGCGCGCGTTCGCTGCGCGAGATGTTCTATGAAGACGACTTCAACCAGCTGCAGGCGGAGAACGAAAACTTCACCTGGCACGTGGCGTTGTCGGATCCGCAGCCGGAAGATAACTGGACCGGCTATACCGGCTTTATCCATAATGTTCTGCTGGAGAACTACCTGAAGAACCACCCGGCGCCGGAGGACTGCGAGTTTTACATGTGCGGGCCGCCGATGATGAACGCCGCGGTGATCAAGATGCTCAAAGATCTGGGCGTCGAAGACGAAAACATCATGCTGGATGACTTTGGTGGCTAAATGCGCGCATTGGCGATGAAGAACTGGCTGACGGGCGTGGCGCTGAGCGCCACCCTGCTGCTGACCGGCTGCGGGCCGGAACAGGTGGACCTGACGGGTAAAACCATGGGCACCTCGTATTCGATCCGTTACGTGACCGGCGAAGATACGCCGTCGGCGCGCGAGATGCAGGCGGAGATCGACAAACGGCTGGAGCAGGTGAACGATCAGATGTCCACCTACCGGCCGGATTCCGAGCTGAGCCGCTTCAACGCCAGCCGCGACATTGACCGGCCGTTCCCGGTTTCGCCGGCCACCGCCGAAGTGGTGCGCGAAGCGCTGCGCATCAACCGCGTCACCGATGGCGCGCTGGACGTGACCGTCGGGCCGCTGGTCAACCTGTGGGGCTTCGGCCCGGAAGGGCGGCCGGACAAAGTGCCGAGCGAGGCGGAGCTGGAGCATCGCCGCGCCTGGACCGGCGCCGACAAACTGTCGGTGCAGGGCAGCGCGCTGGTGAAAAGCATCCCTGAGCTGTACGTCGATCTGTCGTCGATCGCCAAAGGGTATGGCGTGGACGTGGTGGCGGAATATCTGCAGTCCCGGCATGTGAAGAACTACATGGTGGATATCGGCGGTGAGGTGCGCACGCGCGGGCATAACGGCGAACAAAAGCCGTGGCGCATCGCCATCGAGCGCCCGACCGCCGGTACGCAGCAGCAGGCGCAGCTGGTGATCCAACCCGGGGAGATGTCGATCGCCACCTCGGGTGGCTATCGCAACTACTTCGAGCAAGACGGGGTGCGCTATTCGCACACCATCGATCCGATCACCGGGCGCCCAATCCATCATCGGTTGGTGTCGATCACCGTGCTGAGCCCGACCTGCATGACCGCCGACGGCCTGTCCACCGGCCTGAACGTGATGGGGCCGGAGCGCGGCATGGCGCTGGCCAACCTGCTCGGCATCCCGGTGTTCATGATCGTGAAAACCGCCGACGGCTTTGAGGAGCGTTATTCAGACGCGTTCAAGCCCTATCTGAAAAAGCGTTCGTGAGGTTGCTATGTTGACGGTATTCGCCGCTACCTTCGTGTTGTTTCTGCTGATCGTCGGCGGCATGTCGCTGGGCTATGTGTTCAAACGCAAAAGCCTGCAGGGCAGCTGCGGCGGCATCACCGCATTGGGGATGGAGAAAGTCTGCGACTGCCCGGAGCCGTGCGATGCGCGCAAAAAGCGCGAAGCCAAAGCGGCGCAGCGGCGCGAGCAGTTGGAAAAGCACCGCATTCTGTAGCGAAAACCCGGCCTTGGCCGGGTTTTTTATTTCGCCTTGCGGAAGCTTTTCGCCTCGGCCGGCGAGTTGACCATCACGCCGTCGGCGCCCAGCGCCAGCGCCTGCTGATATTCCTGCGGTGAGTTGACGCCGAACAGGATGATGTGCGCCGGGCCCTGCGAGCGGAAACAGTCCATCGACTCTTTATCCCAGATCAGAAACGCCTTCGAACGCCCTTCGCCGAGGGTATATTTCTCCACCACTTCCACCTCGCGTTTCAGCTCCAGCCCGTACCAGCGCGGCTGCCGGTTATCCGGTTTGACGTCGCACTGGTGCGCCATGGTGACGTTGGCCAGCAGCGTGCGGGTCTCGTCGCGGCTTTCAAAGCGCGGGATGGCCGGCGGCAGCGCCTGCAGGTATTTGGCGTCGGTGGAGTAGACGCGGATGCGGTTCAGGCTGTCGGTGCTCTCCAGCGTCGCCAGCAGCGCCTGGCCAAACTGCGCCGGATCGGCATCCGGGGATTTGATGTCCAGATAGAAGGTGACGTGCGGAAACGCTTTAAGCACGTCGTCCAGCCGCGGAATGCCGATGCCCTGGCCGCGGAACGGGTGCGCATCCCCTCTGGCGAAGGCCCAGCCGGCGTCGGTCTCGGCCAGCTGCGCGGCGGTATAGGCAGAGACCGGGCCCTGCCGGTTGGTCAACGCTTTCAGATCCGAGGGGCGATACAGCACGATGACGCCGTCTTTGGATTCTTGCAGGGTGATCCAAATGGCGTCGGCGCCGTTTTTCAACGCCGTTTCGATAGCGATGCGGGTGTTTTCCGGCGCATCGGCGGTGCCGCCGCGGTGGGCGACGATCGCCGGCGCATGACCGGCGGCGGCGCTGGCCGCCAGCGCGCTCAGCGACAGCGCGGAAGCCAGCAGCAAATGAGAAAATCTGATCATGTAGGATACCTTGTCGTTATCGTTGTGGAGAGCCGCACGGGATGGCGGAAATCATACTATTGAAAAATTAAGCTTTTTTAACAACGCGGAAATATCTGGCGGAAACGCCGCTTTCCTCGAGCTCCGCGGCCTTGAGCTTTCGGTATCCAACTGTATACTTATACAGTGTTACTGGAGGGTGCGATGCGTAAAATCATTCATGTCGATATGGACTGCTTCTTCGCGGCGGTGGAAATGCGCGACGATCCCAGCCTGCGCGATATTCCGCTGGCGATTGGCGGCAGCGCCGATCGGCGCGGGGTGATCAGCACCGCCAACTACCCGGCGCGGCGCTATGGCGTACACAGCGCCATGTCCACGGCGATGGCGCTCAAGCTGTGCCCGCACCTCACCCTGCTGCCGGGGCGCATGGCGGCCTATAAAGAGGCTTCGCTGCACATCCGCGAAATCTTCGCCCGCTATACCCCGTTGATCGAGCCGCTGTCGCTTGATGAAGCCTATCTCGACGTGACCGACAGCCCGCAATGCAACGGTTCGGCGACGCTGATCGCCCAGGAGATCCGCCAGGCGATCGCCGACGAGCTGAACCTGACCGCGTCGGCCGGCGTCGCGCCGATCAAGTTTCTCGCCAAAATCGCCTCCGAGATGAACAAGCCGAACGGGCAATACGTGATCACGCCGGCGCAGGTGCCGGCGTTTTTGCAGCAGCTGCCGCTCAGCAAGATCCCCGGCGTCGGCAAGGTGACCGCCAAACGGCTGGAGGAAGTGGGGCTCATCACCTGCGCCGACGTGCAGCAATACGATTTGGCGCAGCTGCTCAAGCGCTTCGGCAAGTTCGGCCGGGTGCTGTGGGAGCGGTGTCAGGGCATCGATCGGCGCGAAATCTCTCCTGAGCGGCTGCGCAAATCGGTGGGGGTGGAGCGCACCTTGGCGGAAGACATTCACGACTGGGAAGATTGCGAAACGCTGATTATCGACAAACTCTATCCCGAGCTGGTGATGCGGCTGCGCAAGGTGAAGCCGGATCTGCACATCGCCCGGCAGGGCGTGAAGCTGAAGTTTCAGGATTTTCAGCAAACCACCCAGGAGCACGTCTTCCCGGTGTTGAACCGGCAGGATTTGCTGGAGGTGGCGCGGCAGGCGTGGCGCGAGCGGCGCGAAGGGCGCGGCGTGCGGCTGGTGGGGCTGCATGTGACGCTGCTCGATCCGCAGCTGGAGCGGCAGCTGGCGCTGCCTTGGGAATAAAAAAGCCGGCGAGTCGCCGGCTTTTTGCGTTAAGCGCGCGGCTTACGCGCGCTCAGGGATCGCTTTCAGCAGCGAGGTCAGCAGCTTCCAGTACAGACCGACGCTTTCGATATGCACTTGCTCATCCGGCGAGTGCGGGCCGGTGATGGTTGGCCCGATCGATACCATATCCATGTTTGGATACGGCTTTTTGAACAGACCGCATTCCAGACCGGCGTGGATCACCATGATGTTCGGCGTCTTGTTGAACAGCTCCTGATACAGCTCGCGCACCAGGTGCATCACTGGCGAGTCGGCGTCCGGCTGCCAGCCCGGGTAGCCACCCTTCGGCGCCACGTTGGCGCCGGCCAGCTGACCCAGCGCAGTCAGCATCTCGACCACGTAATCTTTGCCGCTGTCGATCAGGGAGCGGATCAGGCAGATGATTTCCGCTTCGTTTTCGCTGGTGGTGACCACGCCGACGTTCAGCGAGGTTTCCACTACGCCTTTGACCGCGTCGCTCATGCGGATCACGCCGTTCGGCGTGCCGTTCAGCAGCGCCAGGAAGCGTTGCTGGCTCTCGGCGCTCAGCGCCTGCGAAGCGCTGGTGGTCGGCTCCAGCAGCACGGTGATGTTCTTCTCTTTGGCGGAGAGTTCGTTCTGCAGCACCGCCAGGAACTCCTGGCTCAGGGTTTTCAGCGCGTCGGCCTTGTCCGCCGGCACCGCAACCACCGCGGAGGCTTCACGCGGGATGGCGTTGCGCAGGGTGCCCCCGTTCAGATCCAGCACGCGCAGGTTCAGCGCCGCCGCATGGGCGAACAGGAAGCGCGCCAGCAGCTTGTTGGCGTTGCCCAGCCCGACGTGGATCTCGGCGCCGGAGTGGCCGCCTTTCAGGCCCTTGAGCGTCAGCTTCAGGGTTTGGTAACCGGCCGGTACCGCTTCGCGCTGCAGCGGCAGGGTGGTGATGAAGTCGATACCGCCGGCGCAACCCATATAGATTTCGCCTTCCTCTTCGGAATCGGTATTGATCAGGATGTCCGCCTGCAGCCAGTTCGGCTGCAGCCCGAAGGCGCCGTCCATGCCGGCCTCTTCGGTCATGGTCAGCAGGACTTCCAGCGGGCCGTGCTCAACGCTGTCGTCGGCCAGCACCGCCAGGGCGGAGGCCATGCCGATGCCGTTATCGGCACCCAGCGTGGTGCCGCGCGCTTTCACCCACTCGCCGGCGATATAAGGCTGGATCGGATCCTTGGCGAAGTCGTGCACGGTGTCGTTATTCTTTTGCGGCACCATGTCCAGGTGCGCCTGCAGCGCCACCGGCTTGCGAGTTTCCATGCCTTTGGTGGCAGGTTTGCGCAGCAGGATATTGCCGACCTGATCGCGCTCGGCGTGCAGGTTCTTTTCTTTGGCCCAGGTGAGGATGTGCTGCGCCAGCGCTTCTTCATGATAAGAAGGGTGCGGGATAGAACAGATCTTGGCGAAAATATCCCACAGCGGCTGTGGCGAAAGCTGAGACAATTCAGACACTATAAGTCTCCTGTGACGGCAAGCTCCGACAGGACGGGCGTGCCGCGCGGTTAAGGTGAGCGGGTATCTGTGCGTCGTGGCACGATCGTCAGAGAATATCACTTTATTTCCGGCGGTGCGCGCCCCGTATTGTGCGGTTTAAGCGCTTGATCACACGGCTTCGCTGCGGGAACGCTCGTTTTTTCAGCATCAATCACCGAAAAGCCGCCCGGCGGAAATCGCGAGGTTTTCCTCGGTACAACTGGAATTCAACGCGGCCAGTCTCTATAATCTCGCGCAACCTTTTTTCCCCTGAACTATAAAGTAAGCCGCTTCACCAGCCGGCTGGGACACGATTCTATGAGCGAAAAATACGTTGTTACCTGGGATATGCTGCAAATACACGCACGCAAGCTGGCGCACCGCCTGCTGCCTGCCGACAAATGGACGGGCATCATTGCCGTCAGCCGCGGCGGCCTGGTGCCGGCGGGCCTGCTGGCGCGCGAGCTGGGCATCCGCTATGTGGATACCGTCTGCATTTCCAGCTATGACCATGACAACCAGCGCGAAATGAAAGTGCTCAAGCGCGCCGAAGGCGACGGTGAAGGCTTCATCGTGGTGGACGATCTGGTGGATACCGGCGGCACCGCGAAAGCGATCCGCGACATGTACCCGAAAGCGCATTTCGTCACCATATTCGCCAAGCCTGCGGGTCGTCCGCTGGTGGACGACTACGAAGTCGACATCCCGCAGGATACCTGGATCGAACAGCCGTGGGACATGGGCGTCAGCTTCGTTCCCCCTATCGGCGGTCGCTAAGCCCAGCCAGTTCCAAGTCAACGCCCGGTTATGCCGGGCGTTTGCGTTATCTTGGTTTATCCCGCCAGAGTTAGGTACACTACCTCCAGTTAAGTAGGCCTTTTGCGGCCTATCGCCAGATTTACGGAGGCTGTTGTTACCATGGCACAGGCCAACCTTTCTGAAATTCTTTTCAAGCCTAAATTCAAACACCCTGAAACCTCGACGCTGGTGCTGCGCGCGCGCAACCAAGTGAGCGCCGCCATGCATTCCGCATTGGAAGGCGACACCACCGGCAACTGGTACCGCATGCTGAATCCGCTGCTGTGGGCCTGGCGCGGCGTCAGCCCGATCGAAATCCACGAAGTGCTGGCGCGCATCGCCGCCTCGGACGCCGAGCGCAGCAATCCGCAGCGGCTGGATACCGTGGTGGGCTACCGCAACGGCAACTGGATCTACGAGTGGATCCATCAGGGCATGCAGTGGCAGCAGCGGGCGGCGGAACAGCAGGATCCGCTGCTCGGCGGCGAGTACTGGCTGAAGGCCGCGAGCCTGTACAGCATCGCCGGTTACCCGCACCTGAAGGGCGACGAGCTGGCTGAACAGGCGGAGATGCTCGCCAACCGCGCTTATGAAGAGGCGGCGCTGCTGTTGCCGTATCAGCTGAAAGAGCTGGAGTTCCGCATCGAAGGCGGCGGCTGCGTCACCGGTTTCCTGCACATGCCCGAGAAGGGCGAAGCGCCGTTCCCGACGGTGCTGATGTGCGGCAGCCTTGACACGCTGCAGACCGACTACCACCGCCTGTTCCGCGATTACCTGGCGCCGCACGGCATCGCCATGCTGACGCTCGACATGCCGTCGATCGGCTCCTCCTGCAAATGGAAGCTGACGCAGGACTCCAGCTACCTGCACCAACAGGTGCTGATCCAGCTGGCCTCGGTGCCGTGGGTGGACCATCAGCGGGTGAGCGCCTTTGGCTTCCGCTTCGGCGCCAACGTGGCGGTGCGATTGGCCTACCTGGAGCCGCAGCGGCTGCGCGGCGTGGCCTGCCTGGGGCCGGTGGTGCATCGCCTGCTGTGTGACAGCAGCACCCAGCTGAACGTGCCGGACATGTATATGGACGTGCTGGCCAGCCGCATGGGCATGGCTAACGCCTCGGACAACGTGCTGAAGGTGGAACTGAACAGCTACTCGCTGAAAATGCAGGGGCTGCTGGGGCGCCGCTGCCCGACGCCGATGATCTCCGGCTACTGGGAGCGCGATACGCTCAGCCCGAAAGAGGAGTCGCAGCTGATCGTCACCTCCTCGGTGAGCGGCAAGCTGGTCGCCATCCCGCGTACCCCGGTTTACGACAGCTTCCATCGGGCGCTGCTGCAGATGTCCGGCTGGCTGAAGGACAAAATGCGTTAATTAGTTGCTAAATTTTAACAGTTTGTTAAAAAGAGTGGTCTACATTGAGGAGGTTAGAGAATGACGTTACCGAGTGGTCACCCTAAAAGCCGACTAATGAAACGTTTTGCCAGCTTGGGGCCGTACCTGCGTGAAGGGCAATGTGAGAACGACCGGTTTTTCTTTGATTGTTTGGCCGTCTGCGTCAATGTAAAGCCCGCTCCGGAGAAGCGTGAGTTCTGGGGCTGGTGGATGGAGCTGCAGGCGGAAGAGGCGCGCTTCACCTATTCGTACCAATTCGGCCTGTTCGACAAGGAAGGCAACTGGACGACGCAAAACATTAAGGATGATGAAGTGAACGCCAAACTGGAAGACACCCTGCGCGACTTCCATCGCCGCCTGGGCGAACTGCTGGCGACCATGGAACTGGGGCTGGAACCCGCCGATGATTTCAAAGAAAAACTGATCAAACTCTCCGCCTGACCCCGTTTGACCACGTATTGTGCTGATTTCGCGTTGTGCCTGTTGGCATAACGCGTCTCTCCTGTTACAAAGACCTTTGCACTCTTCTTCTCATCATTATACACGGCAGAAATACTATGAACGGCAGCCAGACATTGGTTGTGAAATTGGGCACCAGCGTGTTGACCGGCGGATCGCTGCGTCTGAACCGCGCCCACATCGTCGAATTGGTGCGCCAGTGCGCGCAGCAACACGCCGCGGGCCACCGCATCGTCATCGTCACCTCCGGCGCCATCGCCGCCGGGCGCGAGCACCTGGGCTATCCCGAGCTGCCCGCCACCATCGCCTCCAAGCAGCTGCTGGCGGCGGTGGGGCAGAGCCGGCTGATCCAGCTGTGGGAACAGCTGTTCTCCATTTACGGCATCCACGTCGGGCAGATGCTGCTGACGCGCGCCGATCTGGAAGACCGCGAGCGCTTCCTCAACGCGCGCGACACCATGACGGCGCTGCTGGACAACCGCATCGTGCCGGTAATCAATGAGAACGACGCTGTCGCCACCGCCGAAATCAAGGTGGGCGACAACGATAACCTGTCGGCGCTGGCGGCCATTCTGGCCGGGGCCGACAAACTGCTGCTGCTGACCGATCAGCAGGGCCTCTACACCGCCGATCCGCGCAACAACCCGCAGGCCGAACTGATCCGTGAAGTGCACGGCATCGACGACGCGCTGCGCGCCATCGCCGGCGACAGCGTCTCCGGTCTGGGCACCGGCGGCATGGGCACCAAGCTGCAGGCGGCCGACGTGGCCTGCCGCGCCGGCATCGACGTGGTGATCGCCGCGGGCAGCAAGCCGGGCGTGGTGGCGGACGTGATCGAAGGCAAACCGGTGGGCACCCGTTTCCACGCGCTGGAAACCCCGCTGGAAAACCGCAAGCGCTGGATCTTCGGCGCGCCGCCGGCCGGTGAGATCACCGTCGATGACGGTGCGGTGGAAGCGATGATGGCGCGCGGCAGCTCGCTGCTGCCGAAAGGCATCCGCGAAGTGAAGGGCGACTTCTCGCGCGGCGAAGTGATCCGCATCCGCAACCAGGCGGGGCGCGATCTGGCGCACGGCGTTAGCCGCTACAACAGCGACGCGATGCGTATGATCGCCGGGCACCACTCGCAGGAAATCAGCGAAATCCTCGGTTACGAATACGGTCCGGTGGCAGTGCACCGCGACGATATGATTGTCAGTTAAGGAGTGAGCATGCTGGAGCAGATGGGGAAGGCCGCCAAGCAGGCCTCCTGGCAGCTGGCGGTGCTGAGCACGGCGAAGAAGAATCAGGTGCTGTCGGTGATGGCCGACAGGCTGGAAGCCAACAGCGAAGCGATCCTGCTGGCGAACGAACAAGACATGGCGCAGGCGCGCGCCACCGGCATGAGCGAAGCGCTGCTCGATCGCCTGTTGCTGACCCCGGCGCGGCTGGCGGCGATCGCCAACGACGTGCGCCAGGTATGCCGCCTGAACGATCCGGTCGGCCACGTGCTGGACGGCAACCTGCTGGACAGCGGGCTGAAGCTGGAGCGCCGCCGGGTGCCGCTCGGTGTGATCGGCGTGATTTACGAGGCGCGGCCGAACGTCACCATCGACGTCGCCAGCCTGTGCCTGAAAACCGGCAACGCGGTGATCCTGCGCGGCGGTAAAGAGACGCACAACACCAACCAGGCGACGGTGAAAGTGATCCAGCAGGCGCTGGAACAGTGCGGCCTGCCGGCGGCGGCGGTGCAGGCGATCGACAGCCCGGATCGCGCGCTGGTGAACGAACTTCTGCGCCTGGATCGCTATGTCGACATGCTGATCCCGCGCGGCGGCGCCGGCCTGCACAAGCTGTGCCGCGAGCAATCGACCATCCCGGTGATCACCGGCGGCATCGGCGTGTGCCATACCTACGTGGATGCCGACGTCGACTTCGACAAGGCGCTGACGGTGATTGAAAACGCCAAGATCCAGCGCCCGAGCGCCTGTAACTCGCTGGAGACGCTGCTGGTGAACCGCAGCATTGCCGCCGAGTTCCTGCCGGCGCTGAGCGCCAAAATGGCGGCGGCGGGCGTGACGCTGCACGCGGCGGAAAACGCGCTGCCGCTGCTGCAGGGCGGCCCGGCGACGGTGGTGCCGGTGAACGAGGAAGATTACGACGATGAATGGCTGTCGTTGGATCTGAACGTGCTGCTGGTGGACGATATCGATCAGGCCATCGACCACATCCGCACCCACGGCACCAACCACTCCGACGCGATCCTCACCCGCTCGCTGAGCAGCGCCGAGCACTTCGTACGCGCGGTGGACTCCTCGGCGGTGTACGTCAACGCCAGCACCCGCTTCACCGACGGCGGCCAGTTCGGCCTGGGCGCGGAAGTGGCGGTGAGCACCCAGAAACTGCACGCCCGCGGCCCGATGGGGCTGGACGCGCTGACCACCTACAAGTGGATCGGCTACGGCGACGATCTGGTGCGCAGCTAAGGCCGGATTGCGGTCATAAAGACGTCAGGGCGCAGCATGCTGCGCCCTGATTGTTTTTGGAAGCGGGAAGCGCGGTGGCGTGATTGCTTGCAAAACAACCAAACGCCCCGGCGGCTATTGACTCATTTCGCGCGCAGGTCTACCTTGTTCAACGCACTTCCGGCTTGCCCCGCAGGCCCGGCTCGATGCCGATATAGCTCAGTTGGTAGAGCAGCGCATTCGTAATGCGAAGGTCGTAGGTTCGACTCCTATTATCGGCACCATTTCAATATCCCAGACATTCGAGAAAGCAAAAGAATTCTAAAAGACAGTCGCATTACAATGTATTTGAGAAAGCCACCGGTTGGGACTAAGCGAATAAGATCGCGTTTGGCTGGCGACAGAAAACGTCGTTGATTGTATAATCAAGGAAAGTTATTCATTGGCCTGGATATTGCTAATTTATTGAACTGATTGTTCGGAAAAAGGTATTCTAAATAAAAGCAATGGGTTGTTTGGCCTTTTGTCATAAACATGCGCTAATTAATCATATCCTATTTTTCTTCATCGCTGACAACATGTTGTAACTTCGTTACGCCCTCGATTTTATTTCCCATTGTTTGTGAATTTTACAAGCACTGTTTTCGCCGATATCCAAATGTCCTCACGTGGCTTATTCATTTTGCGAAACATCGTAGGGGAAACGCCATAGTGGTTTTTAAAGATGCGACAAAAAGCCTGCTGTTCCAGATAACCATATTCAAGTGCAATATCTATGATCTTCCTGTCTGTAGATAAAATCATTTTCGCCGCCTCTGTCATTTTCCTTGATCTGATGTAAGACTTCATCGATATGCCGGCCAAAACGCAGAACTTACGTTGAACATACCATCTGGAATATCCAGTTTTATCAATCAGGTTGATGATGTTTACCGGTTGCCTGAGATGCATTTCCAACAGATTGATAACGCTATTAATAAATATTCTGGACTGTTCAACTTTGCTCATTTCCATTACATCGGCTCCCGATATCTTCACCTGTTGGCGCTATTGAAATCTCGATTATTGCTTAACTTTGTCAAGATGTTATCAATTTCTGTTACTTTATTTTCGGGTTAATGCTGTTCCATAGATAACTATTTGAATTTTAATGTTATTGCTTCGTGTTTTTTGTCAGGCTGATTTTGAATGAAGTCGTGCTGACTTTATTTTTAATCGCCTGATATGTACTATCTTCGTTTTTTGTTTATTCTTTAAATAAAAAAGTGCTAAACTTTATTATATTGTTTTTACTTGGTTAGCGTGACTGAATAGCAGGTTAATATATGGAAGAAAAAAGAATTTTAATCATCGAGGACGATATGCATGCTGCAGAAGTCTTGGAAGCTTATCTAAAAAGAGAGTGCTTTGCCGTTGCTAAGGTAGGCGATGGTGTTAAAGGGCTTGAGATGGTTTTTTCCTGGCAACCTGACTTGGTTTTATTAGACGTCATGCTGCCGGGAATAAATGGCAATGAAATATTGGCACGTGTGCGTAGAAAGAGTGATGTGCCGGTCATCATGGTGACGGCAATCGGCGAGATTCAGGATAAGATCTCCTCGTTGAGGCACGGCGTTGATGATTACATCGTGAAACCCTATAACCCGGGAGAGGTCGTTGCTCGGGTTCATGCTGTGCTGAGAAGAGCGACTGCATTAAATATAAAATCCGAGCTTATTATTTGTGGCCCGGTACAACTTGACGAAGAGGCGATGCTGGTTCACGTCTGCCCCGCCGAAAACATTAAAATAGCAGTGGATCTCACACCGACTGAATTTTTATTGTTATCTGTGCTAATGCGTGCGCCAAAAAGAGCGTTTTCCCGTCAAACATTGTTAAATATGTGTTTGCCGGAAAGTGATGCATTTGAGCGGGTTGTCGATACGCATATTTATAATTTGCGCAAAAAGCTCAATTCGGTAGGGGTGGATGATGTACTGCTGACCGTTAGAGCGATGGGCTACAGGTATTGGAATAAATGAATAAGAAAAGCAAAAGAATTTCGCTTTGGAAGTGGATTTGTGTGAGGGTAATTTCTCAATCTGTCGGGGTGATTGTTATTATTGCACTCTGTATGTGGTTGCGCTATGCCATTTATAGCACCTGGGTTCTATATCATGAAATGCCGGTGGATGTCCGAAAGGAATTCCTGCACTTACTTAATAATCCCAATGAAGATCTGTACAGGTTTTATAGCCTTTTTCACTATTGGTATGGCATTGACTTTGCTAATCCGTCGATTACGTCGGGGGATTGGATTATGCTGGCTATTTTGGTGGTTGTCGCCATACCTCTCATGGTCTTACTGGGGCTCTATATGTCGCGGCCGTTGGCGAAGCAATTTTCCTACCTGGTCGTTGCCGCGAGAAAAGTCGCCGAGGGGGATTTCTCTGTGCAAGCAAAATTAGAAGAGAAAGCGCCGGAAGAACTTCTTACTCTAACTCACGATTTCAATGAGATGACCAAAAAACTAACTTATTATGAAGGGGAGTTGCGTGCTTCTCATATCGCTATGGCGCATGAGCTACGCTCGCCGTTGACGGCTTCAATCGCACGTCTTCAGGGAATTATGGATGGCGTTTTTGAGCCGGACAAGCAGCAGTTAAATCTGGTCATGCAGCCCTTGACCAGCCTAAATCGCCTTATTGATGATCTTCAAACGCTGTCCTTGTCGCAAGCCGGGGCGTTATCATTAGAAAAATACCACGTTAATTTGTGCGAGTTGATTCAGGAGCGTTTGCAATGGCTAAAGGCTGAGGTTTCTCAGGAAGATTTCACGATTGAATTTGAATGTCCTGCTCCCGTATTCGTCTACGCCGATCCGTTCCGAATTGGGCAAGTTGTTACGATTCTCATAAAAAATGCAATGCGCTACGCGCATTCCGGCAAGAAACTCACCATCACCGTTAATCATTTTAATAATGAGGTTGTCGTCGGTTTTCGCGATTATGGGCCGGGCGTCAGTGAAGCCTTTTTGCCCTTGATGTTCGAACGTTTTTCTCGAGAGGAGAGCTCGCGGTCGAGAAATCTGGGGGGCAGTGGTCTTGGGCTTTCTATCGCCATGGCGATAAGCCGGGAGCACGACGGTAGTCTTAGTGCTCAGAATCATCCTGACGGTGGGATGCTATTTCTACTCATTCTTCCAATGAAAATAGAGTCTTGATGGTTTCTTGAAAAAACATGGACTAAATCTACACATAAAAAAGGTTTAATTCTTCGACAGACTATCAGGAGAATGTCTTATGTCAGTAGGTTTGTTCAGGTTAATAAGTGCGGTCAAGAGCGTGTTCTCACTTCAATATTGGAAACTGTTTATTATTCCCCTGTTCGTTTTTTTGGCGGGATGTGATGATAAAGCAAAGACACAGGAGGTGCCTACACGTTCCGTACGAACGCTTGTCGTCGATAATCCGGTTGGCGGAGTTTTGATAAAGCATACCGGAGAAATTCGCCCCCATGAGGAGTCTCAGCTCTCGTTTCGTATTGACGGCCGGCTCCTCAGCCGGCCAGTCGATGTGGGGGACAAATTAAAGGCGGGGCAAACGATCGCGACGTTGGAGCCCAGAAATAACGAGAATCAAGTGCGTAGTGCGCAAGCAGAACTGGCTGGAGCAGTTTCTGCAGAACGCTTGGCTGCTCTTAATTTCAAAAGGTTACAATCATTGATCAAAACCGGCGCTATCGCGCAGGCTCAGGTTGATGAGGCTAAGGTCAATCTTGAAGTCGCTGCGGCAAAACGCGTCTCTGCTCAATCGAATTTGAAAATCGCTCAGGAGCAATTGGGTTACACCCGTCTGGTTGCGCCGTCGGATGGCGTAGTGACTTCGGTTAACCTGAACCCTGGCCAAACTGTCAGTGCAGGGCAGGGGGTCATTACGCTCTCACTCAATGAGGGCGTGGATGCCGTATTTGACGTTCCAGAAGCGATTTTGTACAGCAATCTGTCCGATAATAAAGTCAAGATTGCGCTGCTTTCCGATCCTTCCGTCGTGACTGAGGGTGTGATCCGAGATGTGAATCCACAGGCGGATAAGCAGACGCGGACCTGGCGCGTCAGAGTCTCGTTGCCGAACCCTCCAGAGAAAATGGCTTTGGGCGCGACGGTGCAGGGAAGTATCGTGATCCCGGGTCAGGCTGCGTTTGTTATGCCGGCGTCTGCGATGACCCGTGATGGCGCGGATCCTGCCGTTTTAATTGTTCAACCGGATACATCGACCTTGGTGTTGCGCAAAGTTAACGTTATTCGCTATAGCTCCGAGGACGTGTTTATTGCTGATGGCCTCAAACCTGGCGACAAGGTGGTGATCGCCGGCGTGAGCAAGTTACGGTCTGGGGAGAAAGTGAGTTTGGAGGATAAATTCTGATGAATGCCTCTGAACCCGAGAAATTTAACCTGTCTGCCTGGGCGCTTGCCAATCAGCAACTGGTTGCCTTTTTTATGTTGGTTCTCACCATTGCCGGGGTGATGAGCTATTACAACTTGCCGCGTAATGAAGATCCGGCGTTTACCATTAAAACGGCGGTGGTTTCCGCGAGTTGGCCTGGGGCCTCTGTGGAGGATACCGTCAATTTCGTAACCGATCCGTTGGAGAAGAAACTTCAGGAAGTTCCTTACCTTGATTATTTGGAGAGTTACAGCCGGCCCGGCGAGTCGGTTATTTTTATCTATCTGCGTGATAATACGCCGCCGGAGAAAGTGAAAGAACTGTGGTATACGGTCAGGAAAAAAATCAAGGACGTTTCCCCTCAGCTTCCTGCCGGCGTCAGTTCACCTGCCGTCAACGATGAATTTGATGATACCTACGGCACCATCTATGGCTTTACGCGTGAAGGATTCAGCGAGCGCGAACTGCGCGATCTGGTTGATAAAGTTCGCACGGACGTCTTAACGCTGCCAGACGTCGGGAAAGTGAACCTGCTGGGCGTAAAAGAAGAGCAGGTCATCTTATCATTCTCACCGCAGAAAATTGCGGGCATGGGGCTGACGCTCGACCAAATCAAGAACGCCATCAGCGCGCAAAACGCCGTGACTCCGGCGGGAGAAATCAGAACCGACAAAGATAAAGTCATGTTGAGAGTCAGCGGCGCTTTCGCATCGGAAGAAAGCCTCAAACAGCTGACACTGCATATTCAGGATAAATTCGTTCCTCTGACGGATATTGCGACTATCTCTCGCGAGGCGGTCGATCCGCCGACGCCGGCCTTCAGAGTTAACGGGGAGTCGGCGATTGGCCTGGCCATCTCCATGGCTCCGACAGGCAATATGCTGGATTTCGGCAAAGCGCTTAACGAAAAGATGGATGATATCTCCAGCCGCTTGCCTGCGGGTATCAACGTGCTGAAAGTGGCCGATCAGTCGACGGTGGTGCATGACGCGGTGGGGAGCTTTATGAAAGTGCTCCTTGAGGCGGTTGTCATTGTGTTGGCTGTGTCTTTCTTGTCATTAGGCACTCGTGCCGGGTTAGTGGTTGCAGCATCCATTCCGCTGGTGCTGGCCATGACGTTTATCGGCATGGAAATTGCTGGTATAGGCATACAGCGCATCTCACTCGGCGCATTAATTATTGCGCTGGGGTTGCTGGTCGATGATGCCATGATCACGGTAGAGATCATGATGTCGCGCCTGGAGAAAGGAGACCCTGTCAAAAAGGCGGCGACAAAAGCCTGGACGACGACGGCTTTCCCGATGCTGACCGGCACATTGGTCATGATCGCCGGTTTTATCCCGGTCGGTTTCGCAACGTCGAGTGCGGGGGAGTACTGTTATTCTCTGTTCATGGTGGTGCTGATTTCACTTATCAACTCCTGGATTGTTGCCGTACTTTTTTCACCGCTGATAGGCGTGTGGCTTTTACCTAAGGTGATGAAGGAACACGCCCACGGTAAAGGTAAAGTCATGCAAAAGTACGAAAGTGCATTGCGATATATCCTTAAGCGTCGAGGGATGACCGGCATCGTGGCGGTTCTGTTGCTGGCCATGGCTTTTATCGGCTCCTCGCACATGGAAGAGGAGTTCTTTCCCGCTTCTGACAGGCCGGAGTTACTTGTCAGTCTGACTTTGCCGAGAAATGCCGTGCAGGAAGATACGGCGAGGGAAGCCATTCGCTTGGAGGAAATCCTCAAGAAGGATCCCGATATTGATCATTTTACGACGTACGTTGGATCGGGGGCCGTGCGGTTTTATTTGCCGATGGACCTGTTGCTTGATAACGAAAATATCGCTCAATTGGTCGTGGTCACCAAGGGACTTGAAGAGCGTGACGCGGTGAAGTCCAGGCTTGAAAAAATTCTGCAAAAAGATTTCGGCCATCTTGTTACGCGTGCTTCGCCGTTGGAGCTGGGGCCCCCGGTAGGTTGGCCGTTGAAATATCGCGTTTCCGGCCCGGATCTGACCAAAATCCGTGAGATATCCATGGAGTTGGCGGGTAAATTCGGCAACAACCCACAGACAAGAGAGGTCAACCTTACTGCGGGAGAACCGCAACGAGAACTCTATATAACGCTTAATCAGACGGAAGCGAGGGCCTTGGGATTAAGCTCTCAGGATGTCGCCAGCGCTCTTGCTGAAATGTATTCGGGGTCCGCTGTAACGACGATCAGAGACAGAAATCGTCAGGTTAACGTGGTGCTGCGGGCTTCGGAAAATACGCGGAGAGACATTGAAACCGTCGCGGATTTGCAATTAACGACGGCCGATGGGCGCGTTGTGCCATTAAAGCAGATCGCAACGATAGGCTATACGTTGGCCGAACCTATTCAGTGGCGGCGGCAACGAGAGCCTTTCATTACGGTGCAAACGGATATTGCGCCAGGGCTGAATGCGTCCGGCGTATCCAAGAGTTTGGCGCCTGTTGTCGATGAATTACGCAAAAGTCTGCCACCGGGATATCACATTACCGAGGGGGGAAGCGTCATTGAAGCCATGAAAGGCAACCGTTCAGTATTCGCCGTTCTACCTGTGACCTTATTGGTGATGCTGATCTTGCTGATGGTGCAGTTGCGTAGTTTCTCACGCATGATGCTGGCGCTGTTGATTGCCCCCTTCGGTTTGATTGGCGTTGTCGCTGCCATGTTACCCACCGGAACACCGATGGGGTTTGTCGCGATTCTTGGCGTGATTGCGTTGGCGGGGATGATTATCCGCAATGCCGTGATCCTTATTGAAGAAGTGGAAATAAACAGAGCACAAGGCGCAGATAATACTGAGGCGATCGTCGAAGCGTCACTGCATCGTTCCAGACCGATACTCTTGACGGCTTGTGCAGCAATATTAGGGATGATACCTATCGCGCATCAGGTATTTTGGGGGCCTATGGCCTATGCCATTATTGGTGGGCTATTCGTTGCCACCTTATTTACCCTGACGGTATTGCCGGCTGCCATCAGCGCTGTTCTGCAATGGGAGAAGTCTCGATAGAACTTACCCCCGGAGATAGCTCCGGGGGGACACTTTAAAAGGAGGTGGAAAGATGTTTGAGTTATTTAAACTTATTGGGCTAGGGTTGGTTTTATTACTGCCGCTGGTAAACCCATTGACTACTGTAGCCCTTTTCCTTGGGCTGTCAGGCGACATGTCTGAACAAGAAAAAAAGAAGCAGTCAGCTATGGCGGCTTTCTATGTCTTTGTGATTATGATGGTTGCATGGTATGCCGGTAAGGCTGTTATTAATACCTTTGGCATATCTATTCCGGGATTACGAATTGCAGGTGGAATGATCGTTGCCTTTATTGGGTTTAACATGCTGTTTCCGCAGGATGTGAACAAGCCTCAAAGCGGCGAGAAGGGGAAAACCAAAAATATAGCATTTATCCCCTTGGCAATGCCCAGTACGGCAGGCCCGGGTACCATTGCTATGTTGATCAGTGCCGCGTCGACATTCAGCGCTGAAACATCGCATCTGGATTTGTGGGTCGCCTATACCGCGCCCCCCTTGATTGCGATAGCCATTTCTCTGATTTTATGGGTGTCTCTGCGGGCGTCACTGGGTGTTATGAAGCTTGTAGGAACATCGGGAATCGATGCTATTTCCAGGGTGATGGGATTCCTGCTGGTCTGTATGGGGGTTCAGTTTGTTATAAATGGCGTCGTTGAACTCGTCACAATACAATAAACGTGAGCGCTTCAGTTTCTGATATGCATGAGGTTGCGCATATCAGACGAGAATAATATCTAAAACCTTATATCTATATCAGTTCTGATAATGCTCTGATGCTCTTGGCTGCCATAACGCTTTTTTTTTGCATGGACAACGCTGTGAGCGCCGGCGGTAATGACTGTCGTCATGCTGTTATTTTTTATCAAAAAGTTCCCAAGTAAGGTGGGAACTTTTTTTACTTTTTCTTTTATTCTGGTACGTCGTCAACAGGCTTAATCCTGAATCTGATCCCATCACCATAAGCCGTCACCGGTGCATTATGGCTGTTGATTGCCATTTCAGGGGGACAACACCTTGGCGATAGCCTGGGCTTCCTGCTGCCAGCCCTGCGCCAGCGTGCGCACCAGGGCATCATAGCCGTCTTCACCCTGTTTCAGCTCCAGGTTGAAAGGCCGTTTGATCAAACGCCCCTGGCGGTTCAGCACCCACTCGCCGCGAATGATCGCTTTCCCGTCAAAGCGGCCGTGGAAGCCGCTGATGGTCACGTTCAGCACATCCTGATCG
>NZ_JBJNOF010000022.1:0-64867 GCF_052166775.1 Serratia sp. CY74737
CAGCTCAATCAGCACCCGCATATCCACGTCTCCGTCACACGCGGCGGCCTCGACATCAAACACGGCACCTGGCGGCAGCTGTTCTTTAAAAAGAAAGAGGTCGAGCAAATCTGGCGCAATGCCGTGGTTTACCTGCTGCGCGACAACTACGCGCAAATCAACCCTGGAGGCCTGCCGGGCCTCGGTCATATCCGTAATGAAGATCGGTGGCACCGTTATCTGCATGCGCAATATCGCCGCGCCTGGAAAGTGCATTTTGCCAAAAAGACGCGCGGTGCCTGGCGCAGCGTCAAATACCTCGGCCGGTACCTGAAGCGCCCGCCGGTGGCCGCTTCTCAGCTGCGCCACTACCGCGGCGGTGCCGTGGTGCATCCGTATTACGACCACCGCACACAGCAACACAAACGCCAGAAAATCAGCCAGGAAGAGATGCTGCAGCGGTACGTCAGCCATATTCCGGCGCGGCATTTTAAAATGGTGCGCTACTACGGCTTTCTGGCCAACCGCAAGCGCGGTTCGCTGCTGCCGAAGGTCTACGACGCGCTGGCGATGACGGTACGGGAAAAACCGAAGCAACCCGGATTTGCAGTGCTGATGAAAGGCTTCCTGGGTACCGATCCGTACCAGTGCATCCTGTGCAAGGGCCGGTTGCGTTTTACCGGTGCCGTGGCGGGCGAGCACGCCACCAAACTGCTCTCTGACCGGCTGCAGCGGATGGCGAAAAAACGATGGCTTCAGACCCCTTATCTGGATGAGTGCGCCTGAAAAATAGGTTTTAGCTTAAAAAAACAGCAAAACTTGCATTTTCCCGCATTACTCTGCGACAGGCCGCACCATATGAGGTTCTTCCTTGCCACGGTTCATGGTTAGGAAACCCAATAAGGGTCGATTGAGTTTCCTAACCATCAAGAAGATAAACTGGGTGCACTGGGCATTGGTGACCAATGCGGTTGTGCTGTGGAACACGCTTTACATGCAGGAGGCGCTGTCACATCTTCGCCAGTCGGACGAAATACCTGAGGAGGAACAGCTGACAAGGTTATCCCCGCTGATAAATGGCCATGTAAATATGTTGGATCATTATACATTTTCGTTATCGGAGGACATTTTGAACGGGGAGTTTCCCAACCATGAACAGTGGGTTAAATCAAGTATTATTGTTTTGAAAAATTCGACAACATCAGCTCTAATCAATTCTTCAATATTTTTCTCTTTACTTCCCATCATCCAGCCGCCCTCGTGTCTCCGGTCAAGAGATAAGAAAATAATTAAAAATCCTAATAACACACTATAACCGTTAAGAATATATCATGTCAAAATAAACGGCAAGTTATTGTTTTTGAATGGATTAATTTTTTTATCTATTTTTTTTACATTTGTTTTTTATAAGTATATCTGTATTATAATTGAAGGTGTTAGTGCATTTTGGCGTGCACACTCGGTACTATGCTGCAAAGATGAAGCCTTCCGTTACATCGGATGCCACTGCTATGGAGGGAGATTCTAGGAAGCCGTTAATCAGCACCGCAATTTTACAGCTATGGCAAACGGGGATAGGTAAAGTTCGGTGAAGTGCTACAGGCAAGCATGGCTTCGGTGATGAATAGCTCGAATTGAAGAGGGTATAGGAATGTTTGTTGTAATAGCGGCTATGAGCCAGCTAACGCCGCGAACTATGACCATTAACTGACGTTGATTTTAGCAGCGTTGCCGTGTTCGCTCTATGCAGGGGGATAAGTTAATTTTGATCAATTAGTAATGCCAGGCTACTTGTTAGCCTTATAATGCTAAGTTAAAAATTTATATGGCCTGTATTTAAACCATGAAGATACAATTAATTAGGCGTGTAATAATTCACATCTTTACATAAAGTTAAATCAAATTTAACCATAGGTACACTTATGAATACAGTTAATTTAAAACTAACCGAGCGGGAGCGAGACATTTTGATATATCTTTCTTTTGGTATGGATTCATCTGACATCGGCAGATTTCTTGGCATTCATCGAAAAACAGTTAGCTATTACAAAAAAAAAATAATGAAAGATCTGGGATTTAGAAATACAGCGTCACTTCTAACGTGGCTTAGAACTGAAAGGGCAAAGGAGTTGATATGCTGTAGATGAATAATGAGGCTGAGTCCTAGTGGAGCTAAATATGGACGTCAGCGGTCAGCAACAAAATTAATCCTGCTGAGTGCACAGAATTGATGTGCTCCTGAGAGCCACCATTTTCAGATGTTAGCTTGCCCTCATCAAGATAATCCTCGATATGGCGCAGAACAGTGGTCTCATGAATCAAATGGGACGGCGCAATCATGGATATAGACCAACCCAGAGCCGAAAGGATCACACAGCGAATTCTGTCGCAGACACGGCGATCACGACTTTGTCGGTGCCAGCCCTCAAGGGCTGCAATCTGTTCGGGTGGAATCGGATGTTCATGTGTTGAGCATGATCCCCTGCCGGCATGAAATCTAGCAGTTTCAATGATTACCGGTACAGCATTGAATGGTGGTCAAGAAATATTAATCTGTCGAAAAGAAACGTGCTACATATCTTTTATTAAGGTTTTCACCCTGTGCTAAAGTTGATCCAAAACTGGTTACACATGAATAAGATTCCATTACCCGATAGTGTTAGTGCCCCTTCAGTATTCCAGTTGATCTTCCTGACAGTGACATATGATTATGGGAAAGATATGGCGATTTTGTCCACTTTTAGGTTGGGATGCGTTAATCTTTATCGTCAATAAAATTAAGTAGATCAACCGTTTTATTGATACACCCTAATTTAATTATTTCCAGGGTCAGCCCGGAAGATCATTCCTCCCATTTTGGTGTTCGCGAATCATCAATAATATGATTTTTTTTGTTCTTTAATAATTCAGCCGCATCAAGTAAAATTCCCATGTACTGTAGGTCTTTGGTCCGAAAAGCAAAATATCGTAATTGTTTTGCAATTGAAAGGTTGTTAATAGTAACTCCAGAAAAAACCAAGTCAAGAACAGTTCTTCCAATAGCCGTTGATAACTCAGACAATCTATCTTGATCTAATTTCATCTCCCCCCCTCTAAACTAGACAGTGAATATATTTCTGTTTCCTACTTCGATTGAGTGCAAGATTTTGAAAGGGAGTTGGCCTTCCTGTCAGTTCCTCCACTCTGAGATAGTTCCCCTGTTCCAATCACAGCAAAGCGTTTTCTCCTTTTAGGGGGGTAATATATCACGTTCTACGCGGAGCGTTCCTGATATTCAGTTCATTCATCATCTTAGATCAATTAAACCGCACTGTTAGGATAAATGTATAGAACGTAGCGCCCCTACGGGGCGAGCACGGCAGCGCTGCTGCCTCAACCGTCTTTAAGCCTCAGCCTCACCTCAACGCCGGTGCCGTTTGACAGACCGCCCGCGAGGTGGCGCATGCCCCCGCTGCGTTGACTCCCGCATAAAATGAGCACACCTGTGGCGTGAGCCGGCTGGCGCCGACGCCCTTTTCCTGTTCCCTGCCGCCCTGTAAACTCTGCACCATGTACATTCCCCGCCCCGCAAAGCTGCTGTTCCAACATGATGATGGCTGGAGCCGCTATCTCGACAAACACGGCCACACCCTCAGCGACTGGACCAAACTCGCCGTCGAACGTATGCTCGCCTGTGGCACCTGCGCCATGGGCGTGCGCCGTTACTGCTGCGCCTCACCGGACTGCGCCCATGCCCGCTTCTTCCAGAGCTGCAAGTCAAAAGCCTGTAGCAGCTGTGGCCTCAAGGCCACCGAGCAGTGGATCGCCGAACAGCAGCACATCCTGCCCGACTGTGACTGGCAGCACATTACGTTTACCATGCCTCACCTGCTGTGGCCGTTCTTCAACAACAACTGGCCCCTGCTCAATGACCTGTTCCGCTGCGCCACCCGCGCCATGCTCCGCTGGACGCGCCAACAGGGGATCGAAGTCGGTATCTTCTGTGCGCTCCATACCTACGGCCGGCAGCTCAATCAGCACCCGCATATCCACGTCTCCGTCACCCGCGGTGGTCTTGACGTCAAACACAGCACCTGGCGGCAGCTGTTCTTCAAAAAGAAAGAGGTAGAATCCATCTGGCGCACCGCCGTGGTTTACCTGCTGCGCGACAACTATGCCCAAATCAACCCCGGCAGCCTGCCGGGTCTCGGCCATATCCGTAATGAAGATCGGTGGCACCGCTACCTGCATGCGCAATATCACCGTGCCTGGAAAGTACATTTTGCCAAAAAGACCCGCGGTGTCTGGCGTAGCGTGAAATACCTTGGCCGGTACCTGAAGCGCCCGCCGGTGGCCGCTTCTCAGCTTCGCCACTACCGCGGCGGTGCCGTGGTGCATCAGTATTACGACCACCGCACACAGCAGCACAAACGCCAGAAAATCAGCCAGGAGGAGATGCTGCAGCGTTACGTCAGCCATATTCCGGCGCGGCATTTTAAGATGGTGCGCTATTACGGTTTTTTGGCCAACCGCAAGCGGGGCTCGCTGCTGCCGAAGGTTTACGACGCGCTGGCGATGACGGTAAGGGAAAAACCGAAACGTCCCGGGTTCGCGGTGCTGATGAAAGGCTTCCTGGGCACCGATCCGTACCAGTGTATCCTCTGCAGAGGTCGGTTGCGTTTTGCCGGCGCCATGGCGGGCGAGCATGCCACCAAACTGCTCTCTGACAGGCTGCAACGGATGGCGAAAAAACGATGGCTTCAGGCACCGGCTCTGGATAAGTGCGCCTGAAAAACGGATTTTAGATGAAAAATACAGCAAAACAGGCATTTTTCCGCATGACCGTGCGACAGTCCGCACCATATGGGGTTCCTCCTTGCCGTTATTCATGGTTAGGAAACTCAAAAAGGTGCGATTGAGTTTCCTAACCATGAACAGGTTTTCCGTCCGGATCTGAAAGGGCGTCCTGTGGCCGTTCTTTCGAATAACGACGCTGCCCTGGTGGCAATCAACCGCGAGGGAAAAAACCTGGGGTTGAAACGAGGAATGCCATACTTCCAGGCAAAGGAAATCATTGAAAATCAAAATGTTACTATTTTTTCTAGCAATTTCGGCTTGTACGGTGACATGTCGATGCGATTCATGACTATTTTAGAATCACTAGCGCCCACAACAGCTTACAGTGTTGATGAGGCATTTTTACATGTATCTGGCATCGATGCAGTCGAGTCGTTCGAACATTTTGGCCATCGTGTTCGCGATACTGTGCTGCAGCAGACAGGCCTCACCTGCGGGATCGGTATTGCCCAAACTCTGACCCTTGCCAAACTAGCAAATTACGCCGCAAAAACCTGGCCGGCTACTGGTGGCGTCGTTGATCTGACAAACCGGGATAGACAACGACGGTTGATGGCGTTACTGCCGGTCAGCGAAATTTGGGGATGTGGGCGCCAGTTGACCAAAAAGCTGGATGCGATGGGGATCACGACTGCACTGCAGCTTGCCGACAGCAACCAGGCGTTGATACGCAGAACGTTCGGGGTTGTGCTCGAGCGCACCGTGCGTGAACTGAACGGTGTGCCGTGTATCTCGATCGATGCGCTGCCGGCAAAGCAGCAGATCATCGTCAGCCGGTCATTTGGCCAGCGCGTCACACAGCTGCAGGACATGCACCAGGCAGTGTGCCAGTATGCAGAGCGTGCGGCCGAAAAACTTCGCCGAGAGAAACAATATTGCCGACACATTTCAGTTTTTGTGCGAACCAGCCCCTTTGCGCCTCATGAACCGTATTACGCCAACAGCCACAGCGTCCAGCTCATGTTGGCCACGCAAGATACCCGCGACATCGTGGCCGCGGCATTGAAAGCCATCGAGTCCATCTGGCGCGATGGGTTTCGCTATCAAAAAGCGGGGATCATGCTGAACGATTTCTGCGACAAACCCGGCCAGATCGATCTCTTCGACGAACATCCACCGCGCGCCGATAGCGAAAAATTGATGAAAGCGGTCGATGGCATAAATCACTCCGGGTTGGGGAAAGTCTGGTTTGCCGGCCAAGGGATCAATAAAGTTTGGGCAATGCGCCGCGAACTGCTTTCCCCCTGCTACACGACACGACTCAGCGATATTCCCGTCGCCAGGCTGACGTAACCTTCTATATCACCGTTTTTCGATATCCAAACTGACCCCTAGTACGTCAGGGCCGGCCACTAGTTCAGAGCATACGTGAACGCCTTCGCCAGCTCCGAGTGTCGTGACAGGGTTTTCAGCTGTGGTTTAGCTTTTTGCTGACGTTCGGCAAGCCGTTGCTCCGCCGGCATTCCTCTTATATTGGCCCTCAAACCCCATAAACAAAACGTGGACGCTGCTTGATGATAGCGATTATCACTTTCATTGGAATGTGGCATCTGTGATGCTACCATCACAGAACGTCATATCACTTTGAAAAGGACAAGCAGGATGAAAACAAGAGCAGTGCTGGCAACTCTGGTTTTATGCAGCAGTTTTTATTCCATCGCTCAAACAGCCGACAACACAAGCGCTGAAATTCTCAACCGTCTGGATATGACCTCCTTTCACAACTCTCTGGGGCCGCGTCATTTGAAACAGGGCACAACATTAACTGAGTTAAAAAGCATCACAGTTTCCAGTGAGAAAGGAATGGCAACTGCAACTAATTCGGACAAGAGCTGGATTTACGCGTTGAAAGTGTTGGATGAAGACAAACAGAAAGAAACCTATACGGTTTGCTTTAACGACAAGGCGTTACCTGGCCCTCCGACTTACAACAACAGCCAGGAGCTGGTTGTGAAGAAAAGTTCCCAGGGAACTTACAAGGTTATACAGGTCATTGCCGAAAATTCAGCATGTGCATCGGCGCAGTGATCCAAATAAAATGCCTGGGAATTGGAAAGGCATAATTCCCAGGCGCCAGTTTATTTCAACTTACCGCTATTGATATCGGATTGGATCAATGCCGCTTCCGATTGCCTCCGCGTCGGATAGGCGTCTCCGAAGTTGTTGAGTTCATTAACCACATTGGCCCACTGCTTCTGCGTGACATAGCTCCAGAACGTGGGGGCCGCCTGCGCCAGGTTTTGACCATACTGATAGGCAACGCTGACGATCGCAGTACGCGTGTTGAGTGGTAATGCGCTAAACGGGCTGCCGGCCGCCGAGGAATAACGGCTGGCCATGCCGGCTGAGTATTGGTTGACATAAATATTGGAGATGTCCATCGCCTGTGATTCGGGCAATGACAGGGGAGACTGGTTCAACTTATCGACCGCGGATTGCCCTTTCAGTCCCAGGTATGGCGTTAAAATATCGACCAGATTTTGCGGCACGCCGTCATTCAGCATGGATTGAGCGGTACGCCCCCCAAGGTCAATACCCACGCCAATTGTCACGCCGGATTGGCCTAAAGCATTACCGGCCGCATCACGAGGAACATAGCCGGCCGCATGAAAACCCTCTTTCTCACGGATAAACTCCGTTTTGGCGATCCGGTTAGAGTTGGACAGGAATGAGGTCATCTGGTTGACGTCGCCGAAGGTGATGAACGTAGTGTCAGATAAGACCAGGATCATCGACCCCTGCTTCCAGACATCGCCCAGGCGATTAAGCTCGTTCAGGGCGTCACTGAAATTCTTGTACGTCAGTAACAGGCGTTTATCACCGCGCTCGATAGAGACGGTATCGTCGTAAGGGAGTTCGCCTGTCAACGGATCGATGGTACTTTGGTTACGTTTCGTGGCATCAAAGACATCATTATTGATAGCAAGAACCATGAAATCATCATGACCGGCGATATGAAACGGTACTGGGAAATTAAGCCCGCCGCCGGCGTTTCCGCCTGTGACAGGCACGCCATCAGGCGCTGAAGGGGACGTGGGTTTACCGATAACGACAATAGTATCACTCATAGTAAATTCCTCGTTGCGATTAAAAAAGCGCGCAGACAACTGTATGCACAACCAGTAAATTACCTTGTCGATATCGTTTCAGCGATTGAGCCGTGTTGTGCCATTGTTCACACAACAGCAGCGCGTTATGCGCGTTAGCGCATGAAGGCGACAGCTGGGCGGCAATAGAACACCATCAGGTCAGGGTCGCCGGTAACGCGGCGTAGCCGCCCAGACCTGATAGGAATTGCCTATCCAGCCCTTCGCCCTGCAAAGCCAGTTCTGCTAAACGCGATGTGTATCTTTGTGTGCGCCGTCGGAGTGGCCACGGCAAGGCGTAGTCGCCGCCGGGGCGTATCTCCGCGTTAGCGGGCCGTGAGGGCCGCTTACGGGCGTGTACGTTGAACTTGAAGCAACACTTCTGGCAGCGCCGAAATTGTTAGATACAACATCCATCATAAAAGCGACACTGTTCCGGCCCTTTGGGCCGGGGCGGGGCCGCTTTTCAGTGGTGGTCGGAGGATTGTGGTGCTGAGGTTGGTGAGTTCGGTTAGCTGAGAAATTTCGACGGTTCCTGCTTGGGTGCAGAGTCTTTTGCCTGCAGCTGTTGCTGCAGGAGGTACTTCAGGTTTTGCTGAGTGAGATTGGGATGTTAAGGGCGATGTTGTTTTTTGCCCGAGCGAAGTGAGGGAGGTACTCAGGGGCAACGGCGTAAGTCGATGCGCTGAGTTACTCCCTTTTTAAAGGGCTTAGTTTGTTCAGAAACAACCTTCGAAATTAAGCATATTGCTGAGTACCTTTTCGAAATTAATGCGGATTACGAAGTTAATGTCGAAGTTAAAGGGTTATTCCTCGTCGATCGCTATTGTCTGCGTCCCCGATCGACGTCGGCGGTCGCGAAAATCATGCCGGCATCTGCCGAAACAGGCCGGATCAATGGCCAACCAGGCATCCGCGGCGGGAAACAGGCAGCACAAAATCCCCGCAGGTCAGGCAGGGTAAGGCACGGTATGTTCGGGAAATTAGCCTGGAATGGCGCCGGCGCGCTCCAGCAGCAGCCGATAGAACGCCTCCGGATCGCTGTTCAGCAGTCCTGGCTGTTCACGTTTGAGCGTATTTTCCAGCTCCATGGCCTTCAGTGGCGAGCTGCCCATCGTCCACTGCACCCAGGCCTGATAAAAGCCGTTCTGCTTTTGACGCCGGGCGGCGGCCAGTTTTTTGATGCCGGCAGCGGTGTCATCCAGCAGCGTATCCAGCCGCTGCTCGTTCTGCTGCCGCCTGGCCAGTTCGTTGCCAATCACCTGCTCCGCGTTACGTTTGAGGTTTTGCAGCTCGGGACTCACCACCCAGCGCCGGATCTTTTTCAGCCGGTTTTTCAGCGAGTGCTTGCGCTCGATGTCGATCCCTAGATGCGCGATGCGCGCAAGGTGGCGCTCGTACTTTTGCCTGAGCGTTTCGGTCAGGCCGTTTTTAATCGCCCACAGCCGGTACTGATTCAGCCACTGGCGAATTTCGTCCACCTGGATGCCGCGACTGGTGAAGAAGTTCTCTGTCAACCAGATGCGCAGCGGCTTGTTCTGACCAGTGTCAGTATCCTGCCCGCGCGACACGATGAGGTAGTCCAGCTGCTCGAGCACCGACAGCGCATGCAGCGCCACGTCATACGCCTTGCGGCCGCTTTCGTAGACGTGCAGTACCCCCATGGCCTTGGCCACATCCTCGAACGGCAGCATGATCTCGAACGGGTAGTCGCTGTCCGGGTTGTAGTCGCAGTTGGCACCCAGCACAAGGGAAAGCACCGTCAGCGCCTCGCGGCTCTCCGAACGAGCAGCAATCCGCATCGGTTTGGGACGATAGTCCGGGTTGTTGCGTTGGGTATAAGGGATATAACCCTGCCGGCGCAGACCGATCAGGTCATCATTACGCCGCCAGTCGTGACTGCTCATGCGCGCCACCACTTTGCTCGCCATGCCCTTCGGCACCCGGCAGCACAGATTTGGGGTGTAACGACGATGAATTTTTTGTTGCCCACGCCGAAGCGCATTAGCTTCGCCACGCCGGGAGCTACGGGATTCATTGATATGGTGCTCAACATTCGCAAGTTGGCTATTCAAATAGCCCTTCGCTTATGTTGCGCCGAAGGAGTTGACCTTTAAAAGGCATAAAACTATACTCCCTGCATAGAGCAACGCTTCTATACAGTTTTAAGTGAGCCCCGTTAATCTTTCCCGTCCGCCAAGATAGAGAAGATTATCGGGGTTTTTGCTTTTCAGTGTTCCGATAACAGCCTCGGAACCCCTTCCCTGCCACCTTGCGGCGTGGCCAACCAAAAATTCTGCTAAACGATCAGTAATCTAGCACTCACGGCTACAACGATCAAGAATGTGATGTCGTTGCATTTCAAATGTGTCTTGTCGACTCCATTTCAATCAATCGCTCAATCATTTCGGCCTGTGTAATACCTTCTCGTTCACACATGCTTTGAAGTTGATGCTTGAGTGAGTCTCTAACAAAAACACGTACTTCTTTGTGTGTGCTTTTCTTCCGTTCCAGAGAGATCTGCTGCCGTTCAGCGGCGCTCAACGGACTCCCCTTACGATAGGAACGTTTCGTTCTCGATGAGGAAGTTACTACGCTTACGGCTTGTGTCATTTCAGCCTCCCCAAGGATCTAAAAAGGATCATTTAGCAGAGACTACTACAAAAACCTTGGCTTAGCAGCTTCAAAGCGATCTTTTCTGTCCAGAACATATGATATTGGCGGATATTGCCCTACATACTGAGATCTGCATCACCGATTTTTTTACCGTCTTAACGAACCAACCAGGCGAGCAACGCCAGCATCAACAAGTGACCTACATAGCCGTATAAGAAAAATCCTCGCGGCAATAGGCGCCGGTGATTGCCCTGGACACCAGGAACAGCCAGTGGGAACGACCCCATAATCAACAGTGTCGGTATCACAAGGCCGGCCAGCATCAGCGAGACAGGTAGATCGGCGTTGAGCATCAACACACTAAGGGGCCAGGAGATGATGGACAGGCCCCGTACCGGCCAAACAGTCGTTACATACCCCGGAAGAGAAACGCATAACCCATAACTGGCCAACAACACCAAAATGCCGGCAGTACCGTAAGTTCCGTCTGTAGCACCATATACATCCCACAAAAACAGCAGAACGCCACCGACCAACAACGGATTTGGCGAGCCTTTGCTTATTGGCCGTGAAGCCAACACTAATACTTGCGTTACCACCGCAAACAAGAACAAAATATTCGGATCGGTAAATGCCAGCCCGTCATGACGCATCACCAGCCAATAGCCCGGCTGCGCAACCACAGCCCATATCCACAGCCGAGTCGCCTGCGCCTGCCGGACAGGCCGCGACGCCAGGTTGTACCCCCACAGCAAGGCGAACAGCGGAAATGCTCCCCGCCCCAGCAGCAGCAGAACCGGCTCATTTAGCCCCAGCGCGCGGTTGGCGTGATCGACAACCATCAACACCAATGCCAAAAATTTCAGTACGTCCTGCTGCAGGGGGGTGAAGCGCACTACCTCGCGTACCTGCTGTAGTTTTCCGCTGTGCGGATCGAACATTGCCATCCGATTTCCTTTCTTAGTAAGTCGACTGCCAGTCCTGGCCCTGCGCCCAACGGGATTGCCAGTGAGCCAGGTACTGTTTGGCCACTTCCGGCATGTCGCGCAGCACCACCACATTTTCCGAGTTGGCGCGGTGTGCCGATCGGCTGAAATTAAAGCTTCCCGTTTCTGTCGTCACGCCATCCACGACGATCACCTTGTCGTGCAAAATTTTATAGCTGTTCACCGTCCTGACGTTCACGCCGGCGTTAGCCAGCAGGTTCAGTGCCGCCCGGCCGGCGCCGTTCTGGTTGGCCTTCGCATCGACCACCACCCCGACGACCACCCCACGCCGGTGCGCCGCAATCAGCGCCCGCGCCACCTCCGGCGAAGTAAAGGCGTACCCCATCAGGCGAATATCGCGCCGCGCTTCGCCGATAACGCTCAGTACCAGCTGCTGCGCCGTCCCTTCCGGCGAAAACCCCACCTGCACCGCCGGTGCCGCCAACAGAGGCGACGCCGGCAGCCAGCCGCTGAGCACCAGGGCGGCAACGCCAAACACGCGGGCGGGGAGTCGCCGCGTCTTATTCATGCTCATCCGCCCTGTTCAGCCGCGCCTTCAGGTGCTTCATGCCCATGTGGACCAACAGCGGCAACGGGACGAGCGCATTGCGCCAATACTGCGGCTGATCGCTCAGCACGTCCCACTGCACATATCCCCAGAGCGCCGCGGCCCCAGACAGCAAGACCGCTGCGTTTAACAAGACGCCCTGCGTCGTTGATACGTTTTGGGTTGTGTTCATCCGTTCTTCCTTTAGGTAATGCCGTGCGGGGCAGGGGCTTGTCGCTGTCTCGCGCGGCGTTGGACAAGCGCAGCGCGTCAGTCGCCGCCCAGGGTTTTCTCTTTGTTCAGTTCCCGCTCCGCATGGGTATCCCGCACCAGGTTCTGTTCATCCTGCTGCAGCCGGCTGCGGGTCGATACCGGCTCGCGCGCCACCTGGCGGACAGCGGCATCGACCCGCTGTGCCACATCCTGCCCCATCACCTCCCGCATGATCGCCTCCGGCAGACGGTCTTTCACGTCCTCGGCGCGCAGTTCGCCGCGCGCAAGCAACGCACGCAACTGTTCGTCGTTAAGCCCGCCCAGCCGCTGCGGGTCAGGGGCGTTCGGTTCACGGCCCAGTTTGTCGGCCTGCGTCTGCAGTTCACGCTGCAGGCGTTCTTCCGAACTCTCCGGCAATTTAATGACACTGTCGGACGCGCCGCTCTCCCGCGCAGTGGCCTTGAGCGTCTCGTCGTTCACCCACACCCTGCCGCCAGTCATCGCCTGGGGGTTGAACGGCACGTCGTCACCCTGCAGGCGTACCACCACGCCACTGTCGGGATAGCGTGCCGCCAGCCGGATACCGTCCTGCATCGTCCCGGCCAGTCTGGTCTCGTTGTTGCGGCTCCCCTGCAGCGCCACGAACTGCGCGCTGTCACTGCCGAACACTCGCCCCTGCGTCGGCAGTCCCCCGACGCTTTTCCCCTGGGTGTCCGCCAGCGGCGTCAGCCAGGCGCCGGCCGGTTTGCCGTTGGCGTCATACATCGGCAGCATGGCGTGCGGTTGGGGATATTTCTTGCCCGGCGACACATAGTGCGCCAGCGTGTCGCCGGTAAGTTGGCTACCGCGCAGCACCGCACGTCCCAGCGCGTTATCGGATAAAGAGACCGCTTTGCCGTAGAGGTCGGCGGCCGCTTTCTGGCTGCCCGGCGCCATCCCCAGTACCGCATCATGAGCCGTGGTGCGCGCCTTCGCCTTGCCGATGGCGTTCAGCCACCCGGCTTCGTTGTCGGTGTACACCTGCACGTGCTCCTTGGCGCGCGACAGCGCCACATAGGCCGATGCCCGGTTGACCAGCGGCTCACGCCCGCCTTCCACCCCCTCGAGCGTGATGGCAAAACGTTCGCTGGCCCCCTGTGCACCGTGGGCGGTGATGGCATAGGCCAAATCGACGTGCCGGTCTTGTTGCTGCTCGCGGGGATTGACGGTACGGGTCTGTTGTCCATCGGAGAGCGTGACCACGTCACCTTTTATCGCCTCGACCGTCCAGGTGCTGTTGGCCACATGCCCGCGTTCGACGTCCGATTTCGAGAAGCGCATACGGTCGCCCACACTTACCTCGATGGTGCGCGGGTTGTACAATGTGACGCCTTCGCGCACCGCACTGGCCGGGGAAAACTGCCGGGTATTGCCCTCGTTGTCCTGCAGGCTGACGGTACGGGACTGACTGTCGATGTCGGCCATCCGGTAGTAGGTGTTATCCAGCAGGACGACGGCGTCCCGGTTACGCGCCCAGGTGTCCAGCTTGCGCAGCTCGCCGTCGCGAATATTGGCGGTTTCCAGGATAGGTAGACTGACGGACTCACCCTTCAGCTCCCCGGCCGCTTTACGCTCGCCGTGAATGCTGGCATTGATGATGTGCCGATCGGCATTGAGGTGGGTGATAATCAACGTATCCTGCCGGGCCGCCTCGGTACGCCCCAGGTAATCGCTGACAATCGCATCATGAATATCTGGAATATCTACTGCAAGTTCCATCACCGACTTTGCCGGCACCCAGGCATTGGCTTGTCGAGGGACGTTGGCCGGCGCCACGGAACGCACCACGTCCAACGCGCCGGGCACATCGTTATCAATCATCTTGTACACCGCCGGCTTCAGCTCGGGGGTCTGGCGCACAATCTCTTTCATGACCGCCATATCGATGGCGCTGCGTCCCTGCGCCAGCCGGAACGGCGCGCCCGGTGCAATCGCCTCCAGCTGGGCGTCGTCACCGCTCATCACCGCGCGGCCGTTGCCCTCGGAAATCAACGCGTAGGCGCGCGCCATGTCGCTGTTGCCCACCATCGAACTCTCATCCACCACAAACAGCGTGTTGCGGTAGTCCGGTTTCTCGCCGCCGGCGACCTTCAGCCCCTCATCGTGCAGGAACGATGCCAGGGTTTGGGCATCGACGCCGGCCGCCTGCATTTCACCCACCGCGCGGTGCGTCGGCGCCAGCCCGACCACGCGGGGCCGCTCGCTTTCAGGTAGCTGTGCTATCCCTTCCAGCACCGCCTTGAACTGGGTGGTTTTCCCCACGCCCGCATAGCCCTGGATGGCTACAAACCTGTCGGTCGTACCGAGAATGAGGTCAACACTCTCTTTCTGCCCCTGCGTGAGCGACCTTTGACTTGATGCCAGTTGATTTCTCGCCGATTCACTCATCAGCGCCGGCATACTGTCTTTGCCGTCGGCAATCAGCCGGATAATGCTTTTTTCCGCCTCGAAGCTGGCGCGCGAGACCAGCAAATCCGCCCCGACGCCGGGCGCGACATCCACTTTCAGCAGCTCCCCGCGTTTGACCTGCGCCTCGATTTCCGTCTGGATGGCCTCCATCGATACGCCTTCGGCCGCAAAACCGAGACTGCCGGCCAGCAGTTTGGCCTGGCCAAACGCAACGCTATCCCCTTCCAGCGTCGGAATGGCCAAATGGATGGCCTGCTGTGCCGGGGTAAACAGTGATGATTTTTGCCCGGCGATCGCGGCATCAAGCCCCTCCTCACCGGCCAGTTGTTTGACCTGCTCGCCTGAAAGACGGTACGCCGGATGCTGGGCCACTTTCTCCTGCGTCTTGCGCGCATCAAGCGCTGAATACAGGGTGATGTGCCCGCCGCTGCGTGCAATGCCACTCAGCGTGGCGCTGTTAAGCTCGTTTTTCTTCACTGCGGCATAGACCGCCGCCGTACTGCTCACCGATGCGCCGAGGCTTTCCACATACGCCGGCGCCACCTTGACGGCGCTGAAGACGTCGCTGCCGACCGCAAGCGCTCGGTCCGCCGGCTTCTGCGTCGCATCCGGCTCGCCGGCCACGCGCACCTGCAGCTCGCCGGCGCCGGCACGAACAACCGTCAGCGCCGTGCCGGCCTTCAGTGCATCCTTTCCCCGTCCTTCCTGGCCTAATACCTGCAGGCGTTCGCCGTCGGCAACACCCATCGTGCCGGCCCGGAACAACGACCAGTCCTTGTCCACGGCTTTGACGGCAAGCGTGTGCTTTTCACCCTCGGCGTTACGCAACACCAGGTTGCGCGTTTGCGAACCGACCCGGTCGATAACGAACCGCTCGCGCTTCCGGCTCTCCGCATCCCAGCGCTCCATCACCATGCCTTCCCGGTAGGTATCGATGGCGCCCCGATTTTTGCTGTCCAGCCATACCGGTGTCAGCGTCGTCACGGTGGTCTCTTCCCGTCCCAGCAGCCCGGTATCTTTCAGCTCGTCGCGTATCATGGCCGTCAACATCCGCTGGTCGGCCGGGCCGTTTACCTGCGCGACCGCCGACCGGTCTTCAACCAATGCCTGCACCACCCCTTTGGCCAGCTGGCCGAAGCGTTGCGCCTTGTCCGGCTCGCTCACCACCTCTGCCACCGCCGCCTGGCGGCCACTGAACTGATAGCGCGGGATACCGGCCTCTTTCATGACGGCAAGGGCATTGCCCGTCCCCTTGCGCTTTTCGGTATCCATCAGCACCAGCTGCACGTTGTTACGCACCGCGCCATTCAGCAGCGCTACGGTCTCCTTGAGCGTCAGTTTCTCCGCCTGATCAACGACCAGCGTGCTGTTCGGCGCAAACAGCGCCTCGGTGCCGAGCGCGGCGCGCGTCACCACGCGGCCTTCATCAAGATGGACGCTTTGCTGCAGATACTGCTGTGACTGCCGGTCAACGGTCAGCACGGTGGCGTCGCGGCCCTGCTCGCGTGCCAGCTCCACCACTTCTGCCACGCGGGAACGGTTCACCGATGCGCCACCAATGCCCGACAACACCGCCATCGCCGGCGCATGTTGCGCCAGCAGCTGCACGGCATCGCTGTAGGCCGGGTGGCTTCCGGTGCGCGGGTCAGACTTTGGCGCACCAATCACCACCGCGCTCTCGTCAAGGTGCGTGCGGCTCAGCTGCGCCACGCTCAGCTCATCGAGCAGATGGATATCGGAGGTAAAGACGCCTTTCTCCTTGTCGAGCGGAATAAGCTGCTCGCGTTCGATGGCGCGGTCGATGCCGTCACGCACCGCGTCCAGCATGCCCGGCTCCCCGGAGAGATAGCTGATGGCCTTGTTGGCCACCTGGTTGTGCGTGAAGTTGACCTGCCGGTCAGACAGCGCCGAGATGGCTTGTCCCACCGCCTGGTCGACAAGCGCGTCCCCCCCCGCTTCCAGCGGCGTCGGGGACGGCGTCACCATCGTGCGAGACTGCGCCACCGCCAGATAGGCTTTGGCATCAAAGCCGGCGGATTTCATTTCCTGCAGCCACTCGACCGCCAGGGCAGCCGGATCGCTGGCGACCTTGGCCTTGCGGGTGTCGAGGGTTGCCATATCCCGTGATTTGAGTGAGGCATCTGGGCCGGCGGCAGCGTCGATGGCGTGGTTGCGTTTGGAAAACACGTCAATTACGTTCTCCATACCTTTAAACTCCCACATGCCGTGCGGCCCGACGTTCTCGGTTTGATACCCCATCGCTTCCGCATCCTGACGCAGCACATGGCGGTAAATCTGCCCGAAAGCCACCTGATTGGCATAGACGCTCTCAATAAACCCGGCCTTACCGACCGTATCGGAGGACAGCGTCTGCCACTTGCCGTCATGCTGCGTGACGTTGGCCACCACCGCATGGGTGTGCATCTGTGGGTCAAGGTCGCGTGAGGTATCGTGGTTGAACAGCGCCACCACCAGGTTGCCGGTCAGTTTGGTCTCTGAGACGCCATCAGTCATGCTGCGGGTCGAGGCCAGCTTCTCCACCTCCCGTACCGCAACCTCCACCGCGTGGTTATGCGCGGCGATAAGGCGTTTGTCTCCGCCCAACATCGCCATGATGGAGACACTTTTGGGTGCCGAGAATGTCAGGTCATAGCCGGGGCGGTGTTTATTCTCGCCACCGACCATGCGGGTCAGGTCACTGCCGTCCGGTAACTTGCCTTCCAGCACGGCCACGAAATCTTTGACGTCCACCTTGCCAGTTAAACCCAACGCTTCTGCGCCCTGCCCCACCCAGCGTTCGTCCATGCTGCCCAGCACGTAGTAGTTGTCCTGATGGGTGTAGTAGTCGCCGGCTTTACCGGCGGGACCGACCTGGCCAATGCTCATCATCAGAATTCATCTCCCGGTTCGCTGTCCCCATGATGAACTTCAGCCAGCTCGCGCCGATGCCTATCGATAGTGATATTGGTCTCTTCCCGGCGCTGCATGGCTTGCTGCCCCATTGGCTGCTGCTGCGCCTGCCAGGCTTCATATTGCGCAATGTCCACCACTTCGCCGTCGCCACTGATACCGGGGGGCAGCTCCTCCCGTTCTGCATCATCATCACCGGGTGCCGGTTTCTGTTTCAGTTCCGCCTCCTGCCCCCCTGTCGCGGTGGCAGCAGCTGACACGTCTGGCACGTCACTGGCGGGGTTCTCTGTCGGGACCGTACTCACGGCAGAGACAGGGGCATCAGCAGTTTCGCGCGCACTGGCCGCCGGCAGGATGGGGGTAGCAGCGAACAAGGCATCCAAATTGCCGGTCTCGGCTTCCCGCATTTCGATCGCCGATACAAGCCGCCCATCGGCAGCGGCATCCATCTTGCGAGGCTCATAGGGGTGCGCGACCTGCCTGACTTTTTTGTACACCATCTGCAGCCTGACGGCCGGGTACGGCCCCGGCAGCGTCACATAGCAGCACAAATCAGGCAGCGTCTGGATGTCGCTGTAGCTCACCAGCTGCATGCGCTCCAAATCCTTACCGACGGACACCCCGTCCCTGACGGGGTCGGCCCCGTAGGAAAACTGCTCGGAGGCCTTGCGATACTCTTTTTCACCGACTTCGCCGGCGGCGAACTCGGCCCCCACGCGATCCGGTACGCTGAAAAGGAAACGGGTGCGCAGCACCCCGAACAGGGTGGCCGCCGCCTTGACGCCATAAATATCTTCAAGCTGAGAGTAGGTCTGGAATCCCAATACAAAGCATCCGCCGAACTTGCGCGCTTCCGGCACGATGGACACCAGATCAGGCAGCTTGTGCAGGGTGGGTAATTCATCGGCAAAAATCCAGACGCGGCGGTCCGGGTTCTCGCCCATCGACAACAAGCTGTGTGAGGCGATAGAGAGCCACATGGAGATCAGCGGTTTGAGCGCCTTGTGGCTGGCTGAATCGGAGGTCAGGAACAACCAGCCGTTTTTGCCGTTGTCCTTCACGCCGCGCATCCAGTCACGGATGGTGAACGGTGCACCCAGTTTCTCCACGCCCTGCATGTAACGTAGCGCTTTCGCGTAGTTGGTCAGCACGCTGCGAATAGAGATGGCGGTCTTCTCGATTTTGCCATCCACCAGGTTGGCCGCCGGTGTGCCCTCGAGATAAGCACGCAGCCGCGGCAGATCGATGGACAGCAGCGTATTGAGCAACTTGGCGTAGCTGCGGTCTTCGTCATTGCGCATGCGGTAGGCCGCTTCCACAAAGATGGTTCGGGCCGACCCCTGCCAGAACGGATCTTCGTTGCTGCCCATGGGGATAAGGATATCGGCGACGTTCTCAAAATCCGGCAGTGTCAGACATTCCGACCATAAATCCCAGGCAATGCAGCGCGCATCCTGCGGGTTGAGGATTTTATCGTGCTGCGGATCGTAGTAGTCTTTGACAAAATCACAGGACTTGTCGTAGACAATAACCATGTCACCGCGTTTGCGGGCATAGTCCATCACCTTGCGATACAGCCGTGACTTCCCCGTACCGACGCTGCCCATGGCGCAGAAGTTTTTGACCTCGCTGTTTTTTAGCAGCGGCAGCCCATCAATAATGATATCGGACGCCATACCATCGCGTTTGAGCATGTTGGCCACCACCGCAGGATTATCGGTGAGTGTTCGCCCGCCGGTGACTTCGTCCTGGCTTTGCTGCTTGCCCTGACGTCCCAACACCCAAATGGTGACGATACCGCCCACCACACAAGCCGCCACGCCCACGCCGGCGGCAAACACAGCCTCACGCCAGACCAGCTGCCCGCAATACACGACATAGCGATCGGCCAACACCTGGCTCGCGGTGTAGACCAGCTGCTTGCCGTAGTAGTCGAGATGATATACCGACTCGGAGGGCGTAATGCTGGGCCAGCTGTCGAGCATCCGTACCCACCAGTAAATCAGGCCATTGGTGAGGTTTTGCATCGAAATACGCCACAGCAGGACGTTGACCGCCACGATAAGAAAGGCGATGAACAGGCCGTAAAAGATCAGGTTACCAATCTGGGCAAACATCCGCAGACGCATAAAGGCGATCTGCCCGCCCTGCGTCATGTCCTTGGCGTTAAAGCTCATCAACGCCTCCCTTCGCCGCGTCCAGAATGCAGGCCTCCCGCTCGCTGTAGGTCAACCGACTGAGCGCCAGCAGGGCGCCACGCATCACATGCGAGGGGTTGTAGAAGGGATTCTCAGCCACCATGCGCTGCAGACGCCCCAATGCGCCGTCATCCAGCCGCAGGGTGGTGGCATGGTTCTTGTTGTGCGCTTTAGCCACCGTTACTCCCCTCCCTGCTTACGGGATTTAAGGAGTTCCATTACCGAGGTAAATGCGGACAGGCGATAACGGCCTATATCCATATTAAAGATGAAACCCATCATTACTGTGCAAAGAACTAATGGGAAGAGATAAGCCATTGAACCTACGTCGCTGTAGGCCGCAGATAATGAAAATATTAAAATCAGGACGAAAAAAGTCGCCGCATAGGCTCTTATTTTTTTTCTTATTAGAGATAACACCTCCGAGGTCGCCCTAAATTCTCGAGGTAGTGACAGATATAGACTTCTAGTATTTATAAATCCAAACGATAGAAGCATCCCGAGAAAAGCACTGCCACCCGTTGCGGCTAACAACTCACTAACAGGTTGACCGGAAATAAAAAAACTAAATAACGGACATAAAATCAACCATGCCACAAGAAGTAAACCTGGCCACAAACAGCTCCAGAAGTCAGGAATTTGAATACCTCCCGCCTTAAGGATATCTTTCAGTTCTTCAGCTTCTTGTTGAACTATTTTATGCGTAACCATCATTTACCACCCCGCTCTTTATTGAATTTATCTTGCATGACCTTTGCTTGCTCCATCATTTCATCTTTACTGCTTGCTCCAGGTATACTTTCCTGTTTCTCTTTTTCAAGGTTATAAACTTTATTTTGTGCAGTTCGTTCTGATGAGTGATATTGCTGCAGATCGTTTCTCTGACCTTCAACATTTTGTTGTTGGCTATGAATATCTGACTGAGCTTTCTGTTGGGCTGTTTGGTTATTTTCAATCATTCCCTTAACCTGATCACCTACGTCACTTTTGATGCCGGCCGCTGCGGTTCGCTCGTCTACCGCACTTTGATGGTGTTGATGGTCGCCGGTGATGTCGCCGGTACTACCGCCGCCCCCTGCAGAACCCATCGTCGCCCCCAGCCCCTCGCGATTGACCTGATATTGCGCGTCCACCTGCGGCGCCACCTGGTCACGTACAAAATCACGTGCAAGCGACTGACGCGCAGCAACCGCGTCCTGCGATTGCCCGGTCAGAATGTTGCCGGCATCGTTTGGTGCCTTGTCCATCACATACTGCGCAAACTGCTGGCTCAGGTTTTCACGCATATCGGCGCTGAGACTTTCGGTACGGGAAGCCTGCTCGGACAGTTCATGGCTGCGGGTATGCGCGCTGCTGTACTGTTCATAACTGCTCTTGGCACCTGACAGTGACGCCGACAGCTGGTCGACACGCGAGTCTGCATTGTTGTCGGTATGGCCACCGGACTGGCTGGTACGCTGGCTGGTCAGATAATCCATCCCCTCCTTGAAGTCGGCAGCGGCCTGAGTACTCTGATCGTGCCGTGCATCCTGACTGCCACGCGTGCCACTACTAGCAGAATGAGAATCTGTGTCGCTCCCTCTTTTGTCGTAACTTACCCCCATATATCCTTCTGCCGTTACACCGTTCCCCAACACTTTTAATCCACCACTTGCGGAAACACCCGCTCGCGTATTAAAGCCCGCGGTATCAGTAACGGATCTCGACGCCAACTCCTGTGTCGCCTGTTCATGACTGATATTATTGGCCTTGGCATAGCTGTCCACCGCGCTGGCCATCTTGTGGGCGGCGATACTGGACTGGCTGTTCTGCGCCGTATCGGCACCACTGGTCATCGTATCGCTACTGCCACGCTGACCGGTGAACTGTGACAGTTGCGTCCAGGCGCTGCTGATATTGCTGTTGAAGCCGTGCATCGCCGTTTCTGCCTGGCTTTCCGCTTCACGCGCCATCTGCTGCTGCGCCGTCGAGATTTGGCGTGTCACGCCAATATCTACCGGAATGCGCGACGTCGAGCCGGTAGCATCGAACACCTGGCTGCCGTCGGCGGTGCGGGTCTGGCTGCCGCCGGTGCCCAGCTGCTTGGTCATCTGACCGGTGCGTACCACGCTGTTGGTATCCCAGGTGCTGCCGGTGACGTTATCCGACTGCATGTTGTTGAAGCTGTAGTTGGCGTCCGTGGTGGTGCTCGCCGCCGCACTGCTGGCGCCGGCCGCCGCGTTGTTGAACGAGTGGCCGATGCTGTTCAGTGCGTTGCCCAGACCAATGGCGATATACCAGGAGATGAACGGGATAAACATCGAGATATACCCCGCCGTGGTGGCGATGTCCGAGTAGTTCAGCTGCACCACCGACAGGTTGGCCAGCACCACCGGGCTGCCCATCTTGCGGGCGTAGAAGGTCATGGCACTGTTGAGGATGGCGTACAGCAGCGGCCAGCTCATTAGCCATAGCCAGGCGAACACGTAGCCCTTGAATACCTGCCAGCCCTGATTGACCAGCCCCACCAGGATAATCATTGGGAATACGCCCATCATGATCCCCATCATCACCACGTGCAGGGTCGGCAACATGCGCATCGCCACCTGGCCCATGGTGGCCTGCGACAGCCGCTGTTTCTCCAGCGCCGAGGTGGTAGCGATATTGAGCATGCCGGCGGTGTCGTTACTGCGTGAGGCGTAGCTGAGTATTCCGCTGCGCAGGCCGTTCATCACTACGTTCTGTTTGATGATGTCGGAGGCCGAGTTTTTGTTCTGGTAAAAATACTGGTAGCTGTTGCCCAGCAGCTGGCCGAACAGCAGGTCGGCATCCGGTTTGCCGCCGAACAGCTGACGGGCATAGTAATGCCAGGTCGGGCTGCCGGTCTGCCCTTCCAGACCCAGCATGTTCTTGAGCGGCGCAGCCGCCTGCTCGCAGGTCATGAACTTGCCGTCCTTGCTGAACAGGCCGCGCAGCGGGCTCGGTTTGCTGAAGACGAGCGTGTACGGGTCCGTCGAGTTCATCAGCTCGTTCAGGCTGTATTTGCGGTTTAGCAGGATGTCGCCAATCACGCAGTTCTGCACATAATCGGCAAACAGGTCGGTCAGCTCCGGGTTTTGCGCGGTAAAGTCGGTGCTGCGCGCCATTAAAGAAGCGCCGAACAGCATGCCGGTTTGACTGTAGGTCGCCACATCCGGCTGACTGAAGACCACCTCATAGCCTCGCACCATTAGCATGCCGAACTGGGTAAACAGCGATGCCGGCAGGGTGATGCCCAGCGGTACGTTATCGACGACATAGACGTCCCGCGGGTTGGTGATATCGACGACCTGCACCCGCGGGCCGCTACTCACCACGACCGCCACCCCCACCATCACAAACACCCAGGTTAGCAAGTGCATCAGGTCGTGCGTGCGTATCCACTGCACCATCAGGACATAGACGCCGGCCAGCGTGCCCACATGACGGATGTAGTACCAGCTGTCGGAATGCAGGAACGCCGCCACCGCATTGAGGGTCTCGCGCAGCCAGTCACCACCGCCGATAACGTAGATTTCTGCTGCCATTATTGACCTCCCCCGAAGCGATAATTGTCCTGATAACGCGTCAGCATGCGTGCCGACACCTGCTGGCGCATGTAACGCATCTGCTGGTCAACAACCAGCAGCGCATCGGTCTGTACCTGCACCCGGGACTGCAGCGAGGCCAGCAGCTGGTTGGCCTGCGTGAAGTTGCTGTTGATTTGCTCCATCGTCGCCTCCGGATAGTTGCCCACCGCCAGCATGGCGCGGGCGCCGCTCATCAGCTCTTGCAGGTACTGCAGCATGATGTCGTAGCCGACGTAATCCGCCAGACTGTAGACCAGCGAGTTGTCGACACCCAGCATCTGCGGATCGACCAGGTAAGTCAGCAACGGCACATGCGTGCCGGAAATCAGCCCCTTTTCCTTTTCGGTCAGCGGCACGTCATCACGCGCCTTGCTCTTGATGCTGGTCAGCATGTCGAGAATTTGCCCCTTGAGTGCCCGTTCCGGGCTGATGGTGACGCTGCTGTCCGCCACCACTTTCAGGCACTTGTCGCTGTCATTGCAGTGATAGATGCGCGCCGTGCCGCCTTCCATTAGCGCGCGGATAATGCTCTGGTCGGTAGTTTTTGGCGCCAGTGGGGTAATTTCGCCGTTGGCGCCAAACACCAGTGAGCCGGTCAGCGTCATCACGAACTCTTTTAGCTCCTTGTTGCCACTGAACATCTGGTTTTTGGAGAGCGCATCCCACATGATGTTGATGTTTTTGGAGACGCGCTCCTTGTCCTTCTCCCCGGCCCGGTCGCGCACAGACTCGCCCTGGCCGCCGACCGTACAGCCCTGACGGGATGCCGCCCAGTCGGCGAAGATGTTCGACTGCCCGGCGATATCCTGACAGACCTTCTGCTGCGAGACCTGGGTGCGCGGGAACAGCCCGCCGACAATGCCCTGCGCGGCCTGACAGCTGCTCATGTTCATGCTGTTGACGTCGCTGGCCATCTTCTGGATGAAGTCCTTGGCATCTTTCAGCTCCGGCACCGTGGTCTGCAGCGCCAGGTCAAAGAAGTAGCCGGCGGCATTCGACATGATTTGCTTGGTAAAGCGCTGCAGCTGTTCGCCATTGATAAAGCTGAACGATCCCAGGTAGGCATCGATACCGCCGCAGCCGGCATTGATATCCGGCAACGTCATCGACACCAGCTGTACCTGACGCACCCCGGTGCGCGCATAGATGGAGCCGCCGGAGGCATAACCGGCGGCCTGCCCCTGCCAGACGCCCGGCATGGTGGTATTGGATTCAAACCCCAGCTTGTCGAAAAAGTGGTTCATGTCGCTGTTCATGTCAGCCGAGGCGGCGCCGACAAACAACCCGATCACCACGCCACAGCACAACTGTGTCAGCCTGCGTGTCATCGTGCACCTCCTCGCATCGTCGCGTCCTGCAACACCGTGTCGAGCCGCGCCATAAAGCCGGCTTCATCTGCCGCCCCCTGGATAAGGGGGTAAGTCGCCAGCGTATGCACATTCACCAAAAACGTCGTCGGCGAGGCCACCGGCAGGCCGGGGAAGAAGGTGCGCATCACGTCCGGCGGCGCCGGAATGGCTTCGGGAAACGTCTGGTCGCCCTGGCCGTCGAAGGTGTAGACAAACAGCGGGAAGCCGTGCTGTGCAGACATCGCCTTGATAAGCGGATCGAACTTCTGGCAATAGCCGCAGTGTCCCTGCATGAACAGCACCACCGTCCAGTCATTGAGGTTGACGCGCGCCCCGTTGCTGAGCGTCAGCCACCGTGCCGGTTTTGGAGCGGCGGCTGGCATGCCGGACGCCGCCTCTGCCTGTGCCCGCTGCTGTGCTGATTGCTGCAGCTGAGCAATTTCGTCGCGCGTGCTCGCGCTGGCTGTCGACATGCCCAGGCCGAGCAGCACCACTAACGTCATCAATCGCTTAATACTTGGGCGCATGGGGCTCCTCCTGTACCGGTTCACCCGCATCCGTGGCAACGGCACGTTCGCCGTCGCCATGCTGCGCACGATAGGCCGCCTTCTCGGGGGCCAGACGCTCATCCGCCACGCGGGTCGCTATCGCATCCAGAATGCGATAGCCGCCGATAATCACCAGGCTGACAGCCAGCAGCTTGGCCAGCCCCCAGGCAAAATCCGGCAACGTCCAGACGCAGCCCGCTATCATGTTGCACCACAACCCCAGCCCGACCATCCACATGCCGGCAACATCAATCTGGGGAAATTTGAATTTACGCATCCACGTTCCTTTAATAGTTCGGTTTGAAATCGGTCAACACGTCGCGGAACTGCCGCGCCAGGTCGTCCTGACTGATAAAGCCGTAGGCCAGCGGCTTGACTGCCCCGCTGCGCGGATCAACCAGCATCAGTGCCGGGAAGTGACTGACGCCCAGCCGCTGCGCCTGCCCCGCATCACGCCGACTCTCCGGCATGGCGGGATTGACCACCCCGTCGACGGTCACCGGCACCACCGACAGTCCGTAGCTGTCACGAAAGCCTTTCACCACGCTGACCAGCTGGCCGTCGATAGGCTCGGCGCCGCGATAAAACAGCATCACGCCATAACGCTGCGCCAACTGGCCGATGGCCTCGCGCTGGGCAGCAAAGTCAGCGGCCAGCTGGCTTTTCACCGTGCCGTTGTAGTGGCTGTATTTCAGGTTGTAATCCAGCTCCGGGTGCGCCAGGAACGCGCGCTGCGCGGAGCGCTCAAAAAGTCCCGCCTGCTGGGTGAAATAGTTCTGCATCTGGAAGAACTTCACGAAGTTCTCGGTACTCGGGTACAGGATGGCGTCCGCCAGCTTCTCCTTGAGCGACTGCTGCAGCAGCTGCAGCTTTTCCAGTGCCCCGGCCGGTGCGGCCGGGGCTGCAGCCTGCGGTGGCATCTCGTCGTCAGCGGGTTTGGCCTCCCGCTCATACCACTGCCAGCCGCCGGCCTGCGCAGTGAACGCCGCGCCCAGCAGGCTCAGACCCAACAATGCTGCCGCCCTGCGGTTGGCCAACCCGCGTGCCGCCAAATTGACATTTGAAGTCCCGCGCGTTTTCACTTGGCTGCCTCCTGCATACGTTGTGCGATTTGCTGCTTAACCTTCTCCAGCAGTGCCGCGTCTTCGGGCACCTTCTGGTTCTTCATCAGGTCTTCATAGAAATTGGCAAAGTCCAGCTGGTCGAAGTTGATGCGCTGCAGCTCGTCTACGGAAATGCCCCGGCAGTCCGGTGATTTTGCGTCGCCAAAGCCGATACCCAGCTGCCACGCGCGCCCCTGCTGCTGAACAATCTGCGCCAGCTTGCTGTCGAACTGGCAGTAGCTGCGCTTCTTCTGCAGGCAGACACCCAGCACTTTCTTGCTGCAGTATTCGCCGACGCTGACGGTCAATTTGTTCTCTTTCGCCTTGCCCAGTGCCTTCTCCTCGCTGTCGCAGTGCGCCAGCCCGACGCTGTTACCCCACCCGGAGTCCTTGCAGCAATCGCTAAAGCCGGCAAACGCCTTGCGGCAGGACTGCCCCTTACCGGTGAAGGCGCGCACATCGATACCGTTCAGGGCCGCCACGTCCTTGCCGGCAGCCGCCACCGCGGCCAGCTCGGAAACGGCGTGCGCAAAGTCGTTGCCCTGGGTGCCTTTTTGGGTTTTGTCGCACTCCCCGTCCAGGCAGTACATCTGGCCACCGCACAACATCACATTCCCGGTGGTGCGGGTTTCGCAGGAGTAGGTCACGTTCTCATGCAGGCACTGGCCATACTCATCGGAGAAGGCACAGCCGTGCGTGGCAATAGTGCAGGCCGGATTGTTGGCATAGGCTTCGCAGCTGCCCTGGCCGGCCTCCTGCAACCGATAGGTGTCGGTAAAGCGCCAGCAGCTGGCCCACACCGGGTAGGTCTGGCCGTTGACCGTAACGGTTCGTTCGCCGCCCGGCTCACTGCAGACGGTATTGACCTTCACCGCCCCGGCCTCCTGCGCCAGTGGGCAGTCGGCCGGCGTCGACGTGGTCGGCACCCAGACCTGCACCGATGAACTGCCGTCGAACTTCACGTAGAACACCATTGGCGAACCGCCCGCGCCGCCGCTCAGTTGCCTGACCATCGCATCCAGGAAGGTATCCAGGTGGCCACCGGGATCCATGGTGAGGAATATATCGACCTGCTGACCCTGCGTGAGCGTGACGTTACCGACGTTCAGCGGCCGGCTGCCCCAGTCCTGACGGCCATAGCGCACCTCATTCCCCAGCAGTGAAAAGGCCAGCGGCACGCCATAGCTGTGCAGATCGTCCTGCAGCTCGAGGTATATCGACCCCGTAGTGAGCTTGCCGGTAAACGGCGCCGTAAAGGTGCCGTGAATGCGGTTGCCCTCTTTCCACCAACGGATCATCGATTTGTCGATGTGCGCGTTACGGTCTTCATAACGGGTCTCATGGTGGCCACCGATGTCGGTGGCACGTTCGCAGGTACGCATCACCGCCGTATCACGCTCGCACACATGGCGGGTGAACTCACTGCGGGTTACCTGTTCGGCCTTGCAGTCCGGGCCGGTCTTGCCGACGATGCTCTCGGCCTTGCCTTCAATCTCCTTGCCGGCCTGAATAAAGGGCGCATCGTGAGAAATCGGCTCCTTAGGGTTCTTGAGCACCGAATCGGTCACCGCCTGCCCGACCTCGGTCTGTCCCCAGGCGGTGCCGCCGTCGGTCTTTAGGTTGTTGGCATCCCCGGCCGTGACACCGCCGTAATACCCCTTCTCTTTCGGGTTGTCGGTGTAGTTCGGCAGCACGTTGGCCGGGTTGGTGTTCTGCAGCGTACCTGTGCCCTGACCGGCGACCTGTTTGGCAAACTCGCTGCCGGTCTGGAACACGTCATCACCTTGCGCGCGGCAATCGCCGGTGGCGAAGATAAACGTCCCCAGCACCAGGGCATGTGTCGCCAGCAGACCGGGCAGAGATTTCACCAGGTGGGTCATTTGTCCTTCCTCCTGCTTTTTTTATTGTTTTTTTTCGGCATTAGAGCCCTGAATAGCAGCCATAACAGCAGTACGAGCCCCATGAGCCCCGCGATAACCAATGTCAGTTGCATCAGTGAAAACAACTTCTGTAGAGGCGTGCCAAACATGTCCATATTCACGCTGCCGCTCATTTCACACCTGCCTTATCCAGTAATGCCTGAGCCGAGGCGGCGCAGTCGCCGTCTTTGGCGACCTTCTTCAGCGCCTGCGCCATCAGCAGGTTGCCGCGCACCACATCAAAACCGGCCGCGCAGCGCACGACCAACGCCGGCACGGCGGTGATGCCGAACTGACTGTAGGGCTGCGGGTCGATTTGCACGCCGTCAATGCCGCCGGCTTCCACCAGTTTTTGCACCCGCTGCACCGTTTCGCGCATGTCGCCATTCACCATGCCGCGCAACGTGGCCGGAATGCCGAATCGACGCGCCTCTTGCAGCATGCGACGCATGCCCTCTTCGGGAATAGCGAAGGACACGAAGTACAGCGCCCCCTCGGCCGGTTGTTCTGTTGCGTCCTGACGCTGCTTCGCGGCCAGTTGGTCAATAAAGGACTGGTCGTCCTGGGCCAGCGAACGCGGCGGCTGATTACGCAGGAACTCCGGTACCGGGGTGTTTTGGTGCAGGTCAGCCGAGCGCTTTTCCTGCTCGCGCAGCCATGCCCGGTTACTGTCCACCGGGACGGTCGCCTGCTGCTGTGCGGTAGCAACAGAGTCTGCCGCCGTTTGCCCGACAGCGATCATCGGTACGGTTGCCGCCGTCAGGAGCACTGTCAGCAGCCCTATAGCCTTGCTGTATGTCGTCATGGCCTTCTCCTTATAAAAAGACGCAGTTACGCTTGCGCCACATGACGTAGCCGAAGTTCTTCTTGCTGGCCGGCGAGTTGTGGCCCACTTCCCAGCGCATCACGCTGCGCCCCATCGGGTGACAGCGGGCGCTGTCCGGGTACATGTTCACCATCTGATAACGCCAGCGCTCTTTCGGCATGATCGGCGACGGATACTCGAAACAGACCGCCCGGTCTTTGCCGATGGACTCCATGATTTGCCCCTGGCGGTGCAGCTTGAACGCCATTTTTTCCGAGACCAGCACCGACGACTGCAGCGGGCTGATTTCCTTCGCGACCCAGCCGTTGAACGGGTACATCGAGCCCTGACTGCCGGCGCACCAGAACAATGCGTCGATCGGCAGATGGAAGCCGCTGGCAATGGCGTCGGCCGCGCAGGCGCCCTGCGCCAGCGGGTTGGCAAAGACCACGGCTTCCGGGTTGAGAATGGTGGTCAGGCTGCTGTCCACCCAGGTCGGATCGATTTCCGACAGGTAGGCGATATCCATGTCCCCACCCTGCAGGCAGCCCGCGGAGGTGATGATGTTCAGCCAGTAGGTCAACGGGTACTTGTACCAGTGGACGTGATAGAACGCGGTGGTCACGTCCCCCTTGCCGCTGCTGCCGCCGGTGCCGGTGCCAATCTTGCCAAGGTTGATGCTGAAACCGCCCAGGTTGACCATGCAGCCCGGCGAACGGGTCACGTCAGTCATGGCCATCGGCTCCCAGTACCCCATCGCCATCCCGATACGCTGAAAAATCGGCGGCGGCATGGGGCAGAACTGGATTGGGCTGCCCGGATTGCCGGTATCCGGCAAATCCCCTTTCCCGACCGGAATGCTCCCAATCGAGAGCGGGAAGATGCAGCGCCAGCAGATATCGGTGATCGGGTTAACAAAGCGCCCCTGACAGGCCGCATCCGCTGCCTGAGACGGTGCCGAAAACAGGCCTGCCGCGACCAGCAACGCCGAGAGCCAGCAACGGATCATGCGCGACGCTCCTGGCAATGCGTTCCCCGGTAGATCTCTTGCACATCACCGGCGGCAACCATCCGGGCGGTGGGACGTGCCTCATCCTGCGGCGGTAACAACGCCGCCAGGGTGCCCAGCAGACTGTCGATAAGCGCCAGCTTGTCGAACAAATAAGGGCTGTGGCCGTCCTGATCGGCAGGCAGCTGTTCACGCAGCTCATGGGCGACCTCACGGCACTCCAGAATGCATTTGTAGATCCCACCCTTTGCCGACGCCGCCTGGCGGATGGCCATCAACTCGCCGTGGCGCGCGGCCAGCAATTGGCGACAGCTCTGCAGCTGATTCTCGGTCGCAATAAAACGTTTACGTGTCACAAACATGCTTATCCCCTTCAGTTCGCGCTGCCGGCGGCAGGAATGGATTCGATACGCAGCCGCAGGCCGCTCGGTGCCGCCGTGATGCGCGCCGGCACCGTCGTCAGCCCGAACCGGCGCGACAGCGCCCCGCCCTGATCGAAGTAGATACGGCTGTCCAGCGCAGCAGAGGTCTTGGGAACGTCGCCGTTGATCAGAATGATCTTCACCATCAGGGTCTCTGGCTGCTGTGCCTTCATCCAGGCAACCTGCTGCGGATCGTCGCCGTCGATGAAATACAGCGTCTGCGCGAATGGCACGGTGGCCAGCGGGTTGATAACGTCGCCCTTGCGGGCAAACACCCGCCCCTTGTCGTCTTTCAGATCAGAAGAGAGCTGCACGCTCGGGTCGAAGAAGCGTTCGGCATAGCGCTCGGTTTTTCCGATGCCGGCGACCGGCTCAGGCCGCTGGCTATGCTTCACGGTGCGCGCTTTGAACGCCGTCATTTCCTCATCCCAACGGCCGCTGCGCTGCAGCGCGGTCAGACGTTCGTGAATGGTCTGCAGCATGTCAGGCTCGGCCACCGGGTACAGGTCGCCCCAGGTGCCGAAGTCTTTGGCCACCGCCATGCTCGTAAGCTGAGAAAGTCCGAGCACCACTATCAGCAGGCTTTTACGTAAAGGCTTAGCCACGCTCTGCCTCCTGATACCGTTCGAACCAAAACACGACGGGCGCGGGTTTGACTTCAATCAACCCGAAGCGCTCGGCAGTGCGGAAATTGACGCTGTAAGCCCGCGCTCGCTCAGCTTGCGCCGCTATCTGCTCGCGGAACGTCTCGAGGCTGAAAGTCGTTTTGAACAGGTTGCACGGGGCGCACGCCGGGTTGAGGTTCTCGATTGCATCGCGGCTTTCATGCAAAACCTTGCCGGTCGCTTTCAGTTTGAACAGACCTTTTTCGGCGGCGGCCATGTCCTGCTCGGATTCTCGCATCACCGGCTCGAGGTGATCGGCATGCCAGCCTTTCTCCGGCAGTTCACAACCGCAGTAGGCGCATCGGCCGCCAAACTTCTCGCGCAATACCGCGCGTTGTGCTTTGGTCAATTTAGCCATGCGGCACCGCCTGTGAGGGAATATCCGCTTGTTTTGCCTGCGCAACCGCCGACTGCAACGCCTTCACATCCACGGCGCCGTAAAGCGGCGTCACCTGATCCGCACGTGCATCACGGGTCGGCATAACGATAAAAGCGGGGGTGCCGCTGATGTTCAGCTGCTGGGCCAGCTCACGTGTGGCCAGCAACGTTTTCTCCGTCTCGGGCAGTACGGTCATCGGCGCGGCGCCGGCCGCCAGGAGCGCCGCATTAAGCGTGTGTTGCGACAACCGCCCTTCGTTCTCACCGGAGGCAAACACCGCATTGTGGTAGGCAAGATAAGCCTCACCGCCCTTGAGCTGCCACAGCGTCAGGCCGGTGCGTGCCGCCTGCACCGACATCGGCCAGCGACTGCCGAAAATGGGGAATTCCTTGAACACGAAACGCACATCGGGATTGTCCCGCACAAAGTCGGCCACCACCGGCGCCATACGCGCGCACCAGATGCACTGATAGTCGAAGAACTGCACCACGGTCACGCCGCCGTCAGGATGTACAACCGGCGTCGCCGGATCGTGCAATAACGTCGCCTGCAGTTCCGGCTGCGTGGTCAACGCGGTTTGCACCGTGCGATTGGCTGCGGTCTGTTGCTGCGCCTCCAGCTTTTCGCTCATCTGCAGCAGGATGTCCGGGTGCGCCAGCAGGTAATCGCGGGCAAGTGGCCCGATAGCATCCTGCTGAGCCGGGGTAAACACCCCTGGAGCCGCCGTAATGGTGGCTGGCGCTTGTTCCATCAACCGGTTCGAAGCGAACATGACTATTAAACAAAGAATAAAGCCCGCCATAAAACTGATTGCTGAACTATTCATAGGTTTGCCTCCTTACCTACACGGGCGATATTGCCCCGCTGCATGCGGGCAGCAATATCCCGCTGCAACTCGCGCGTCACGTCTTTTGCCCCGCCCACAACCGCCGGCGATACCAGAATGATCACGTTGTTGCGCTGCTGGTAGTGCGTGATACTGGCCTCCAGCGCACCGGTAAACCGTTCTGCCAGTTGTTTGCTTTGCTCCGGTGGCAGCGCTTTTTTCCCAGCGCTCTCATAGAACGCTTCCATGGTCTGCTTCATGTTGAACGTGACAATCACCGGCTGGCGCTGCACCAGCCACAGCGCCACCAGGCTGCTCAGCAGCACGGCCAGTACCACCGCGCCGCAACCCCACAGCACCAGCCGGCGGTCTGACCGTTGTCCGCCCGCGCTCCCCTGCTCAATCACCTGCAGTTCAGTGCCTGTCATGCCGCCATCCTCCGGTTAGCCTGCCGCTCGACCCACTGCTCCAATCGGGCCATCTCGTCACCAAACTCCTGACAGGCCAGCGCGTAAACGGCATCGTGTACCGACATTCCCTGCGCGCGCCGACTCTGGATAAACTCAAAGTCTTCCCCGCGCGACGAATACAGGGCGCGGCTGAGTGGATCGACAAACAGTCGGTGCCAGGAACTGCGCCCGTTCACCATCAACAGGAACGAGCTGAAGCCCTGCGCCACCGCATCGTCGAAGCGATTGATGACGTCCTGCTCCAACTGACTGAAATTGTTCGGGTACTCCTGGTTGTAGTTTTTGAACGCCATCGCCTCCTGCATCAGGATGACTTTGTACGCCGAGTTGGCCCAGGCAGCCCGCGCCGCGCTCGATGCCTCTTCGGAGTCAAAGTCCTTGATGTTCTGCGTGATGGTGATGTAGGCACCGCCGTGTTTACGGGCCACGCGGTAGCCTTTCTCGATGAACTTGCCGACCTTCTTGTTCTCAAAGTCCAGCAGGCGCCAGCCCTCGTCGATGACACAGAGCTTTTTGGTCTTACGCGACGTCTGATACATCCGGCCTTCGATAAAGATGATGAGGGAGAACATCACGGCGACCAGCAGATCGGGCCGGTCTTCCAGACTGCCCATTTCCAGCACCACCATACGGGCGTCATCATGCAGCGTCGGTTCGTCCGAGTTGAAGAACTCGCCATGAATGCCCCCACGGGTGTATTTGTCGAGCAGGATGGTCATCTCGTGAATACGCGTGCGGATCGGCGGTGACTGGCGGTACTCCTCGGCATCCATGGCTTCTTTCAGGAAATCCACTACGTCATCGATGCGCGCCGAACGTCCCTTGGAAAGCCAGGCCGCTTTCGCCGCCATCAACAGCAGGGACTCGGAGACTTCATCCAGGTTGCCGTCCGGGCTGGCCATCACCGACAGCTGATCGCGCAGGCGTTCCGCGCTTTCATTAATGTTGACGATGTTGGCAAAGGGGTTGAACTTGAGCGACTCGGCATCGATGTAGACGCCGCCCATGTTCTCGCAAAGCGATTTGTAGCCCGCGCCCATATCAAACACCCAGGCCACACCACCGGCGTCGATCACGCTGCGGATCATCGGCTGAATAAGTCCGGTTTTACCGGCGCCGGACGTCCCGCACACCGCCATGTTGTAGTTGGGGTTTTTCATGCCCTTGGCGTAGATATCGATAAACGCCAGCTGGTTGCGGTAGGTGGGCGCCAGCAGGCCGGACGGTGCCAGACGATTATCGGCCACCACCGGCATCAGATTGACCACGTTCAGCGTCTTGGCCCGGTGCACCGCGCCGTGCTTGCGCAGGTCGTCCAGCACGCCGTGATGCGCCATGAACGGCAGGCAGGCCAGGAAATTCCAGTGCTGCTTGAACCGTGGGGCGATCAGGTCGATACCGTTTTTGCGGTAGGTGTTGATGACATCCTGCTCACAGCGCAGTGCCACGTTATCGTTGTCTTCGCAAAATACCGTGACGTTGTAGAAGTAAGAGGCCAGCGCCGTCTGATTGGACGACAGCGCCTCGCGCAGCTCTCCCCACTCTTTGGCTTCTGCCACTACGTTCGGGAACACCTTGGCGTAGGACGTACGGGATTTTTTCTCCAGGTCGAGGTATTTGCGGTTGGCCTCGAACTGGTTCTTCTCCTGCTCTTCGACCACCATCGTCAGCGTGATGATGAACGGGCACGCGATCGACAACTCGGGGTTCAGCAGGTTGCCGTAGTTGTCGGCACTGGCCCACAAAAATGCCATGTCTGGGTTCTTTTCCAGCTGGAAATTCATCACCCGTGCCACGCTCTCGTTCTCACGGCCCGCACTGCGCAAGTTTATCTTGAGGCAGTCAGGATAAACGTTCATACCAAAACCGTTGTCGATGCACTGAAAGTTCAAATCCTGATAGGGGTCGAGCGTGCGTTTCGTGTCATACAACTGATCGGGATCGTGGTTGATCATCTCGCCAACCACGTTGATAAAGGCGCCGGCGTCAACCGGCCGGGAAGGTATCTTGGCGCCCATCAGTGACGCGCGCAGGACCTTCACCAGGTTCTCCATCTGTAAAAAGGCGGCCTTGTTATTGCGCCTGGCCTTGATGCACATCGAGATGAACACCCGGTAATTACGCAGGGTCAACGGGATATCAACCCCCAGGGGCAGCGCAAATCGGTCTTCCGCCGCCGTCAGGTAAAAGGCGCGGGTGATGGCATTGAACTTGTCTGCATCCCGTCCCGACCAGGAGAAATCACGCAGGCCGGACTCGATGTGGTCACCCACGCGCTTGCTGGACATCAGATGGATGGACAGCGGTACGCCGCGCGGCAGTTTGGTACGCAGCAGGCTCTCAATCGCCAGCACCTCGGTCGGGCTGGCGCCGGTCAGCGGCTGCACTTCCAGCATGAAACCGATAGAGCCGTCATTGATGAACAGCCCCGAGCTTTCGTCATAATCACGATAAGGCAACAGGCTGCTCAGCTGCGGGAAACGCATATCGCCGAGCAGCTGGTTGGCCTGACTGGACGCATCGGGCATTTTGAGCGCCGACAGCAGGCTGTTGGCCGTATGGGTGACCTTGTCGAGCAAATTCATGAAGGACTCCTGTCAATACACGGACTGGGGCTTGCCCCAGACGGCCGGTTTAACCACGAACAGCACCTTGCCCGGCTGGTGATAGACGTCCTGGCTGTCAATCCAGGGCGCGATCCACAACTGCGCGGTCTGCTCGGCCTGGCGGGCCGGGCGGGTGCTACCGACACCGGCACAGCGCGGCAAGGTGCAGGTGCTGACGGTCGTCACGATAGAGGCCGGCGCAGCGATCGCCGGATACGCAGGCACCGCTGGCGCCGGGGATACAGCTCCCTGACGGGACAGCAAGCGTGACGAACGGCCGACCGCAACCGGCACCGGGCCGGTATCCCGACCAATCGCCGCAAAGTCGCCGTCAGCCAAGCGAGGCAATGCGGCCGCAGCCGGCTTTGCTCCGCTGCCCTCTTCCAGTGACTTGGCTTTCTCGTTGGCCTGCTCCATCGTCATGCAGCTGTCGGAGGTGGTGGCGTTACAGCCGAACTCGCTGCTGACGCCGGCACAACCAGCCAGCAGCAGCACGCCACCTAATACGGGGAGTAAAAGCAGTGATTTCATGATGTGCGTTTTCATTGAGTCTCCTTAAACCCTGACAGAGAAAAAAGTCACTAACGGTACAGCCAGAGTCATTACCCATCCGGCGCATGTATGCGCCATCAAGAACGTCGGCACATCAAACTCCAAGTGAATGAAAGAACTCCCGGCAACGATTGCGACCGAGATGGGCACTATCAGTGCCAGGCATACTGACAGTGCGTAAACAGAGGATTTTTTGTTGGGACCCGTCATTAAGAAAATTAAGGAGAGCGCCGCCGACCCCGCACACCAGAGGATGTCACGCCGAAAACCGGCCCACTTGTCGGCATCGGTCAGCAGGTTATCAATGCGCCACGCATCGAGCGCAAGCCAACCACCCCACCAGGCCAGCAATAAAAAGACATATAACCCCGTCATTTTTCGTTCAGTCATGATTTGGCCTCATCCTCAGAAGGCGGTGTCGGTGCAATAGAAATGCCCTGCCGCACGGCATCCGCGCTGTATTTATCCACGATGGACTGCATCAGCGTTGTTTTCCCCGCGCCGGTTCGGCCACAGACGACGAGGTTCCCGATTTCTGCAGAAGCGACACCCAGGAAGGGAAAGTCATCGAAATGCTGGATAGTGGGTCTATCGTTGTTATTCATGGTGTCACCGCTCTCCTGTTGTTGATGTGCCTAGTCCGAACTGGGCCGGATCAACCTTGCCAAGATGGTTCAGCATCTGATCGGTGTTGAAGCCGTTCAGGTTCTGCCCGGACTTGGACTGATCGCCCCCGTCGATCTGCGCCTGCTGACGGCTCTCTTTTTCCGCCGCCACTTCCTCGATGGTTTTCATCTGGAAGCCTTCCTGGAACACCACCGTGACCTCATTGCCGGCGCCGATCGGAATCACCGGGTGATACTGTTCGGCGCGCTTGATGTAGTAGTCGCTGAGGGTCGACGCCGCCTTGCTGGCGCCCCCGCCCAGGGCCGATTTGGCAATGTCGCCGGCGCCCATGCTGGCCGTTGCGCCCAGGCCAACGGTCGGCTGCGCCGCCCGGCCGGCACCTTCACCTAACCCATCAAGGAACCCGGCGCCCCAGGCAAAGCCGAGGATTTTGCCGTTACGCATCACCACCTCACCCTTGACGCCGTTCTTGCCCATAAAGGAAACGTGACCGTCGATGTCCTGATCGATAATGTCGTCACCGCGGATGCAGCTGATTTTGCGGGTGCGCACGATGGCGCGTTCGCTGGAGACGTCACCGTAGGCCTCCATGCTGATAAAGCAGCCGGTCGCGTCGTAGGTCTTGCTGTTCGGCATCTCGATCCGGCCGGTCAACCGTACCTGCATCGGCACCGTGGCCGTGTTCCCGGTCACCGAGGCGTTGGCATCCGCCCCCTCAATCAGGATGGATTTGGCAAAGCTGCCGGTCGGGATATAGGGGTACTTCTTCTTTGGCTTGCCGGCGTCTTTCGGGCGCAGCACCTTGCGATATAACTGGCCCGGCACCGGAACAGGCGTGTAGTCCACCACCGGCGGAGGAACCGCGCCGCGCCCCGGATAGAAGGCGGTTGGCGGCGGCACCGGGCCGCCTGGCGCCGGAGGGAAAGCTGACGGCATCGGCTCACCTTCCGGCGTAACACCGGCAGCAAGAGGGGGAATGGCGGTGGCGCCGGGCGTGGTGCTCCCTGGTGTTGGGCTCCCGTCGCCACCTGTCTGGTTATTGAGCTTGCGGTTTTCGTCTTCCAGTGTGCTGATGCGCTTCTGGTCTTCCTGGTGCGCCTTACTCAGCATGTCGATCTCCTGACGCAGCGACGAGAACTGCTTGTTGATTTCGGCCTGCGCCACCTGGGTTTGCGTGATGGCGTTTTCGGTCGCCCGCTCGCCGAAGGTGTTGTCCACCACCCCGGTCAGATCCGGGGCCGGTTCGCTGGCCTGCGTCGGTTCACTCTCACCGTCCTGCGAGACGTACCAGCCCACGCCCACGGCCGCGGCAAGCGACAGCGCAACGCCGGCCGCCCACAGGAACTGTTTGCGTTTGACGATGACATTAATGTTGGCCATCGGCGGCCTCCCCGGAGAAGGTGATCCACACACCTGCGCGGCCGCCGGCAACTATCTGGCGGGTTGGCGTGTCAAACATCACCGCCCGCACCCCGGCCGTCCAGAAATCGTGCTCGTTTACCCAACGCGGGGACGTGCCGGGATTAGTCACGGTAAAGCGCACCACCTTGAGGTTGTGCCCTTTCCAGACCTGAGCAGCTTCGGCACGCAGACCATAAGGCGCAGCCAGCTGCTCGGCGGTCACCGGCACCTGGCCATAACCTACCGGCACCCCCCCTTCCATCAGTGACCGGTTGAGGTCGACCAGCATCGACTCATACGGCTGTGACTGTTCCCAGATCCGGGCAGGCTCGGACACGCCACGATCACCACTGACCAGCTGGAACGTGCGGCCACTGCCGGCGCGTGGGACTGCGCGAATGGAGAAATTCATCCCGCGCTCAGTTTCAATGACGAAGGTGAAGGGCTTTTTGTTGAGCGTACTGAGCACCAGCCCGCCGTTGGCGGTCGGTTCATACCGCACCAGGTTCTCGTCAACGCCGGACACTGCCAATACGCTGTCACCGGGGACGTTGAACAGGTTGGGTTCACTGTTACTCAGCGCCACGGCCGCCTGACTGCCGTTCTGCAAAGGAATGGTGACCGGCGCCAGCACCGTGCCGGCCTGTGCAGTGCCGGCAGCGATCAGCGCACAGACAATCAGCCATCCGTGGACGGGGTTATTGGTTTTCATCGGATACCTCGACAAATTTGGCCAGCCAGGTCACGCCGTCAGTTCTGTCGATATAGAGGGCGTAATGCTTGAGCACCGAGTCCGGCTTGCTGTCGCCGAACCAGGTTTTGAGTTCACCGCGGATATCGACTCGACCTTCTGCGGGATAAACGCGAACACCGGTTTTAAAGAACGCCGCATTAACGTCATTCTTTTTGATTTGGTTGGCCTCCTTGGCCAGCGTCAGCTTGAGTTCCTTCTGCGAGGCGGGCTTGACCATCGTGAGCAGAAATTGATGCGAGGCATCAACCGTCTCAGGGGAGACGTTGAGACGCAGTGAGACAAAGCTCAGCGCCATCTGCTCGAGATAGCCGGCGTCCATACTGTTCTCTGAAATCGCAAACGGCGCCTTGAACAACATGGGTATGGCGACGACCTGACGATCGCCCTGCAGTTTGTAATTGGTTACGGAGAGAATGACGTTAGAAACAATGCTCAGGAATAACAGCACACCGAGTAACACGAAACTCAGGGCGATAATCCTGTTGGAATTAAGTCTGGCTGAATGTTTCATTCCCTCACCCTATTTAATCCATTGCCGAAAACACGAAGGCGGCACTTTTTTATAAAGGTCACGCAACATAAAGGTGGGCAGATACCAGTACGCCAAATCGCGCAACCAGACGCTGCCCTTCCCTTTTTTAACCTTGCGTATTGCCAGATAAACCAGAGCCGCCACGATAATTCCCGCAATCTGTTTGCCCTGCCAAAAGAACCAGCAGGCAGAAAGCACAATGGGAATTAATTCGTCAGGGGTTAAACCAAACCAGCGGCCCTGGTTGTTCAGTGTTTTCGGGAAACGGTAAAGATTGATATCGTCTCCCGACATAACGCCTCCTCAGTAGCCGGCGACCTTCATGCCGACGTTGCCGATAATGGACAGGATGATGAAGCCGAACAGGAACTTGAAGCTGTGCGTAAAGACGTAGAGGCACAGCCCGGTCACGACCTCACCGAGGATGATCCACTTGTACATGGTGGAGCCGCTGCCGGCGGTCTGCTTAACGGTATCGTCACCCGTTTTAAGCAAGTCACCGGAAGCCCCCGCAGCCAACGCCAGCTGCGGGAACAACGCGGTCAGCACGGCAAAAGGCAGAACGAGTTTGAGGAAATTCACGACGCGTTGCCGAGAAAACAGCTTACGAAGTGAAAACCCCTGACGTTGGGCAACAGAAGGCCCCTGAGCGCTTAATAAAGCATTCATTATTAAATTTCCTATAAAATAAAAATCACGTATGGATATGTTTTAATATCCAGATATGGTCGGTTTATTTAAAGTGTGATTTGATATTTGTAGTTAGCCTCCTTATTAAATTCAGATATTAGTTTGTTAAAATTTAAAACTCTTGCCCTGGGTAGCGATGTCTCGGACTTGCTGAAGATGGTCTGTGAGCCTCAAAAGAGCCTCCTGACGCTTTGTTCTCCCAGACCTATTTGCAGCATGTGTTAGCAGTTCATTCACCTCAGGACCAAGCTGCAGGGTGATAGAAACAGAACTGTACTCATGTTCCGATTGAGATTTTTCCATAAAAACCGTAAGTTATGTTAGTTAACGAGGATGAAAAGCCATCAGAAGACAAAAAATCCCTGTTACATCTTACACTTACAACAATAGTCATAAGAACGTCACAAACACTGGATGCAGTAAAACAGTCAGTACTACACTGAGAGTGGACCAACGCTACTTGATCACACTCCACACACATTAAAGTATAGGCAGAAAACATTATAATGCAACAAAAACACATTAAAACATCAGAAGAAAATCATATGTCATTGAAAATGATAGGCGAAAACCTTACTTACCTCATGCGTTTGCATGGTGTTGACGCCAATCGGCTAAGTATCGAGACAGGGATCGGTATAGCAACCATCAACAATCTTAGAAAGGGAGTTGGTAATCCAACGATATCGACTCTTACCTCCATTGGAGATTATTTCAACGTTAAAGTAGGTGACCTTACAGATAATGACTTGAGAGTTACTGGAGAAGTTAGTCAAAATGTAAAATCAATACCCCTTATAACCTATAGTGATATTGAGAGATATCTAGCAAATAAGATCAGATCAACAGGCACATACACAACAGAAGTTGATGATATTGAAGATGATTCGCTTTTCGCTGTTGAAATAACAAACAACTCACTCTCCCCAGAATTAGATCGTGGCACATATTGCGTAATATCCTTAAAAGAACAATATTGCGATGGTGATATTGTTTTAGTTAAATTAAAGAATTACCCAATATGTTTGAGAAGAGTTTTCGTTTCAGATGGAAACTTACAATTTACAAACATATCGCTCGAATCAGACAACGTTGCCAAGTCTTATAGTGACTACACAATCGTCGGGGTGTTATTAAAAACAGTAAAGAGGATGAAGTAAAATATGGAATTATACAAAATCAGTATGTTTATAAAGAGGATATTTACTCCTTGTTATATATACACATTAGATCGCAGTGTTGAAAGGACTTCGGATGGATATTGGCTGTTCAAAGAGTTCGGAACACATACGTTTGTAAAAAAAAGTTGGAATCAACTAGTTGAGGGAGATTTTTTAAGGCATGTCAATCCGAAAGACATAGCTCATATAGCAGAAACCGAATCAAAGCTTAAAATAGAATCAAGTAAATATACAATTTTGGAAGAAAAAAGAAACTGTACTTGGACTCTAAGGAATGGGATTAACTCAATATCAATATCAGGCATAGAGTTTGTGAGAAACAGAGATATCGTTGATAAAACTGATTCATTAGATGCAACAAAAATTGCATTTTATACAGGAATAAAAGAAGGCAGAGAGCTCTCTGCCCAATCAAAAAATCAAAACTTAAAAATAAATCCTAAAAAAACAAAACTTACATTAATCAAATAAACCAAGGTGTTACATGTACATGTTCACCAAGGTTAACTACACTAAACGCGCTATTATCAATGAAGGAAACCTCTTTAGTTCCATTCTTCCATTGAGAACACGCAGCTGGAGAAACTGACACCAGGGTATCTCCAATCTTACGTTGAAAAAGTGTATGAGCATGTCCTGAACCAATAAAGGAAACATTCAAACGCTGGCAAACATCAAGAAATTCAGATGCGTTCATCAACATACAATTATCTACAATCGGGGTGCCAACTTGAATAGGATGATGATGTAAGAATACAGCAATTTTTTTACTTTTACTTGCTAAAACTTCCTTTTCAAAATCAACCAAATCTTTCTTTTTTATAAAACCATAATCCTCATTATCCACAACAGAATCGACACTCAGTATACGCCAATCCTGATTACAAAATGAATTAACATTTAAACCACAATCATATTTCTCGGAAACATAATGCAACCCCTGTTTGTTATCATGATTTCCAGGTATAACATAAACAGGTAAGGAAACATGACTCATCGTTTTAAAAAACTTCTCGTAAGACGCATCTCCACCATCATGAGATATATCTCCAGTAACCATGATTAAATCTGCGCTAATCTGATCAAGATTTGACTCAATAAAGTTAATAATATATTTCAGGTTAGAAAGGTGTTTTAACCCAACCTTATTCTCTTCAGAATAAATATGTGTATCAGTGATTTGTATAATCTTCATGGCAAATCCTTCTGCTATTACTTGAACGGGTTGTAAGATGTACCCCAATCATAGTGGTCGGTTTTTTCAATTCTTTTTACAATACCGACCAAATATATAGCAAGGGGTAACAAGATTATTGAGACAACGACTTTATATGACCATGTTGTACTGATAATATTTACTAACTCCGTGAATGTGTACTTACCGGATAGACTAATTGGATAAGCCGTTAGCAATAAAGCTGCTTGTGTTGTCATAGAACCTACGATATATCTCACAAAAAAGTACTTTCCAGAAAACACTATTTTCATTTTCGATATAATAAATCCGTTAACAAAATATGATACTGGTACAGACACCCAAGTCCCAATCATAACCCTCCAGAACTCGTGGTATAAAAAATAATAACCACTTGCAATAGCATTCTCTTCAGGTTGTATAATAGCAGCTACATTAAGAATCAAAACATATAAGCTTTGACATATAACCATTATCCAAATGGCTCTTACAGACAACTTATAGCCATATACCTCTGTTAGGAGTGTTGAGATTAAAAAACACAACGAAAATACAATACCACTTGCAGTTATTTTGAAACCATACACATCGAGAACCTTGTAAACCAAGGTATCACATGTAATCATTATGGTAACAGTTAGCCCAACAAAAAAGCCATATAGTTTTAGATTTCCTTGCATACACACTCCTTTGATAAATTCAATGTCACTTTCACTTTGATTATAATAGATATATTTGAAATTACACTAAAAACCTACTTTCAATCATCATCATGTTCAAAGTTATCGCTAACCAAAAAGAACCGTTGCAAATCTTCTTGAACCGAGTCTTTTATTTCAGAAATGATTTGCTGATAGTTATTAAGTTTTGGCTTATCTGCAACGTGTGGAGCTAGAGTACTTGCACCAAGAACCTTTGCCATTGCAAGTTGAGTTTTCAATACGTTTTCTAAAAGTGTTTTGTTAAACTCCGTCTGATTAAAAGGGTCATCTTTTCTTTCCATCTGTGCCTCATAGACTCTGAGACCGAGTTCAAGAAGCATGGAAATAACACTAGATGTACTTACTTCAGTTTCAGCAGCCCCTTCTTGACGGCGCTGTTCAACAATTGCATGAATCTTTTCAACCGCCTCCTTGCTGACATATGCTTGAATTCTTGCCATATATTTTTTACTCCATGACATTATTAGCTGACAGATAATCTGTATGTATTTTAAGTTGGCATGCACGAATCAAATCCGACTCTAATTGCGAGTCTAATGATAGCTATAAAAGCAAAAACATACAACTCGCCTCTAGGGGCGAGTCTGTTTATCTATATGAAATTTAGAGATAACTCTATATAGAGTTGTGTATAAACTCGAATGAAGACTCTAGTTAGAGTCTTTTACAACTCTAATTTATCAATATGTAAAAATATAACAGTAAGATATAACTTACAACCTGCTGTTTTAAATAAAAATTTCTGCAAAAAACAATTTTGCGTGGGGTGTGGTTCTGTTAACCAAAAGAGCGCGAATTTGTTGACTCGAGATCCCGAAAAGGCTAGATTTTCACCAGGGCTAGGAATTTTAAGGATAACATGAAGAACCTCATCGCAGTGTTAATGCTATTCAGTTCAACGGCCGCTATGGCTGATTGTTTTGACATGGCGGGTCGTGATTATCACATCGACCCGGATCTGCTACGTGCTATTTCATGGAACGAGTCACGGTTTAATCCCGTGGCTATCGGTCCAAATCCTACAACAGGGTACGGCGTGGGGTTAATGCAAATTGACTCCCAGCACTTTAATTCGCTCTCATCGATAGGGGTTTCAGAACGGCACCTGAAGCAAGATCCGTGCATGAACATCTACACCGGTGCTTATTATCTCGCGATTGCCTTTAAGAAGTGGGGAGCGACCTGGCAGGCAGTAGGTGCTTATAATGCAGGATTTAAAGATTCGCCTAAGCAGGCGCAACGACGTTACAAGTATGCAAGCAAAATCGAAAAGACCTACCGGGCGATAAAAGCCAGCAAGCAGCAACCCCTCCTCGTCCAGAACCCGTAGTTTATCCACATATGCACATAAGACAAAGCCAGTGAAGTTTCCCATCCCCCTAATGGGAAACGAACGGGAGCGGTTATTTCACCGGGACAAGGTGAAATAACGTCGATTGTGTAGATGTGGGTAAGCCGACCACAGAGTTAACGAACACCTCCAAAAAACGGTCGCGTTTTTTGGTGCTAACCTGGGCGCCCCTTTGGGGCAGCGGGAGCGGGAAATTTATTTCCCGCTGGGCGGGCGGGGAGAATAAGAGACGCCCCCTCGATGGGGACGTCTCTTATCAGCGCGCTACCACTCAAAAACCTCGTGGCCGGGAAGAATGGATGCATCACAATCAAAATGGATGTAGCCTATGCGATGATATTTTATCTGGTGAATTAAAAACCGCCTCAGCGCTTTTGACGCTCCTTGCGACTTTAATACCCGCAGCCGCCAGCGATAATCCGTCAGCACCAGAATATAACCGTACTGGATGTTAACCACCCAGGAACGAAAAGCCGCCTGCCCTGCCATTGTCGCTAACAGCTCGTTATCTTCCGATGTAAAATGTGCCGTACTGCATACCCGTAAATTTTCCGTTTGCATCTTTCACCCCGTTATTTCATACTGTCCGCGTTGTATTAACTGTACGTTCTGTAGCAGTGTTCGGCCCCGGTATTGATGGGCGTCATTACCGGGGCACCCTGTTACTTCATTCGGTTTTTGAATTCATCCGCAATCAGCCATAACGCACGGTTCAGTTTTATATCGCCATCAATACCGTTGACCGCCCGCGTCTGGGTATTTTTCCCGGTCGCGCTTTTACCGGGTAATCCGCCTTTAATCATGTTTTCCTGAACGCGCTGGAATGTCGTCCATAAATCGTTGCCGTAATCTTCACGCCGCCGCGGACGCAAAACTTGCGACGGCGTGATCGGGGATTTATCTTCGTATTCGTAGCGATAACTTAACGCCGCCCGCGCAAATAATTCCTGATCGCGCTCTGACAGTGAAATGCATTTCATGGTATCGAGGTCATTATCTACGCGGTCAAATATGCCAAGCACTTCATAGGCACCTTCAATCACCTGCCCGACTACGTCGCCTTTATGCGGGACACGAACATCACCGAACGATTGACCAAATACCATTCCGTTGGCACAGACATAGCGGAACATCCCCGGGATCATTTGGTAACTGCTGCTCCCGTCGTGGCTGTTCAATAATACGATTTCGGGTACTTCCTTATTGCCGGAGACAATCATATTTTCCCTACGCAGCCGCAGCATGTGTTTGGTATGGCCGCGTTTGCTTTCATCCCGGACGCGCGTCTGGCAGGCATAAAACGGCTGAAAACCTTCCTCACGTAATTTATCCAGCAGCGTAATGGTGGGGATATAGGTATAGCGATCACTGCGCGAATCGTGTTTATCTTCAGAAAACACGCTCGGCACTACGTTCATTAATTCGTCGTTGGTTAATGGGCGGTCTTTACGGATGGCGTTATAACGGCCAAAACGGGAAGTCAGACGCATGATATTCTCCTTTCTCTTTGAGTAATGCCGGCCAATTTTTTTAGACCGGCGATGAATTAACGGTATGAGTGATTGATAGCCAGCTGAAGGTGCAGCCGATAACGCGCATGCTCCCAGGCAGTGACGCCGGTCTCGCCAAAATAGGCACCGGCCAAACGCTGCGCCGTAATCCAATGTTGCGCGACGGCATACGCAATTTTCGGTTTATCGGACGGCGAGTTATCGACGCCGTTAAACACCACCCGATCCGTCATCGTGTTAAAAATTTCATACAGCGATTGCGCCAGTTCGTCAGGGGACAAATACACGCCGTGTAATTCCTCCATCAATGCCAGTTGACGGATCATGATGCTTTCCGCGTCGGGGTATTTTCCCGCCCATCGTTTGGAAGATTCTTTGGTGGCGGTGTTGACGTTTTGCGTGTTCATCCTGCGCTTGCTCCTCTCTGGTGGTTATTCCATCGTTCGGTGAGTTCCCTGGCGGCAAAGGGCGACGGAGCAACGGCGTAAGGAGACACGCAAGGGGCGAGACGAAAAGTTTTTACCTGGAAAAAGTTTTCGGTGAAGTGCATTTCACCCCTTGCGGGGCGACGCGACGGTTCTACGAACAGCCCTCTGCCGGGGAACGGCCGTCCGATGGCGCACCGGAAACGCAGCGAGGAGGAACACGGCCGACACGGCGACAAGCCGGGGCGACCTTAGCGTTCCTCGCCTGGGCGAGAAACAGTGAAAAGCGGCGCCGGCATCGCCGGCTGCAAGCGTGCCCATCGCGTGACGGATGGAAGCCCGTCAGGGGGGAGACGGCGTGCCGGCTCCCTGCGCAGCACGACAGCCGGGCCCGAAGGGCACGCCCAGGCATCATGCGAAAACCCGATTCACCGCAGGAATACCGGCTGCCAGCAAGGGAGAGGTAGGAAAACCGCCACCAGGTCTTTTTGACAGCGAACAAGAAAAGAGAGAATGGCCGGTGCCGCAGGTTCCGGCCTTTCGTTCTGTTCGTCTTTTACCGCGCAGTGCTGACCGGAGTCACCGCCACCGGAAAAAGGGCGGCGTGCCATCCTCCGTTTCCAGGTAGCACACGGCGTCGTCATCAAGCGCCCAGTTTTCCCGCCCCGATCAGTAAATTCGCCCGATAACGGCCGCAAATCGTTTTCTGTCATGCGGTATCGGGCAGGATCGCCCTGCCCGCCTCGGTTGTTAGCGATACATCGGCCAGCGCTTGGACGTCACGCGATACCAGAACGGCGTATACATCTCGCGCTGATAGGTCAGTGTCAGGCTGTTGCCGATCACCACGCGTGCCGGGATACCCAGCAGCGACAGCTGGATGTAACACATCCGCGCCGCCACCGGATCGATGTCCACACAGTCGGCGCGCAGCTGCGTTTGCGGGTTATAGCCGCGCGCCAGCATCACTTTGGCAAACGCGATCACCATCCCGCCCGCGCCGCAGGTCGGTTCCGACAGCGTGATATACGGCTCATTTTCCAACGCCGCCAGCCGATCACCGGCCACCAGTCCCGCCATCAGCTCGGAGAGATGGAACGGCGTGAAAAACTGGCCGATGTTGCCGCTGCCCAGCTCCAGCTCCATAAACAGCGAGCCGAGAAAATCCCCCATGCCCTGATCCAGCCCGATGATCAGCCACGAATACAGCTGCGCCATGCGCTGCTGGTCGGCTTTTTCATAGCGCTGGATGGTGGCCAGATACTCCGCCTCGATGTCCGGCGACTTTAACAGCAGATTTTCCAGCGCACAGGCCGTCAGTTTCACAAAATCGCTGAACACTTCGTAGCGATGGTGATAACGCGCCGTTTCACGAAACGTACTCAAAAACGCCTTGCGCGGATCATCGCCGGTGATTGTCCGTTTCCGTCCTGGTACAGGGTCGGCAGATTTTGACGGTTCGACCGTATCAGCCCTGACGTTCTTTTCCGCCGGGCGCACTGCATCGACGGGCACGGAAAACAGGGCATCAAAAGAGAGTTGTGACATCAATTAACCTCCGGGTCAGTGAATAGCCGCCCCAGATACGGCGGCGGCTCGCGTTATCAGGCCATCGCCCGCGTTAACTCCAGCGCACGCAGAACGTGCCCCCACTCACTGCCCCGCATCGACGGCACCCGCACCGATTTGCCCTTTCGAACACATCCGGCGATATGACGCCCGAACGACCGTAAATCCGGATCGACGTCGGCGGCGGCTATATCGCCGCGCGCGATCCGCCGCTGGCGTTTCACCTGCTCGCACTCAGCCTGCAGGCGCTTTACATACTCGTCGGTTACTGTCATGATGCTTGGGTCTGTTGATTTCATGGTTGAGACTCCATGTAGTTTGATAGAACGCCGGTCTAACTTTCCTAGGGGTAAACCGGCATGAGGAAGCAGCGGAAACGCTGCTTTTTTCATTTACGGGCTTGCGTCTCCCGGCTTAACACCTCCTTATTGATCCGCGCCAGAATGGCGCTGTGCGATAACGTCACCACATCGCGGAACTTAAAATAGCGATCGCCGACTTTTGCAAAAATGTAGGCAACGTCCCCGCAGTACATTTCGGCCAGCTTGAAAGTTTCGCTATGTGCGTCGCCCTCCCAGTCTTTCGGGTACATCACTGCGATGGCATCCATAAACGCCGCCAGCGTGATTTCTTCCACGTCGCTGCGTGCCTGCTGCTCGCGCCGTTGCCAGTACGCGGCCTCGGTGCTCGCATCCCACGCCATGCGGTTTTCGGTGCTGATTTCGGTCTGATACATCGTTTTTCTCCTCGGTTAGGGTGGCTTGCCACGGGTTAAATGCGGATCAACGTGCCGTAGTAAGGCAACTGGCGGCCATCGTCCCCGCGCCGCATCCGGCCATCGTCTGACACGTCGACGAAAACGCCGGTATCGAGACACAGCCAGATGAAGCCTTTTTGCATAAAGCGATACCCGGTTGTGCTCAGGCAAACAGGGCGCACAGGCTCGAGCTGTTCCACGGCGTACACCGTGCAACCCTGCGCGCGGGTTTCGCGCGCGAATCGCGCCACGGCATCAAACGGATTACAGGCGTTGGTGATGTGGCTGCAATTGAGGTTCACCGTGCCCCCGATGCACGGCGCCGAGAACTTGACGGAAAAGCGGCCGATCTCCTGAGTAGCAAACAGGCAGGCTTTTACATCCCAATCATCAGGCGATCCGTTAACGGCGGTGTTGATGCTCTGTTTCATAGTCTTATCTCCTTCTAGTGATAGACCGGGCAGCTGCGCCGCCGCCCGGCCGGTAAAATTTATGGGCGATCCATCCGGGCCATCGCGCATTCAAACTCAAATTTCCCCTCCAAATTTTCGAGCACATACGCCACGGCGTTGCTGCCCATTTCGCCGCACATCTCTGGCGCCAACGCCATCGCGTCCAGCCAGCAACGCACGATCATGTAAGGAACGCGGGGCTTATCACCAAAAGCGCCCACGTCTTTCCAGTTCGTCACCGAGTCCAGCACGTTATCGGCGATGGTCATCAGCAGCTCCATCAGCCGCTGCGCTCTTTCCGGTTTCCACTGATCGTTAAAATGGCGCAACTCGTTCAAGTAGCCCTGTTGTTCAGAAATGCGTTCAGCAGGCGACAAGCCCCAACCATAGGCTTCCGTCCACACATATCTTTCAGAGCGTTCCTTCGTGGCGGTTTTGACGTTGACGTTTTGTGTGTTCATGCTGGCATCCCTCTTCGGTGGTTGATTTATCTCTCGTCGGAACCTTGCGCGGCGAAAAGCTGACGTAGCGACGGCGAACGGGGGAACGCAAGGGCGCCGCTTGCGGCGTGCATTTCACCCTTGCGGGCACGCGGGCGACGGTGCTACAAAAGCGGCCGCGTAAGGGCCGATGAGAGATAACCACCGGTGAGATGAGCAGGAACACACCCGACGCGGCGATAAGCCGTGGCGACCTTAGCGTTCCTCGCCAGGGCGAGGAACAGTGAGAAGCGGCGCCGGCACCGCCGGCTGCAAGCGTGTCTTTCGCGTCAGCGATGGACGCCCGCAGGGGGGCGACGGCTTGCCGGCGCCATGCGCAGCACGACAGCGCGCCCGGACGCCCGGCGCCGCATCGTTTCGCCAGGCAAGTCGTTCAGAAGCGGCACATTCATGCCCGACAGTCACAGTGACTCTATCAACAGGAACCGTCTCCCCTGCTGAAAGAAGAGACAGGCCTGGCACAGGGATCAGAGAGCAACAAGCCGCAGTGGCGAAGCCACTGCAGCCTGTTGTCCGGGGTTAGCGGCCTACCAGGCGATTCTGCAGCCGCGCCGCGTTATCGATATGCGCTTCAGCGGACAACTCCGCGCTGATCAGACTGACCTGAAGACGCGCCTCCCAGAACGGCATGTCAGCCCAAAGATAACGATCCAGTTCGGCAAGGCACGGAAACCGCGCCGTCCACGCCATCACCAGCCCGCTCAAATCATCCTCGGCAAGTCCCTGCTGCTGCGCACGCCGTACCCAGCGGTCAAGCTCGCCCGGCGTGATGAACGCCAGCTCGACTTCCGCCTGCGCCAGCCGCACCTGGTAACGTCGCTGCTTGTGCCGCCGGAGTGTGGCATCGATGCGCGCCTGACGGGTGTGTTTCATCGTCAGCCGGTGTTCGAAGCGCTGTCGGCGGCGGCGGTTCACTTCCGGGAACAGCGTGTCACGGGTGTCGCCCGGCAACGGGGAATAACAGTGCTCCCCCCGGCTGGCAATCAGGATGTCGAGCGCGTCGATATAGTCTTCCTTGCGCGTGGCGCGGCGGCGATCGCCGGGCCGGTAGGTCACGTCTATCATGCGGATGTCCCTGGCTGAAATTGTGAGCCGCCCGGTTAACTGGCGGAAAAACGCCGTGGCATACGGGTAGGCGGATAACCGCCTGCCAGCTTCACGGCGGGCTTCGACCTGTGCGATGGCTTGCCAGACGGCCTGCCGGTACGGGTGCCACGGCACCAAAGCGAGATGATGGGGGATCACAGGCAATGCCCTCCCATCCGCAGCGCGACCGCCAGCTTTTCCGGCCGCCAGAACCCCAGCCGGTAATAGCCCGCCACGGTATGCAGCACCCGGTTGACCGTGGCCGGGGTGTAATGCTCATCCAGGTACAGCCACGCCAGCGACTGACCGCCGTCAAACGGCAGCGTCATTGACCAGTTCGGCACCTCCGCGCCCGCACTGCACAAATAGAGCGCCGTCGCCTCATCCCCTGCCGGGCTTATCCGGCACACCACCGGCACGCGCCCGCAGAACTCACAGCCCTCTTCCGCCACCACGCGCCAGCCTTCCGGCACCGCCAGTTGCCCCAGCACCGCGCAGTTGAGCATCATCCGGTACTCTCTGCCCCGATCGCGGTACTGCTCCAGTTCGTCGGCGCTCATCGCCGTCAGTGTTTCCAGATTGAATGCATTTTTCATCGCTGTTTTCTGCCGCCCGATGGGCGGCAGCTCCCTGTCGTTTAGGCGGCGGCGCTGTTGTCAGCGCCCTGTAAAGTGGTGGTGTCCTCGGCCACCGGCTGCAGGCACTCCGGCACCCAGCCGCTGGCTGTCAGTTCATCCTCGGCCAGCTGCGCGGCGTCACCCTTCTTCATCTTGAGCACCGAGGCCGCCTGTGCCACCTTCCCGGCATCAAGTAGTGCATCGCTCATTAACTCCTTGCTGATGCGCCCGAAGTAATTGGCCTTGGTCGGTTGCCACCAGTCGCGCAGCGTGAAGTCCAGCGCGTGCTCGAGCGGCGTCAGGGCATCGCCGACTTTGCCATCCTTCGCAGGCCACAGCTGCACGGCATCGAGCGACAGGCCGACGCAGTACGACAGCAGCGCCACGACCTCGGCCAGCTCCCACGTCAGCAACCATGAGAAATCGGTATTCCACTCCGGCGGCAATTTCGCCTCCCACTGCGCGTGCAGCTCGCACAGCTGGCGATCGGCGCGGCTGCCTTCCGCCGTCGGGGCTTTGGTCAACAGCTCCGCCCGTTTTGGGGTCAGGCTGGTTTGGAGCAGCGATCCGGCGTAACGCGAACCGAACACCTTCACGGCCAGCGTGTGGGTGTGCAGCGCCAGCGCCACGGTCGGGTTCTCGACCAGCGCCCCCATCACCGCCAGCGTGCGCTCCGCCGACAAACTGGTGATCAGCGCCGCCGACAGCCCTTTCTCCTTGGTTTTCGGTGCCGCCGTTTCGGTGGTCGCCGTGCCCTCGCCGTTGTCATCCCCGGACTTGTCGGTTACTTCGCTCGCCCGCAGTACGATCCCGCGCTGGTAAACCACCTCCCCGTCACGCAGGGACGCCACTACCCCGCCGCTGCTGCGCATCGCCGGCGGCCAAGCCCGGACGATGGCTTGTGCGGTAAGCAGTTCGATTTTGGCTTCCGCTGCGTCGCTTTCTGCCATCAGCGCATCAGTTTCGGCATCCTCTGCCCCGAAGGCATCTTCAAGCTCGTCCAATCTCGTTTGCAGACACTCGATCTCGGTCAGCTCGTCATCGGTAAATTCAGGATCTGGCTTGGCATGAACGCGATACAGCTCCGCATCCTCCCCCCACGTTTTAATGGCCGAAATGCGCCCTTCCGCCCAGCTCCAGCCCTCGTCCTCGGCCACCTGCTGCGCCAGCGCGTGCAATTTTTCACGGGCAAGACGCTCCAGCATCGCCGGTTCGGTCAAAAAGCCCTCGTCGGTAAACAGGTCGAATTTGAAGGTGCCGCCCGCCGCTTCGTAGGCCTCGCGCCCGACGAACGCCAGCTGGTTGTTGTCTCTGGCCGAGACTTCGCCTTTCAGCACCGCCTCGCGCAGGTGCTGCGGCGCAGCCGCCCAGCCGTGCGCGTTTTCCCAGACGTCACACTGACGTTGATGATCTTCGGTGGCCGACAACGCCTGCAGCTGGTCGAGGGTGATCTGGTCGTCGGCCAGTGCATCGAGCAGCACCGGCGCCATCGTTGCCAGACGCAGACAGCGTTGAACGTGGCGCGTGCTGAACCCCAGTAGATCGCCGATCTGTGCCGGGGTTTGTCCGTCCGCCGACAGGTCGCGGAACGCCGTGACTTGATCGGCCGGGTGCATCTGCTCGCGCTGGCTGTTCTCCATCATCGACACCACGCGCGCCATCGCCTTGCTGACGACCAGCACCGCGACCGGGTAATCGTCGGTCACGATGCCGTCCGGGGTAGTCTTGTCGGCGTCGTTCTCAAGTGACATCAACCAGCGCAGCGCCAGCGTGCGCCGCTCACCGGCGGCGACGCCGTAGCGGCCATCGTCCATTTCGAACACGACCAGATTCATCAGCAGACCGGCAGAACGGATGGCGGCGGCCAGCCCCTCGATCGACGCCTGCGAGGACTTTTTCTTGCGCACGTTCAGGTCAGTCAGCACCAGCTGGCCGAGCGTGGCGGTTTTGCGCACGGCCTTGGCCAGCGCCGCCTCGATTTTTTCCGTAAGCGCGTTTTTCTTGGTGGTTTTGGCCGGACGGGTTGTCTTGCCCTTGGTTGGTGCTTTAGACTCAGTCATAGACATGGTGTAGCTCCTTCAAGTTATTGCCTGTTGAGCCAGCGTCAGAAGTGGGTGCTTCCGCGCTGGCGGTGAGAAAGCGGCAGCGATGCCGCTTTTTTATTGCCCTGAATTCATGCGCCAGTGGGTCATCGTCATCTGATCGCTGGCAGCCACCGGCCAGCCTCCGACGATCCACACCGAAATGGTGTCGAAATCCCCAAAGTCCGCGAACACCTCTTCCGCCTCTGCCGGTACGACCGGCGGTTCAATGGTGCCGGTCGAGCGACCGCACACCGCCTTCACATAGCAAAACAGGTCATACACCTGCGGTATGGTCATAGCACTGCTGGTCTGTGCGGATGCTGCTGTAGGCTTCGTTGTCGCGCCTTTGACGTTTTGTTGAGCCATGTTGAAATCCTCCGTGGGGTGATAACTGATGCCGCTGTGAGTATTCGCCGTCGCAATAAACTGATTCAGCACGGCGAAGAGCGGCACCAAGGGGCGGAGACAAAAAGTTTTCTTGACCGAAGGGAGGAAAAAGTTTTTGGCGGAGTTCATACACCCCTTGGTGTTTAAGCGAGGCGTTGTGCTGTTATCAGTTGCGGCGGGAAGACTGACTGCGGCTAAAGCACCCTGGAAGGTTGAATACGGATCAACCCGACACGACGGCGCGACAGCGGCCGGCGGGGCGTCAACAGCGTCCTGCAGCCAGGCTGCAGGACAGTGAGTGCGGCGCCGGCATCGCCGGCTGCAAGCGGGGTTGCGTGAGGATGGAAGCCCGCAGGGGGGAGACGGCCGGCCGGCTCCCTGCGCAGCACGACAGCCGTCCCCAACGGGGCACGCCCAGGAGAAATTACGTACAGTACATACCTGGCACAAAGCAAAGGAGAATACACTAGTAATTCAATACAAATACTTGTGTATTACATTTGTATTGCTATAATCTGTACAGATGACGAAGTTACATCCGCGTCTAAACGTAATACAATAGTATTTCATTGAGAGGGAAATCCCGATGACAGAAGCTCCTGTGCAGTCCATCCTCACGCCGCTGAGCAACACGGTGGCCAGCATCATCGCCATCATGAACAACAAAGGCGGTGCAGGTAAAACCTCCACGATCACTAACCTCGCCATGACTCTTGCTCAGGCAGGCCGTCGCGTGCTGCTTATCGATGGGGATCAGCAAGCCAACTCAACCGAGGTGATGGCCAACGGCAAAAAATACTATGCGCAATATGGCCATACCATCTGTGACCTGTATAACAACCCGCGCTTCAATATTTTTGATGCCATCATTCCGGCCGTCAGCGGCGAAGAGGTGATCGAAAACCTGTTTATTATCCCTTCAGATCCGTCGTTTGAACGCGTTATGGAAAATTGCCTGACACGTCATCACCGGGAAAAAATACTTTCTCGGCACCTGCAGCCCGTGATGGACAGGTTCGACTATATTCTGATCGACTGCTCACCCGGTCTGAACCTGTCGACCACCAATGCAGCCTTTATGGCCGATCACGTGCTCATCCCGGTCGATGGCGGCAGCTTCGCTCTGACTGGGCTGGATGTGGTTCTCGACTACCTGGACGAGATCAGGGAGACCCGCTTTACCCAGTTCAGCGTATTCCGCAACGAGTACAATGGCGCCAAGAAGAAAATGAATACCTACCTTCACGATCAGCTGGCCAGCAACGATCGGACGAAGGATAACTACCTTAAAACCCGCATCCGCGCCGATGAGAACATCTCACAGGCACAGGTAGCCTGCGTACCGCTCTACTTTTATAACAAGGGCTCACTGGCCCTGAACGATTACCGCGCGCTGATGCGTGAACTCGAAACCGTCTTATCGAAAGAGGCTGCATAAATGGCTAAAGGCCCCCTCACCCGTCCCGCGATGGTCAAACCGGAACCTGCCCAGGGCGAGACTAAAACCCGCCTTTCCAACGTAAAGGTTAACCGAAACAGAACGACCAGCGAAAACCCGAAGACCATCCGTATGACGCCGGCAGAAAAAGTCATGTGCAGCGAGCTGGTCGATGAGATCCAAGATCTGACCACCAAGACCATCACGGACTCGACGGTGTTACGCGCCGCACTGTACCTGGCCAAAGAAGTTGGCCCGGAGAAAATGCTGGAGATGATCAAAGAGCATTTGTAATACATGTGAATTACACAAGTAATCTTTGTAAATTACATTAAGGAGAGAGAACGATGAGCGCTATCGTGACCGTCACCACCGAGTTAACCCAAAGCCAGGCGCTGGCACTGGCGCAGTTCGTCAAGCGCCTGACCTGGTCAGAAATTCAAGCTTGTGCTGTCGATGAAGACGAGACGTATGAGATGAGGGATGCCGTTAACCTCCTGCAGAAGTCGCTGGCCGAAGCGGGTTTTAGCCCGCGCTGAAGTGATAACGTAGTCTTTATGTATTACATAAAGACTACGTTTAGCAGGGCATCGGTGTTATGAGGTGCGCCACGTGTTCTGACAGAGCGCCCTATTCAGTCGGAAAATGAATTACCTTAGTAATACATATGTAATCATTTTGAATTACAAAGAGGAGCTGGGAGTGTGAACACTGTAGAAAAAATTCTAGACAGCATAGGGCTGAAAGCCCAAGAGCTGAGTTCGCTTGGCCAAACGGATAGCCTGATAGTTTGCCGTATTTTTGAAGCGGTGCAGGAGTACGCAATGTATCGCGATAAAAACCCAGAGTTAGAGATAGCGTGTGAACAGATCCTGTCGTTGATCAGAAGCCACCTGAACCAGAGTGTTATCAGATAAAAAGGCAACGCCAGCTCAAGGCCATCGATGCCGAACTGCGGCGCCGTAAACTTTAGGACTTCCGCCCGCCGGCATCACGACCACGTTAGCCCGCCCCCCTGAATGTCATTTTCCTCTTACTTTCTCCCCGCATGTAACCGAACAGGTAGAGTGTTTCGCCGGCGAGCCCGCGGCCGCCGATCGCCGCCAGCCCCGTTCCCGCCTGACGCGCCGATCAAGCAGGGGGCTTTTTGGCTATCGTTCGCCCCATATTGTCTAAAATAGGGTAGTAACAACTTTCGATCATTTCGAATTTTGTTACCTAAACATCGGTGCATCGGCGATTTATTCCCGTGGCGTCCGCTCTCCAGGGCTGTCAAAATAGACGACATCGGCAAGATTGCGCTACGCGAAAAATTTATAACGGGCAAGGGCATTACCCTGCAGATTTTTCACAGCGCACTGATGTAATACATCTGTATTTCACTTTTAAACGCCGCCAGGGGAATGCGCTCATCGGCAACCGACCAGGCACAGACCACATGCCGGCGCCCAACACACCGATGGCCATCGCCCAGTCTGCCAGGGATCACCGGTGGATAATGTAATTCAACAGAATTACACATGTAATACAAAAGACATACGGAAACATTATTCAGAGGGGGGGAACCATGTTGATGACCAGCACCGATCGGCCGGTTGCCGTGACACAGTACGAGACCGCACTCGCGCTGCGGCGCATGGCGCAGCTGCAACCTTACCTCCCTAAATACCTGCTGGCGCCCGAGGTGGCGGTGTTGCTGCATTATCTGCCTGACGAGCGTCAGCGCATGTTGTATGCCACGTTGTGGAACACCGGCGCCCGCATTACCGAAGCCCTGACGTTGACGCCGGAAGATCTGCAGCTCGAGGGACCTCGCCCCTGTGTCCGCCTGCGCACGCTGAAACAGCGCCAGCGGGGCAGGGGACGGCCATCGGCAGATGAAAAGATAGCCCGGATAGTGCCGCTGCTCGATGCCGGCTACGTCGATCAGTTGCGCCGGTTCCTGGCGACATTCCGACCCGGCCGGCGACGCCCCTTGTTTGACGTCAGCAGGAAAACAGCCTGGCTGTGGCTGCAGCAGGCCGTCGCGCGCGCCAGGGAGGAAGGGATTGAATTTGCGCTGCCGGCCATCAATCCCAAGACACTCCGGCACAGCTTTGCGATGCACCTGTTTTTCAACCACGTACCGCCGAAAGTGGTGCAGACCTACATGGGCCATGAACGTTATGAAAGCACGGAGGTGTACCTGAAGGTGTTTGCACTGGACGTGGCGCCGCAGCTGGGAGTGACGTTCTCACTGGATCACCGCGAGTACACGCGCCTGCTGATGCAAAAATAGAATACCAATGTATTACATTGGTAATTCATAATGATGTGATATTGTATTACATTATATGTGTTGAAGCCGATGATAAGCGGGCTTTTATCCCGAGCAAGAACGTCGGTGCCACCTGTGTTAGCATGACGGCCATACGTTATTTCGTGTGTCAGGATCATCAGGGAGAGTCATGTTGGGAGAGCTTAAGACGTGAAAATTGATATTATTCCATTGGACTTTAAACCCCTATGACAAACGCGCTCAATGCGCTGGGCTTCAACAGAGCGACCGGGCAGGTGTGGATGCGGGATATTGGATTGATGAATGGCTAGGCAGGATAAGTACATCGGCATTGCTGGCTCTCCAAACAGCACCATAGCTCACCCGGACGGGTTGGCTTGTTATGGGCGCGTGCCGGAGATAGAAACGAAACATGACTTTATTCCAGCAGGTGACATTTTCCTGCGTGTGGGGAGGCATACAGGGCCTAATCGTGGCTTTGGTGTTAACCATATTTGGGCTGAGCATGAGAAGGAATTAGCCCGGCTTGGCTATGAGACGATCAGTGATGTTGCTCGCTTTGTACGGGATATTATCCAGCCAGGAGCACCAATTTATTGCGAGTTTAATCATCCGGGTGGGAAGCACAGAACGACCGTTCTAAAGTCTGCTTTGGGTATAGTGATTCTGGAGCCCAGAGAAGCCCCAGAAACTGATTCTGGTTGGATCTATGTGGTTGTAACGGCTTACTCGAAGCGTAATCCACATGGCGTACAGATAGGCAGAATTGAATAAAAAAAAGGGCGCATATGGCGCCCTTACGAATGTGTTGGTAGTCGCAGCATTTCTTTAGCACTAAGGGTTCAGAAACCGACTCATGTCGTAACTACCCGGCAGGTGATCAGCCACCTGACTGCCCGGCACAGAAGGCCTGTATCTGATTTGCGCCCCCTGCGTATGCTCTTGCAGTAAGATAATACTAGACTAATATGGCAGGATATGCAACCGCCATTATCAACGTCAGACGGCACGGGGAGCGACCTCACAGTTGTCTGGCTGTCGCTGCCGATGTAAATCTGACACTCCCTGTCTGGCCCTCATACGAGACCGCACCCGCGCTGCGGCGCATGACGCTGCTGCAACCTTACCTCCTTAAATACCTGCTGGCGTCCGAGGTGGCGGTGTTGCTGCATTATCTGCTGACGAGCAGCAGCGCACCAGCGGGGCAGGGGACGGTCATCGGCCGATGAAAGATAGCCCGGATAGTGTCTCTGCTCGATGCCAGCTACGTCGATCAGCTGCGCCAGTTTCGGGCCACATTCCGACCCGGCCGGCGACGCCCCTATCGCTTGAGGCCAGGATAATGAACACAAAAGAAATACACCTGTATTACATTTGTGCAATGCGTTGCTGGTCACTGTCGGGATTGCCAGTTACACTGAATAGTGATGGATTGCAGAGTCCCTTTAACCATTCGTCAAAACGGGCAGGGCAGACAACGTTGTTAGACAAAACCAAATCCGTAACTACGGATAATACCACCGCAGCACTCAGCCATCTGGCGTTCTGTGCCCTGGCAGCATTGGGGCTGGCCCGCCAGGTGTCAATACCGATCGAATTCTGACCCACCCTGCCAAAGTAAAACGGACCCACCCCTAATCGTGGTTACTCAGAAACTTCGGCTTGTGCCTGCTTCTTGAGTTGACCACTTTTTAATTTATCCTTCAGCCGGTAACTCTGGCCGCTGATCTGCACGATATGAGCATGATGTAAAAGGCGATCCAGCATTGCTGCCGTTAGCGTCTCATCATCTCCAAACGTACCGGACCACTGCGTAAACGGCAGGTTACTGGTCAACACCAGGCTGCCTGACTCATAGCGTCTCGCGACAACTTGAAAGAACAAATTGGCCTCTTCCTTGCCAAACGGGAGATAGCCGATCTCATCAACAACTAGTAACCGCGGCTTGTGAATGATGCGGCTCAAATAGCCTTTAAGTTCCCCCTGACGATGAGCAGCAACCAGTTGCAACATCATGTCGGCTGCGGTAATAAACCGGACGCTTAGTCCTGCCATCGCGCACTTGTAGGCCAGGGCGGCAGCAATATGACTCTTGCCCACGCCTGATGGCCCCAGTAACACGATGTTCTCCTGACGTTCAACGAACGCCAGACCGGCCAACTCCTGTATCTGCGCCCGTGGGGCGCCGCTGGCGAACTTGAAGTCGAACTGTTCAAGTGTCTTGACCGCGGGTAAACCGGAAAGGCGAAGCAGCGTCTGGCGCCGTCGCTCGTCTCTGCTGTCCACTTCAAGCTTCAGAAGTTGCTCAAGAAAATCCCCCAATGATGCGGTGTCATCTATCGTCTTCTGTGCCAGTGCAGGCCACTCGGCGGCGATACGTTCAAGACGAAACTGCTCGCATAACTCAGCGATCCGCTGATGCTGAAGAGTGCTCATAAACGGGCCTCCAACAGGGACTGATACACTGACAGCGGATGCTGAATGCTCTCGACAGGTACAGCCCGGCGTTGTGGCTCTGCCAATCGAGGCGCTGATGTTGGCCTGAGTACAGGCAAGGGTAACAACGCGGCCAGTTCCTTCTGCAGGCGATGGTCCGGAGGAACACCAGTGGTGCCATGCTTCCGGGCGTTGGCGGTTCGCACCAACCATGCCCCTACGCGAGCGTTGGCAGAATCAACATCCAGCATCAAACCTGACTGCTTGAAGGTTGTCGCCAACGGCACGACAAAACTCTCCTTGAGATAGCGGTTAAAGCGCTCCACCTTACCCTTGGTCTTGGCGCGGTAGGGGCGGCAAACTCTGGGGGAAAAGCCGTACTCCTCTGCTAACGCCAACAATAATGGGTTCCAGCGATGGCGCCCGTCACCGTAGACGTCCCGTTCCAGAATGATGGCCTTGGCGTTATCAAACAGCAGGTGCCGTGGTGTGCCACCAAAGAAAGCCAGGGCATGCTCGATGCCGTCGCACCATGCGGCCGTATCCTGGCGAGCATAGAAACGGACGTAAGTAGCCCGGCTCCAGCCCAATGTAGCGACAAAGGCAAGTAACGGATGTCGCCCCTGGCGGATAATGGTGAAATCGACCTGCATCTGTTCGCCCGGCGGCGTCTCAAACCGCACAACAGGCTCAGTGGGTTGCTGCTTCAGCGGCAATAAGAATGCCGTAAGCATACTGTAACCCCCGGTGTAACCCCGCTCGCGGATCTCCTGCAACAGCACGCTGGCGGGGATCCAATGGGGCCGCGCGGCTTGAACCCGTTCAAGAATGTAGGCCTTGAATGGATCGAGCTTGCCGGGACGAGGAGCCCGGTTGGAGTAACGGGATGATGATGCGTTATCCCCCATCCGGATATAGCGCCGAAACAGTCTGGCGAGAGCAACGTAAATGACGGGCAATGGCGCGGATGGACATGCCTTGCCGAAGAAGAACAGCAATCTCCACTCTTGACTCCAATGTTAGCATCGGCAGCTCGCTTAAAACTGCCAGTTTTACCCCAGGTGGGTCCTAATTACATTGGCATGTGGGTCATTTTTACATCGGTACTAACATCAAGTCCGCCGCGGGTGACGGAGACGTGGATATGTGGGTGCTGATTGAGCTGTCGGCCGTAGGTATGGAGCGCACAGAAGATACCGACTTCGATCCCCTGTTGGCGCGCCCAGCGGAGCATGGCGCGGGTGGCGCAGCGAAACAGGTCATTGAGCAGGGGCCAGTTGTTGTTGAAGAACGGCCACAGCAGGTGAGGCATGGTAAACGTGATGTGCTGCCAGTCGCAGTCGGGCAGGATGTGCTGCTGTTCGGCGATCCACTGCTCAGTGGCCTTGAGGCCACAGCTGCTGCAGGCCTTGGACTTGCAGCTCTGGCAGAAGAAGCGGGAATGTGTGCAGTCCGATGAGGCGCAGCAGTAACGGCGCACGCCCATGGCGCAGGTGCCGCAGGCGAGCATGCGCTCGACGGCGAGTTTGGTCCAGTCGCTGAGGGCGTCACCGTGTTTGTCGAGATAGCGGCTCCAGCCATCATCGTGCTGGAACAGCAGCTTTGCCGGTCGGGGAATATACATGGTGCAGAGTCTACAGGGCGGCAGGGAACAGGAAAAGGGCGTCGGCGCCAGCCGGCTCACGTCGCAGACGTGCTCATTTTATGCGTGTGTCAACGCGGCGGGGGCATGCGCCACCTCGCGGCCGGACTGGCCGTCGGGCGGCACTGGCGTTGATGTGAGGTTGGGGCTTAAAGACGGTTGAGGCTGCAAAGCAGCCGTGCTCGCCCCGCAGGGGCGCTACGTTCTCATTTGTTCTATTACAGGGTTATTGCTGTCTTCTCTACTGATTTTGCATGTAAAACGTCTGTCTTAATGACATTAAAACGGCCGGTATTGATTACCGGCCGTATCTTCAGCTTTTATGAAAAAATCCAGCAACGGAACAACGCATATTGTCCCCGGCACTGATATCAACCTTCTTGATGCAGTGTGAATAATTTGGTTTTATGATCACAAGCCTGTTAGCTCAGGAAGTTGAGCTGGGCTAACTCCAACAACTTGGATTTCGCATCCATGATCACCATGGTGGAAAGAACCCATGCCCATATCATCCGGTTTCAGCGTTGGGACGAGGTCTTCACCAAAAATTAATTCACTGCCCTTAGTGGCAATATCTAACAATGGATTGATAATGCCTTCATGCAAACCAGTCTCTAAGAGACTATGCTGTAGCTCATTAATGATTTTAGGCGCATTAGATATGATGTTATCACCCAGTACACCAGTCAAAATGCTGCTAAGACCATCACCGACTACTTCCCCAGGAATTTGCAATAACTCCAAGTCATGGGTAAGGTGATGATCTAAAAATTGTATATCTTTTTGTACAATCGTTCCTACACCATCTTTTATAGAATCGATAACACCGTGTATATCAAGGTTACCAGAATTAGCAATTACATCACCAGTGGTACTGACTAACGTACCAACAGCTTGGCCGGCCTCTGCCACCCACATATCAAAATGGTCAACTACGATCTCGGCACCGTGTACTGTTCCATCAACAACTAACTTTGCTGCATCTGTAACACCAGATAAAATAGGTACTGGTTTTACAATTTCAGAAATCCCATTAGTTAAGTTAGACGTTGTTTCATAGATGTCATGAGCTAAGTTACTAGCTACATTGGACACATCAGTTACAACCTGAGATACTGATTTACCCATATAATTCAGAGTGTTACCCATCAGCTCGGCGGTTTTAGACAGAAAGAACATAATTATATCCTTATATGTTATATCCAAATTTATGCGTTGATTGATTTGAGAATTACTGGATTGTGAGAGTAATTCTTACTGAGAGTTACTTTACATCTCATTTTGTATAGTAGAATAACTTATTAAGTCCGTCAAAGGCGGATGAATGGTAGCACGTCTGTGTTGACCCTACCTAGACTGGCCCCCTGAATCACCAGACACTTCGACCCACCTTAAATTAATTGACCTGCTCCCCATTGATTAACACACGATGATGTTAGTAATGTCTTCATCAGCAACATGAGGACAACCCCATGAAGAAGCGTTTTTCCGACGAACAGATCATCAGTATTCTCCGCGAGGCCGAAGCCGGGGTTTCAGCCCGGGAACTCTGCCGTAAGCACGCTATTTCAGACGCGACCTTTTACACCTGGCGCAAGAAGTTCGGCGGCATGGAAGTCCCTGATGTGAAGCGGCTCAAGTCGCTTGAAGAGGAGAACGCCCGCCTTAAGAAGCTGCTCGCTGAAGCCATGCTGGATAAGGAGGCGCTTCAGGTGGCTCTTGGCCGAAAGTTCTGACGGCAGACCAGAAGCGGGAAGCCGTGGAAGTCATGTGTGAGGCCGCCGGTCTGTCGCAACGTCGTTCCTGCAGGCTGGCAGGTTTGTCCCTGTCGACCTGCCGTTATTCGGCTCAGCGTCCGGCTGCTGACGCGCAGCTGTCTCTACGCATCACAGAGCTGGCACTTGAGCGCCGCCGCTTTGGTTACCGGCGCATCTGGCAACTACTGCGTCGAGAGGGCCTTCACGTCAATCACAAGCGGGTATACCGCATCTATCATCTCAACGGCCTGAATGTAAAACGCAGGCGACGCCGCAAGGGGCTGGCGACTGAGCGGCTCCGCTTCTTCGCCCTGATGCGCCGAACCTGACATGGTCGATGGATTTTGTCATGGATGCACTTGCCAGCGGCCGCAGGATTAAGTGTCTGACCTGCGTGGATGATTTCACGAAGGAGTGTCTGACGATCACCACGGCATTCGGGATTACAGGCGTTCAGGTGACACATATTCTGGACAGCATTGCGCTGTTTCGTGGCTATCCTGCAACGATAAGAACCGATCAGGGCCCGGAGTTTACCTGCCGCACGCTCGATCAATAGGCTTTTGAACATGGTGTTGAGTTGCGCTTAATCCAGCCGGGCAAGCCAACGCAGAACGTAGCGCCCCTATGGGGCGAGCACGGCAGCGCTGCTGCCTCAACCGTCTTTTAGATCCTGCCTCACCTCAACGCCGGTTCCGTCTGACAGCCCGACCGGCCGCGAGGTGGGACATGCCCCACCGCCGCGTTGACACCCGCATAAAATGAGCACGCCTGTGGCGTGAGCCGGCTGGCGCCGACGCACTTTTTCTGCCCGATAACGCCCTGTAGACTCTGCACCATGTATATTCCGCGACCCGCAAAGCTGCTGTTCCAGCATGACGACGGCTGGAGCCGCTATCTCGACAAACACGGTGACACCCTTAGCGACTGGACCAAACTCGCCGTCGAGCGCATGCTCGCCTGCGGCACTTGTGCCATGGGTGTTCGCCGCTACTGCTGTTCCTCACCGGATTGCACCCATGCCTGCTTTTTCTGTCAGAGCTGCAAGTCCAAGGCCTGCAGTAGCTGCGGCCTCAAGGCCACCGAACAATGGATTGCCGAGCAGCAGCACATCCTGCCCGACTGCGACTGGCAACACATCACCTTCACCATGCCGCACCTGCTGTGGCCGTTCTTCAATAATAACTGGCCGCTGCTCAATGACCTGTTTCGCTGCGCCACCCGCGCCATGCTCCGCTGGGCGCGCCAACAGGGGATCGAAGTCGGTATCTTCTGTGCGCTCCATACCTACGGCCGGCAGCTCAATCAGCACCCGCATATCCACGTCTCCGTCACACGCGGCGGCCTCGACATCAAACACGGCACCTGGCGGCAGCTGTTCTTTAAAAAGAAAGAGGTCGAGCAAATCTGGCGCAA
>NZ_JBJNOF010000023.1:0-31805 GCF_052166775.1 Serratia sp. CY74737
ATTGCCGGTATCGAAAGATACAACGTAAAAGAATCGGTGGAGCGGTAGTTCAGTTGGTTAGAATACCTGCCTGTCACGCAGGGGGTCGCGGGTTCGAGCCCCGTCCGTTCCGCCACTTATTTAATTATGCCTGCTTTTTTAGCAGGCATAACGTTAAGCGAGATTTAGGGGCGTAGCTCAGTTGGTAGAGCACCGGTCTCCAAAACCGGGTGTCGCGAGTTCGAGTCTCTCCGCCCCTGCCATATTAAGAACCCTTTGCGAAAGCAAAGGGTTTTTTTTTACCTACTATCCCTTCCCTTGGAGCATTCCTGCTTTGGAAAAGAGCGCATTAGCTGCTCTATGCTGATGTCTATCTGATCCGAGTTGCCTTATGATCTTTCGATCTTTACCTCCGCCGACCTCCTGATTCTCCTACCATTTTGCATTTTCTTCTCTCAGAAGGCGATGGGCGGTTTTTGGCATGATAGACAGCCATGACCACGGCGGCGGCTTTTAAGGCCGCCATAGCGCTTTAGGCTGCGGTATTTAAAGGTATTTTAAGTAATTGCCGAATCAAAGGCTGTTGATCGCTGTTTTGCAACCAGACGGCATACAGTGGGCGGACAATCGGCGGGATCTCGGCGGCGGCAAGCAACTGCGGATACTCTTTTTCCCACTGGCTGGGCAGGAAAGCGCATCCGCCTGTGGTTTCCAGCAACTGACGCGTCAGGTGTGCCGAGGTGGTCGTGAGTACCGGCACGTTATCACCTTCCAACATGCGGTTTTCCTGTTGGTGGAAGTCGGCCCCCCATTCCAGCTTGATGTACGGCATGGGGGATTGCTTGTCACGACGCGCGGATGAGAACAGGCGTAATGAGAAATTGCCCAGTTGCTGGCTGGCCAGTTCGTCCATCTTTGGCGGCTCAGTGGTGATCAGTAAATCGAGCTGCCTTTCATGCAGTTGCTTTACCAAAGAGTGCCTTAAGGCCACCCTGGCTTCGAGCTGCAGCGCCTCTCTTTGTTGATAGAGAGACTGCAACCAGGGGGTCAAATAAGCCTCCCACAACGAGGCAGTCGCGCCGATCGACAGCTCGGTATGTTGCAGTGAACGCACGACCTCTTTCTTCGCCAACTGCCAGGTGTTCATCAGGCTTTCGGCATAGGGCAGAAGCCGCTCGCCGGCAGGCGTCAGGCGGATGTTATTGCGATGACGGGTAAATAAATTTGCGCCCAACTGGTTTTCTAACTGACGGATGCGGAAACTGACCGCGGACTGCGTTAAGTACAAAGATTCTGCGGCTCTGCCAAAGTGACGCGTTCTACTGACCTCCAAAAAGGTTTTCAGTAATTCGGTATCCACACCTATCTCCAAAAAAATTTGTCGTTAAGATTTAAATGTTTTGTTTTACACGCTGTCAAGCCTATCTAATACTCCGCGCCATAAACAGCACGGCCATAAGAGAATTAGGAGCGTGTCAGATGGCGGATAGCTTCACCACGACCAATCGTTTTTTTGATAATAAACATTACCCTCGCGGGTTCTCCCGTCACGGCGATTTCACCATTAAAGAGGCGCAATTGCTAGAGCGCTTCGGCTACGCGTTTAACGAGCTGGACTCGGGCAAACGCCAGCCGGCCACTGAAGAAGAACAGCTGTTCGTCGCAGTGTGCCGCGGTGAGCGCGAAGCGGCTACCGAGCAGGAAAAAGTATGGGCTAAATATCTGGCGCGCACACGTCGCCCGAAGAAATTCCATACGCTGTCCGGCGGTAAGCCGCAGGCTGACGCAGTAGAAGATTACAGCGACAGCGAAGACTAAAGACGATGGGGCCTTCGGGCTCCATTTTCTATTCCAGACTACGATGCAGTTGTAACAGCAGACGGTCCATACTGCGATAGCTCAGCGCTTCGCTGAGGTGGCGCCTGCCGATCTCGGCATCCCCCGCCAAATCCGCCAGCGTGCGCGCCACTTTCAAGATGCGCTGCCAGGCGCGGACCGATAACCCCAACGCGTTTAATGTCGCTTCCAAAAACTCGGCGTCTGCCGCCTGCAACACGCAATCCCGTTCCACTTCACGGTTGTTTAACAGCGCGTTGATTTTACCGGCGCGTTCGAGCTGCCGGGTGCGTGCCTGTCGCACTCTTTCCCGCACCTGCTCGCTGCTTTCTCCCTGAGTTTGCCGCTTACTGAGCGTGCCTGGAGGTAACAGCGGCACTTCGATAGACAGATCGAAACGATCGAGAAAAGGTCCTGACAGCCGGGCCAGGTAGCGCAGCACCTGCTGCGGCGAGGCGCGATTATGCATACCCTGGTAATGCCCAGTTGGGCTGGGATTCATCGCCGCGATCAATTGCACCTTGGCCGGGAAGCAGACCTTGGCGTTGGCACGTGAAATCACGATCTCGCCGGATTCCAGCGGTTCACGCAGCGCATCCAGCACCTTACGCTCGAATTCCGGCAGCTCATCCAGAAACAGCACGCCGTTATGCGCCATAGATATCTCACCCGGGCGCGGCAGTGAGCCGCCGCCGACCAACGCCGCCATCGATGCGCTGTGATGCGGTGCGCGAAATGGCCTCTGGCGCCATGGCAAAGCGGTGAGAACAGGATGCTGCAAGCTGGCGACCGCCAGGCTTTCCAGCGCCTCAGGTTCCGTTAGCGGCGGCAGTAAGCCCGTCAGTCGGCTGGCCAGCATGGTTTTACCGGTGCCCGGCGGCCCAATCAGCAGCAGGTTATGCCCGCCGGCGGCGGCGATCTCTAATGCCCGCTTGGCCTGCTCTTGGCCGATGATGTCGCGCAGATCGGCGTTTTCATGCGGGTTGTCTGCCGCGGGAGGCGTGACGGCCACCGGCAGCTCGCCCTGACCTAGCAAAAAGGCACAGACCTCCAACAGGTGTTGGGCAGTATGGGATTGTGACTGCGCAATCAGGCCGACCTCGGCGGCGTTGTCCGTGGAGAGGACCAATTGTCGCCCGGCGTCAGCCGCCGCCAGCGCCGCCGGGATGGCGCCTCTGACCGCGCGCAGCGCGCCGGACAGCGCCAGTTCGCCAAGAAACTCGTAGCGTGCCAACGGGGCGAGGGGCAGTTGCTCGGAGGCGGCGAGGATCGCCAGCGCAATCGGCAGATCGTAGCGCCCGCCTTCTTTCGGCAGATCGGCCGGTGCCAAATTGACGGTGATGCGGCGGGCGGGAAAGGTGAAACCGTTGTTGATCAGGGCGCTGCGCACCCGATCGCGCGCCTCTTTTACCGTGGTTTCCGGCAGGCCAACCAGCGTCAGGCCGGGCAGGCCATTGCTGATATGCACCTCTACCGTTACGGAAGGGGCCTGAACGCCGATGATGGCGCGGCTATAGATTACCGCCAGTGACATATCGCTCTCCTTGCTGAGGGCGGCATGATGCGCGATTTATCCAGGTGCCGCGCGGCGTTCTTGGCATTTTTTCCATGAAACTCGCAGCATAATCACTGATTTTCATCGAATTGAACAAGATTGTGCGAACCGCCTCGCAGCCTATGGCAATACCCATTAACAATTCGCTGAAGCCTGCAACACATTAGCGGCCTGTACGCATTGCAGCCATAGGCTTGATGGGTGTATTTAACAATTGATTAAAAGAAAAATCACTTCTTTAACACACTCCGACCGCCGCGGCAGTCTGCCCGGCAGCCGCTAAATCTCCTGACTTCGTACTCTACGGTAGGGATAACACTATGTTTGGTTGGACCCCGCTGCAACGCAATGCGGCAATCGCCAGTTTTTCAAGCTGGACGCTCGACGCTTTCGATTTTTTCGTGCTGGTATTCTTACTCAGCGACATCGCACAATCCTTTCACGTCGGCCTGGAGCAGGTCACGTTGGCGATTCTGCTCACGCTGGCGGTGCGGCCGATCGGCGCGCTGATCTTCGGGCGCGCTGCGGAAAAATATGGCCGCAAACCGATCCTGATGCTGAATATCGTCTTCTTCTCGGTGTTTGAGCTGCTCTCCGCCGCCGCGCCCTCGCTGACGATCTTCCTGCTGTTACGAGTGTTGTACGGTGTTGCGATGGGCGGTATCTGGGGCGTGGCGTCATCATTGGCGATGGAAACCATACCGGACCGCTCGCGCGGCTTGATGTCGGGCATTTTCCAGGCCGGCTATCCGTTCGGTTATCTGCTGGCGGCGGTGGTGTACGGCCTGCTGTTCGAAACGGTCGGCTGGCGCGGCATGTTCGTCATCGGCGCGGCGCCGATCCTGCTGCTGCCGTTTATTTATTATTGCGTGCAGGAGTCGCCGGTGTGGCTGGCGGCGCGTGAACGTAAAGAAAGCAGCGCCTTGCTGCCGGTGTTGAAGAGCCACTGGAAGCTGTGCTGCTATCTGGTGCTGCTGATGGCGGCGTTCAATTTCTTCTCTCACGGCACGCAGGATCTGTATCCGGTATTTCTGAAAGTTCAACACGGTTTCGATCCGAAAACCGTCAGTATCATCGCCATTAGCTACAATATCGCGTCAATTATCGGCGGCGTTTTCTTCGGTTCGTTATCGGAAAAAATCGGCCGAAAAAAAGCGATTATCATCGCCGCATTGTTGGCGTTACCGGTGATCCCGCTGTGGGCGTTTTCCAGCGGTTCGCTGATGCTCGGGATCGGCGCTTTCCTGATGCAATTCATGGTGCAGGGCGCCTGGGGCGTGGTGCCGACCTACCTGACCGAGCTGGTGCCGGCCAACACCCGCGCGGTGCTGCCGGGGTTCGTGTATCAGCTGGGCAACCTGATCGCTTCGGTCAACGCCACGCTGCAAGCCACCCTCGCCGAGCATCATGGGCATAATTATGGCCTGGCGATGGCCATGGTTGCCGGGACGGTGGCGGTGGCGATCGCTCTGTTGGTGTTCTTCGGCAAGGATACGCGCGGCAAGGCCATCACCGGCGCGGTGAAAAATCCAGGTATGCGCGCCAACGTGTGAAATCCGGGCGATTCGCGTGAGGTATGACCAGATTGCGCCGAATAATAACGCAAAAAAAGTGTTGTCATGTCGCGCGCGGCTGTGGTACCTCTGTAAGCATTAGTTCTGAATGAGCACAGTGAACAAACCCATTATGAAAGCCTTTGCCCAAGTGATTAGCCTAGTCGTGATTAGCGTGGTGGTGATTATTATCCCACCGTGCGGGGCTGCACTTGGACGAAGAAAGGCTTAGCAAACAAGCCGGAATCGCAAGAGAACCCCCGCACCGTCAGGTCCGGGGGTTTTTTATTGGCAAGAGAAAAGTGGAGCAAGGGGCAGAGCATGAAAAACAGAACAAAATCCTGCGATTGTCGAAGTAAGGCGGGGAAATAACTATGAATGGCGCTCAATGGGTAGTTCAGGCGTTGCGTGCGCAGGGTGTGGATACCGTATTCGGCTATCCGGGCGGGGCAATCATGCCGGTGTACGATGCGCTGTACGACGGCGGCGTGGAACACCTGCTGTGCCGCCATGAACAGGGCGCCGCCATGGCCGCCATCGGTTACGCCCGCGCCACCGGCAAAGTCGGTGTCTGTATCGCCACTTCCGGTCCCGGCGCCACCAACCTGATCACCGGGCTGGCGGATGCGCTGCTCGATTCCGTTCCCGTTGTCGCCATCACCGGTCAGGTGGGGTCCGAGCTGATCGGCACCGATGCCTTTCAGGAGATCGATGTTCTCGGCCTGTCTCTGGCCTGCACCAAGCACAGCTTCCTGGTGGAATCGCTGGATGCCTTGCCGGGCATCATGGCGGAAGCTTTCGCCATCGCCGCCGGCGGCCGTCCTGGCCCGGTGCTGATCGATATCCCGAAAGACATCCAGTTGGCGCAAGGCGACCTGCATCCACATTTGATGCCGGTCGATGAAGCGCCGGCGTTACCGACGGCGGCGTTGGCCGAGGCGGCTGAGCTGCTGGCGCAGGCGCATAAACCGATGCTGTACGTCGGCGGCGGCGTGGGCATGGCGCAGGCGGTGCCGGCGCTGCGCGAGTTCATCGCCGTGACCCGCATGCCGAACGTCGCCACCCTGAAGGGGCTGGGCGCGCCGGATGCGCAAGATCCGCTGTACCTTGGCATGTTGGGCATGCACGGCACCAAGGCCGCTAACCTGGCGGTACAGGAGTGCGATCTGCTGATCGCCGTCGGCGCACGTTTCGATGACCGCGTGACCGGCAAGCTGAATGCCTTCGCGCCGCACGCCAAAGTGATCCACATGGACATCGACCCGGCGGAGATGAGCAAGCTGCGCCAGGCGCATGTGGCCCTGCAGGGCGATCTGAAAGCGTTGCTGCCGGCGTTGCAGCGCCCGCTGAACATCGCCGCCTGGCGGCAACGGGTGACGGCGCTGAAAGCCGATCACGCCTGCCGCTACGATCATCCTGGCCAGCCGATTTACGCGCCGCTGTTCTTGCGCCAGCTGTCCGCCCGCAAGCCGGCCAACAGCGTGGTGACCACCGACGTCGGCCAGCACCAGATGTGGAGCGCGCAGCACATGACGTTCGAGCGCCCGGAGAATTTCATCACCTCCAGTGGCCTCGGCACCATGGGGTTCGGCGTGCCGGCGGCGGTCGGGGCCCAGATCGCGCGTCCGCAAGATACGGTGATCTGTGTCTCGGGCGATGGCTCCTTCATGATGAACGTGCAAGAACTGGGCACCATTAAGCGCAAACAGCTGCCGCTGAAGATCGTGCTGTTGGACAACCAGCGCCTCGGAATGGTGCGCCAATGGCAGCAGCTGTTCTTCGACGGCCGCTACAGCGAAACCAACCTGTCCGATAACCCCGACTTCCTGATGCTGGCCGCCGCCTTCGGCATTCCCGGCCAGCGCATCAGCCGCAAGGATCAGGTGGAGGGCGCGCTCGAGGCGCTGTTCAACACCGAAGGCCCTTATCTGCTGCAGGTCTCTATCGACGAACTCGAAAACGTCTGGCCGCTGGTGCCGCCGGGCGCCGGCAACGAAACCATGTTGGAGGAAATATCATGATGCAGCATCAACTCTCGATCCAGGCGCGTTTTCGCCCCGAAATGTTAGAGCGCGTATTGCGGGTCGTGCGTCATCGCGGCTTTCAGGTTTGTGCTATGAATATGGTTTCCCCGGCCAACGCCGACAGCATCAATATCGAATTGACCGTTGCCAGCCCGCGTCCGGTCGCCCTGTTGTCATCTCAATTAAGCAAACTGATGGACGTCTCCTGCGTCGAGATCCAGCAGCCAACATCACAACAAATACGCGCCTGAGGCGCCGAGAAGGATAAATAACAATGACAAAGAAAGCCGATTACATTTGGTTCAATGGTGAGATGGTTCCTTGGGCCGAGGCCAAAGTGCACGTGATGTCGCACGCGTTGCATTACGGCACGTCGGTGTTTGAAGGCGTACGCTGCTATGACTCGCACTTGGGGCCGGTGGTATTCCGTCATCGCGAGCATATGCAGCGCTTGCACGATTCGGCGAAAATCTACCGCATGCCGGTGTCGCAAAGCGTCGACGAGCTGATGGAAGCCTGCCGCGCTACGCTGCGCAAGAATAACCTGGTCAGCGCGTACATTCGTCCGCTGGTGTTCGTCGGCGATGTCGGCATGGGCGTCAACCCGCCGGCCGGTTATAAAACGGACGTGATTATCGCGGCGTTTCCTTGGGGCGCTTATTTGGGTGAAGAAGCGCTGGATCAAGGCATCGATGCGATGGTCTCCTCCTGGCACCGCGTCGCACCAAACACGATCCCCACTGCGGCCAAGGCCGGCGGCAACTATCTTTCCTCCCTGCTGGTGGGCAGCGAAGCGCGCCGCCACGGCTATCAGGAAGGCATCGCGCTCGACGTGCACGGCTACATTTCCGAAGGGGCGGGCGAGAACCTGTTTGAAGTGAAAGACGGCGTGCTCTATACCCCGCCGTTCACCTCGTCGGCGCTGCCGGGCATCACCCGCGACGCGATCATCAAGCTGGCGAAAGACATGGGCTTCGACGTGCGCGAGCAGGTGCTGTCGCGCGAATCGCTGTACCTGGCCGACGAAGTGTTCATGTCCGGCACCGCGGCGGAAATCACGCCGGTGCGCAGCGTGGACGGCATTCAGGTCGGCATCGGCAAATGCGGCCCGGTGACCAAACAGATCCAACAGGCGTTCTTCGGCCTGTTCAGCGGCAAGACCGAAGACAAATACGGGTGGCTGGATCCGGTAAACCCGTAACGACAAGGCTCGCCGCGCAGCGTGGCGGACGACAAGACAGACAAGATAAGAAATATCCAGGCGGTTCGTTCGCCGCCTGCCATAAATACATTTGGAGTGAAAAGAGCATGCCTAAGTACCGTTCCGCCACCACCACCCACGGCCGTAATATGGCGGGTGCCCGCGCATTGTGGCGCGCGACCGGGATGACCGACGCCGATTTCGGCAAGCCGATCATCGCCGTGGTCAACTCCTTTACCCAGTTCGTGCCGGGCCACGTGCATCTGCGCGATCTGGGCAAACTGGTCGCCGAACAGATCGAAGCTTCAGGCGGCGTGGCCAAAGAGTTCAACACCATCGCGGTGGATGACGGCATCGCCATGGGCCACGGCGGCATGCTCTATTCCCTGCCGTCGCGCGAGCTGATCGCCGACTCGGTTGAATACATGGTGAACGCCCACTGCGCCGACGCGATGGTGTGCATCTCCAACTGCGACAAAATCACCCCGGGCATGCTGATGGCGGCGTTGCGCCTGAACATCCCGGTGATCTTCGTTTCCGGCGGCCCGATGGAAGCCGGCAAAACCAAACTCTCCAACCAGATCATCAAGCTGGATCTGGTGGACGCGATGATCCAGGGCGCGAACCCGAACGTCAGCGACGCCGACAGCGAGCAGATCGAGCGTTCCGCCTGCCCGACCTGCGGTTCCTGCTCCGGCATGTTCACCGCCAACTCGATGAACTGCCTGACCGAAGCGCTGGGCCTGTCGCAGCCGGGCAACGGTTCGCTGCTGGCCACCCACGCCGATCGCAAGGAACTGTTCCTCAACGCCGGCAAGCGCATCGTCGAGCTGACCAAACGTTATTACGAGCAGGATGACGAAAGCGCGCTGCCGCGCAATATCGCCAACAAGGCGGCGTTCGAAAACGCCATGACGCTGGATATCGCCATGGGCGGTTCGACCAACACCGTGCTGCACCTGCTGGCTTCGGCGCAGGAAGGCGAGGTGGACTTCACCATGGAAGACATCGATCGCCTGTCGCGCAAAGTGCCGCACCTGTGCAAGGTGGCGCCGAGTACGCAGAAATATCACATGGAAGACGTGCACCGCGCCGGCGGCGTGATCGGCATCCTCGGCGAGCTGGACCGCGCCGGCTTGCTGAACCGCGAGGTGAACAACGTATTGGGGCTGACCCTGCCGCAGACGCTGGAAGCCTACGACGTGATGCTGACCCGCGACGAAAGCGTCAAGAAAATGTACTCCGCCGGGCCGGCCGGTATCCGCACCACGCAGGCATTCTCCCAGGATTGCCGTTGGGATTCGCTGGACACCGACCGCAAGGAAGGCTGCATCCGCACCCGTGAGCACGCTTACAGTCAGGACGGCGGATTGGCGGTGCTGTACGGCAACCTGGCGGAAAACGGCTGCATCGTCAAAACCGCCGGCGTCGACAAGGAAATCCTCACCTTCCGCGGCCCGGCCAAAGTGTATGAAAGCCAGGACGACGCGGTAGAAGCGATCCTCGGCGGCAAAGTCGTGGCGGGCGACGTAGTGGTGATTCGCTACGAAGGGCCGAAAGGCGGGCCGGGCATGCAGGAAATGCTTTACCCAACCACCTACCTGAAATCGATGGGGCTGGGCAAGGCGTGTGCGCTGATCACCGACGGGCGTTTCTCCGGCGGCACCTCCGGGTTGTCCATCGGCCACGCTTCGCCGGAAGCGGCTAACGGCGGCCTGATCGCCCTGGTGCAGGACGGCGACATGATCGCGATCGACATTCCTCATCGCGGCATCCAGCTGGATGTCAGCGAGCAGGAGTTGGCGGCGCGGCATGAGGCGGAACTGGCGCGTGGCGACGCGGCCTGGACGCCGAAAAATCGTGAACGTCAGGTGTCCTTCGCGCTGCGCGCCTACGCCTCGTTGGCCACCAGCGCCGACAAAGGCGCGGTGCGCGACAAGAGCAAACTGGGGGGATAAGCAGCATGGCGGTCTCTCAACCCCTACCCAGCGCCCCCTGCGGCGCGGAATATCTGCGAGCGGTACTGCGCTCGCCGGTTTACGAGGTGGCGCAAGTCACCCCGTTGCAGGCCATGAGCAAAATCTCTTCGCGCCTCGGCAACACCATTTTGGTGAAGCGCGAAGATCGCCAGCCGGTGCACAGCTTCAAGCTGCGCGGGGCCTATGCGATGATCGCCGGGCTGGACGAAGAGCAGAAGGCGCGCGGCGTCGTGACGGCTTCGGCCGGCAACCACGCGCAGGGCGTCGCCTTCTCCGGTAAACGGCTGGGCATCAAAACGCTGATCGTGATGCCGGTGTCCACCGCGGACATCAAGGTGGATGCGGTGCGCGGCTTCGGCGGCGAAGTGCTGCTGCACGGCGCCAATTTCGACGAGGCAAAAGCGAAGGCGATCGAGCTTTCCCAACAGCAGGGCATGACCTTTGTGCCGCCGTTCGATCACCCGACGGTGATCGCCGGGCAGGGCACGCTGGCGATGGAGCTGCTGCAGCAAGACGCGCATCTGGATCGGGTTTTCGTGCCGGTCGGCGGCGGCGGCCTGGCCGCCGGGGTGGCGGTGCTGATCAAACAGCTGATGCCGCAGATCAAAGTGATCGGCGTCGAAGCGGAAGACTCCGCCTGCCTGCGCGCGGCGCTGGATGCCGGCCATCCGGTGGATCTGGCGCGCGTCGGGCTGTTCGCCGAAGGCGTGGCGGTGAAGCGCATCGGCGACGAAACCTTCCGCCTGTGCCGTGAGTATCTGGACGACGTGATCACCGTGGACAGCGACGCCATCTGCGCGGCGGTCAAAGATCTGTTCGAGGACGTGCGCGCCATTGCCGAGCCTTCCGGCGCGCTGGCTTTGGCGGGGCTGAAAAAGTACGTCCAGCAGCACAACATTCAGGGTGAGCGTCTCGCGCACGTGCTGTCCGGCGCCAATCTCAACTTCCACGGGCTGCGCTATGTTTCCGAGCGTTGCGAACTGGGCGAACAGCGCGAAGCGCTGCTGGCGGTGACCATTCCGGAACAGCAGGGCAGCTTCCTCAAGTTCTGCCAACTGCTGGGCGGGCGCTCGGTGACCGAATTCAACTACCGCTACGCCGATGCCGACAACGCCTGCATTTTCGTCGGCGTGCGGCTGACGCGCGGCCACGCCGAACGGCGGGAGATCATCGACGAACTCAACGCCGACGGTTATCAGGTGGTGGATCTGTCGGACGACGAGATGGCTAAACTGCACGTGCGCTACATGGTGGGCGGGCGTCCGTCGAAGCCGCTGCGCGAACGGCTGTACAGCTTTGAGTTTCCGGAGTCGCCGGGCGCGCTGCTGAAGTTCCTGCAGACGCTGGGCACGCACTGGAACATCTCGCTGTTCCACTATCGCAGCCACGGCACCGACTTCGGCCGGGTGCTGGCGGCCTTCGAACTGGCGCAAAGCGAGCCGGAATTCGAGCGGCACCTGCAGGCGCTGGGCTACGATTGCCACGATGAAACCGACAACCCGGCGTTCCGCTTCTTTTTGCAGGGGTGAGTCCGGTGGGTTTATCCGACCGGTTGTCCCGTTTAGCGGCAGAAGGCCGGGAGATGGAAAGCCAAATCGCGGCGCGCGATCGTGCGCTTTTCGCCGGCGTGGATGCGCAGCTCGAGCAGCATTTCCTGACGCCGGGCCAGCGGCTGTCACCACCGGGCGTCGGCAACGTCATGCTGCTGATGGTGTGCCTGATGCTGGGCCTGGCGGGCGTGATGGGTCTGGTCACGGATGTGGCGGCCGCCTGGAGCGGCAAGACCTCCGCCGCCGTGTTGATGGGCAGCGGCGCGATCGTGGCGGTGTGGATGACGCTGATCCTGTTCCAACTGGTGCAGGGTAAAAACAGTGGAGTGGTATTGCTGCAATATTACCTTGGCATGCTCGGTCTGTGTTGCCTCGGCGGCGCGGCGGCGTGGGCGGCGGGCATGACCGGCATCGCCACCGGCGCCCTGCTGCTGGGGGGCGCGGTTGGCGGGGCGCTGTTCAGCAACCGGGCGGCGTTCTACCTGTATGTCGCCTATTTCCGCACGCGTCGGCGCGTGTTTATCAAACGCCGTTGGCAGAGGGAAGATCTGCGCAATACCCGATAAACCGTCAGAACGGAAAAACTTATGACGCAACCTTTCTCCGGCTTTAGCCAGCAGGGCCTGAATTTCCTGCAGCAGGTGCGGATCGAGAACGATAAGGCGTGGTTCGACGGCAACCGCGATATCTACGATCGCGAGCTGCTGGCGCCGTTTCGCGCGCTGGTGGAGCAGCTTGCTCCCAGCATGCTGGCGATCGATCCGCAGTTCGAGACTCGCCCGGCGATCGGCAAAACGCTGTCGCGCATTCATCGCGATACGCGGTTTTCTCACGACAAGTCGCGCTACCGCAGCCGCATGTGGCTCACGTTCAAGCGCCCGAGCAAAGACTGGAAAGATGCGCCGGTCTACTTTTTCGAACTGGGGCCGGACATGCTGCGCTACGGGCTCGGTTACTACAGCGCCAACAAGCCGACCATGGATCTGTTCCGCCATACGCTGAAACAGCGGCCGCAGCCTTTCCTGGAGGTGGCCGCCTGTTGCCGGCCGCCGTTCGAGCTGGTGGGCGAGAGCTACAAGCGTCCGCTGGTCAAGGAGCAGGCGGCGGAGATCGCCACCTGGTACAACCGCAAATCGTTCGCGGTGATGGTGACGGACAGCGAAGTTGAAAAGCTGTTCAACGCCGATCTGGCGCCGCTGCTGGCCGGGGCGTTTTTGCAGCTTGAGCCGCTCTATCACTGGCTGATGCAGGTGGAGGCGATGAAGCAGGTCGATCCGGCCGACCTGTAAAAACCCCGCGTCAGCGGGGATGCAGCAATCGCCAAAAGGCGTCGATCAGCGGATCGCTGAGGCGTTTTTTCTGGACGCAGACCCCCAACTCGAACGGTTCGACCATCGAGATGTTATCCAGCTGCGAGATGCGGTTGCGCACCGGTTCCGGGCTGTTGTCCACCACTACGCTCGGGATCAGCGCGATGCCGCAGCCCAAGGCCACCATCGACACGATGGCTTCGTGGCCGCCGACGGTGGCGTAAATCAGCGGATTGCTGATGCGGTGACGGCGGAACCACAGTTCGATGCGTTTTCGCGAAGGGCCGTGCTCCGGCAAGATGAAGGGGATCTCGGCCCAGTCGGGCTTGTCGGCGAACGCCTGGCTGCGCACCGCGCAGGGCAGCGCCGGCGCGATCAGCACCAGCGGAATTTCGCCGATTTTGGTGAACGCCACGCTGGCGGGCAGCGTTTCCGGCCGGCCGGCGATGCCGAGATCGGCCTCGTTGGACTGCACCTTGTCGACCGCGTCGGCGGCGTCGCCGGTGGTCAGCTTGATCTCTACCAGCGGGTGCTGCGCGCGGAAGCGGTCGAGGATCGGCGGCAGGTGGCTATACGCGGCGGTCACCGAGCAGAACAGCCGCAGTTCGCCGCTCAGCGAAGGGCCGTGCTGGCCGAGCGAGTGCTTCAGCTGCTGATATTGCAGCAGCGTTTGCTGGGCGAATTCTTTCAGCTGTTCGCCGGCGTCGGTGAGCTGCACGGTGCGGTTATCGCGCAGGAACAGCGGCTGCCCGAGGATCTCTTCCAGCCGCTGGATCTGGCGGGAGAGCGTCGACGGGCTGACGTGCATCGCCTTGGCGGTGCGCCCAAAGTGATGGCTTTCGGCCAGATGCAGGAACAGCTTTAAATCACGTAAATCCATATCGATACGCTCGCAGTGAGAGTGTTGCAAAAATTGCAATATCACGTTCTCAATATATCAATTTAAGCAACGCATTTCCTGTTATACATTGAGTTTAACGAATCTCCGCACAGACAGGGCGGGGAATGAAAATAACAATGCAAGACAACATCAAACCGGAGTACCACCATGGCTAACTATTTCAACACATTGAACCTGCGTCAGCAGTTGGCGCAATTGGGTAAATGCCGCTTTATGGCGCGCGACGAATTTGCTGACGAAGCCGGCTACCTGAAAGGTAAAAAAGTGGTGATTGTCGGCTGTGGCGCCCAGGGGCTGAACCAGGGTCTGAACATGCGCGATTCCGGTCTGGATGTCGCCTATGCCCTGCGCAAAGAAGCGATCGACGAGAAGCGTGCTTCCTGGCGCAAGGCGACCGAAAACGGCTTCAAGGTCGGCACCTACGAAGACCTGATCCCGCAGGCGGATCTGGTGGTCAACCTGACGCCGGACAAGCAGCACTCTTCCGTGGTGCGCGCGGTGCAGCCGCTGATGAAAGACGGCGCGGCGCTGGGTTACTCCCACGGCTTCAACATCGTTGAAGTGGGTGAGCAGGTGCGTAAAGACATCACAGTGGTGATGGTCGCGCCGAAATGCCCGGGCACCGAAGTACGTGAAGAGTACAAGCGCGGCTTCGGCGTGCCGACCCTGATTGCGGTTCACCCGGAAAACGATCCGAAAGGCGAAGGCATGGCGATCGCCAAGGCCTGGGCGGCGGCGACCGGCGGCCACCGCGCCGGCGTGCTGGAGTCTTCCTTCGTCGCCGAAGTGAAATCCGATTTGATGGGCGAGCAGACCATTCTGTGCGGCATGCTGCAGGCGGGTTCGCTGCTGTGCTTCGACAAGCTGGTTGCTGAGGGCACCGATCCGGCTTACGCCGAGAAACTGATTCAGTTCGGCTGGGAAACCATCACCGAAGCGCTGAAGCAGGGCGGCATCACCCTGATGATGGATCGCCTGTCCAACCCGGCCAAGCTGCGCGCCTATGCGCTGTCCGAACAGCTGAAAACCATCATGGCGCCGCTGTTCCAGAAGCACATGGACGACATCATTTCCGGCGCGTTCTCCAGCGGCATGATGGCCGACTGGGCGGAAGACGACGTGAAACTGCTGACCTGGCGCGAAGAGACCGGCAAAACCGCATTCGAGAATGCGCCGCAGTTTGAAGGCAAAATCAGCGAGCAAGAGTACTTCGATCACGGCGTGCTGATGGTGGCGATGGTGAAAGCGGGCGTTGAGCTGGCGTTCGAAACCATGGTCGATGCCGGCATCATCGAAGAGTCGGCTTACTACGAGTCGTTGCACGAGCTGCCGCTGATCGCCAACACCATTGCGCGTAAGCGTCTGTATGAAATGAACGTGGTCATCTCCGATACCGCAGAGTACGGCAACTACCTGTTCGCCAACGCGGCGGTGCCGCTGCTGAAGGACTTCATGACCACCCTGCAGGCGGGCGATTTGGGCAAAGCCGTGGCGGGTACGGCGGTGGACAATGCGCAGCTGCGCGACGTGAACGAAGCGGTGCGCAGCCACCCTATCGAAACCGTCGGCCGTAAACTGCGCGGCTACATGACCGATATGAAACGCATCGCCGTCGCGGGCTGATTTTCCGCAAGGCAAAGCACAAAGAGAAAGAGCCGGCAGCGATGCCGGCTTTTTTTATGCCTCCGGCATCATTGCGGCGGGAATGATGGCGCCGCGATGCTGGATCACCGTAGCGGCCAGCAGATGGCCGCGCTGCGCCGCCCGTTGGGCGCTGTCGCCGTTCAGGCGGGCCGCCAGGTAACCGGCGCTGAAAGAATCGCCCGCTGCGGTGGTGTCGACGACACGCTCTGGCGGCAGCGCGATCGCCGGCACCTCAAGCTTCTCCCCTGCCATACTGAACACCAGGCAGGCGTGCGCGCCGCGTTTGATGACGATCTCGCCGACGCCGAGCGCCTGCGTGCGTGCGACCACCCGTTCGATCGGCTGCTCTCCCCACAGCAACTCTTCGTCATCCAGCGTCAGAAAAGCGATGTCGGTACAGGCCAGCACCTCGCGGTAGGCCTGCTGCGTTTCCTCACGGCTTTGCCACAGGCGCGGACGGTAATTGTTGTCGAAGATCACCTTGCCGCCGTTGGCGCGACAGCGGCGCAGCAGCGCCAGCAGTTTCATGCGATCGGCAGGCGCGAGGATCGCCAGGCTAATGCCGCTGAGGTACAAGTAATCGAACTGCGCCAGCCGTTCGCACAGTGCGTCGGCCTGCGGTCCCGCAAGCCAATACCGGGCGGCGGCGTCATTGCGCCAGTAGTAGAAAGTACGTTCGCCGGCGGCGTCGGTTTCGATGAGGTACAGGCCCGGCAACTTGTTGTCGAATTGCTGAATCAACCCGGTCTCGATCTTCTCCTGCCGCCAGGCCTGCAGCATGTCGCCGCTGAAACTGTCGGTGCCGAGTGCGGTGACATAATGCACCCGTAGCGTCTGTTCCGGCATTTGGCGGGCGAGGTAGACGGCGGTGTTGAGGGTATCGCCGCCAAAGCCGCGCGTCAGCTGTGCGCCCTGCTGCGACAGCTCGATCATGCATTCGCCGATCACGGCGAGATTTCGGATAGTCATCGTCAATAAGCCCTGGCTAAAGAAGAAGCAATAGCCGCCAGTCTCCACGCAAGGCGGTCAGAGAGTCAATAAATTAAAACGGCGTTTTAATTTTTTATGATCGCGATCGGCGAACGCGGGCAGGACGGAGGCGAAACGGGCGGCAATTCGGCTTAAAGTTTTACGCTGCGTTGCCGATAAGCTGGGTAAAGAAACAGCGGCAGCGCTCTCATTTCCCCGCCACGGCGATAGTACCGATGATAACCAATCTGATCTCTGGTCTGCTGGCGCCTTGTTTTGCCCTCTATGCCTGCGCCAAATCGCGGCGCTACTGGCGGCAATGCCGGCGCTTGTATACCTTCCAGCCGATTTATCGCACCAGCGGCGCGCTGCTGGCGGTGGAACTGCTGACGGCGGTGTATCACCCGAATGAGCCGGACAAGCGGCAATCCCCGGAGCATTATTTTTCCTCGCTCGGCGTCGCCCAGCGTTTGCAGGTGATCCAGGAACAGCTGGCGCTGTTGCAGCGCTGGCAGGCGTTGTTCACCCGCCATGCGGTGATGGTGTCGGTCAATATCGACGGCATCGCGCTGCAAGCATTACAGCGTCATAGCGCCTTGCAACGGCAGATCGCCGAGATGCCCTATCTGCGCTTCGAGCTGGTGGAGCACGCCGAAACGGCGTCAAACCGCCCGCTGCAGCAGATCGTCGGCGGCGAGCGGCTGTGGCTGGACGATTTCGGCAGCGGGCTGGCCAACTTCTCCGCCGTCGGCGCCTGGCGTTATCAATACATCAAGGTGGCGCGCGAATTGTTTACCTTGCTCAAACAGTCGGAAGAGGGTGTCCAACTGCTCGGCACCCTGATCAAGATGATGAACCAGCACAGCGACGGGGTGATCGTCGAGGGCGTGGAAACCGAACAAGAGTGGCGGCTGGTGCAGCGTTCCGGCGCGTTGGCCGCTCAGGGCTACTACCTTTCCCGCCCGGCGTGCTTTGAAACTCTGCACAGCGTGCCGACGCTGTTCGCAGCGCCCGGCGCGCCGGCGTGAACTCCGGCCTATCCTCAGCTAGGCTTAAACGGGGCTGCTAACTCCTCTTCCTTTCATTCGGCAGCCCGATTTATGCGCTGAGGGAGCCGCTATGACAAGAACAGGAAAGGTTTTCAGCTGGCTGGGCGGCATTGTGCTGCTACTGATCGTCGCGCTGGCGATCTTCATTGCTACCTTCGACTGGAATCGACTCAAGCCCACCATCAACGACAAAGTGTCGGCCGAACTGCGGCGACCGTTCGCCATTCGCGGCGATCTGGGCGTCGACTGGTCGCGCAATCCGGATGAGGGCGGCTGGCGCGCCTGGGTGCCCTGGCCGCATATTCACGCCGAAGACGTGTGGTTGGGTAACCCGAAAAACATGCCCGGCGACAGCATGGTGACGCTGCAGCGCGTCGACGCCAGCATTGCGCCGCTGGCGCTGCTGGGTAAAGAGCTGCTGATCCCACGCATCTGGCTGAAGCAGCCGAATGCTTCGTTGCAACGTCTGGCCAACGGCGACAACAACTGGACGTTTGACCTGGCCGCCGGCCAGGATACCAAGCAGCCGCCTTCCGACTGGTCGTTCACCGTTCACGACATCGTATTCGACAAGGGGCAGATCGCCTTTAAAGACGCCACGCTGAAGGCGGATTTCCGAGCCGTCATCGATCCGCTCGGCAAGCCGTTGCCGTTCAGTGAAGTGACCGGCAAACAGGGCGGCGACAAGGCCGCGACCCCCGATTACGTTTTCGGCTGGCAGGTGAAGGGCAAATATAACGGCGAACCGTTGAGCGGCAGCGGCAAGATTGGCGGCATGCTGTCGCTGCAGAGCGCCGATTTGCCGTTCCCGCTGCAGGCCGATGTGCGCTCCGGCAGCACCCGGGTGGTGGTCGCGGGCACCTTGTCCGATCCGCTGAACCTCGGCGGCCTGGATGTACAGCTGAAATTTTCCGGTGAAAGCCTGAGCAACCTCTATGGCCTGACCGGCGTGTTGTTGCCGAATACCCCGCCGTATGCGACCGATGGCCATCTGACCGCCCGTCTGCATCAGCCGGGCGGCGCGGTGTTTGAGTACCAGAAATTCGACGGAAAAATCGGCGACAGCGACATTCACGGCAGCTTGAAGTACGTTGCCGGTAAACCGCGGCCCACGCTGAGCGGCGCGGTGAGCTCCCGGCAGCTGAGGTTGGCGGATCTGGCGCCGCTGATCGGCGCCGACTCCAACGCCGCCAAAGCCGGGCGCGGCGAGAAAAGCCGTCAGCCTGCGGATAAGGTGCTGCCGGTCGAACAGTTCGATACGCAAAGCTGGAGCAAGATGGATGCGGACGTGAAGTTTGCCGCCGCGCGCATTGAACGCGGCAGCGATTTGCCGCTGAGCGATCTGGCCACGCACCTGAAGCTGAACAATGGCGAACTGCGCCTGGATCCGCTGCGCTTCGGCATGGCGGGCGGCAGCCTGAACGCCGTCGTGCGCCTCGACGGCGGCAAAAAGCCGATGCGCGGGCAGGTGGATATGCATGCACGCAAACTTCAGCTTAAACAGCTGTTGCCGAACGTGGAGGCGATGAAGCGCAGCCTCGGGCAGATGAACGGCGACGCCAGGCTGACGGGCAGCGGCAATTCGGTGGCCGAGCTGCTGGCGACCAGCAACGGCGACCTGCGCCTGCTGATCAATAACGGGGTGATCAGCCGTAGCCTGATGGAGATCCTCGGTCTGAACGTCGGCAACTATCTGGTGGCGCAGCTGTTCGGTGACGACGTGGTGGGCATCAACTGCGCGGCGGCCGACGTCGGCATCCGCAGCGGCGTCGCCGCGCCGCGACTGTTTGTGTTCGACACCGAAAACGCGGTGATCAACATCACTGGCAACACCAACCTCGCCACCGAACGGCTGGATTTGTCCATCGATCCGGAAAGCAAGGGCATGCGCGTGCTGACCCTGCGTTCGCCGCTGTACGTGAAAGGCACCTTCAAGCACCCGGACGCCGGGGTCAAAGCCGGGCCTCTGATCGCGCGCGGCGCGGCGGCGGTGGCGTTAGGGGCGGTGCTGACGCCGGCGGCGGCGCTGCTGGCGCTGGTCTCGCCCAGTGAAGGCGGCGAGGAGAACCCGTGCGGGCAGATCCTGCGGGAGATGAAAGGCAAAAAATAATCAGGCGCGCGGCGGCGGCGTGAGCAGCCGGCAGTCGTGATCCTGGATCTCTTCCGCCGAGGCCAGGGTGAACGGCAGCAGGCTGCGCTCGGTTGCCAGCAGCAGGAAATCGCCGTCCGGCAGCGCGGTCATCGCCAGGCCGAAGCTGCCCATGCGCCCGTCGGCGCGCGGCAGGCCGGAGGCCAGCAGGCGGAAGGCGCCCTGTTGTTCCAGTTCAGCGGCGGTCACCCGCCGCCCCAGATAGTCATGCCCCAACAGGCCGCCGGGCAGCGGTTGCCATTGCTTGATGAAATGGGGGCCGATTTGCGCCAGCCGCTGTTTTACCGCCGGCAGCAGGCAGGAGATATGAATGTGCAGCTGGTTTTGCGTGCGGCCATATTCCGAATTGATCGCCAATGAAATATCGCCGTCGTCGATCGGTTTGCCATAGCGTTCCGCCATCACGTGGCGCGCGCGCCAGGCCTGGGCGAAGAAATTCGGCGTGGCGGCGTCCAGCACCGCCGGGCTTTCGATACCGGTGATTTTGGCGCTGGGCATCAGCAGGTATTGCAGCGGCCCGTTGCGATCTTTAAACACCACGAAACCGGCCTGCACATCCACCTGCGCGCAGGGCGCCGGGTTGTCATGCGCCTGCTGATTGGGCAGACATTGCTGGCTGACGATGCGCCACAGCGCATCGGGATGGTCGGGTTTCAACCCGTAATAGAGCGCGATGGCGAGAGCCGCCAGCAGCGCCACGCAGACAAATACCCCACGACGCAGAGACATCGGCCGATCCTGTTACCGAGAGAAACGTCCAGCATAGCCCGGTTTTATGACAGGAAACGAACAACGCGTGCGGCCCCCCGCAGTGAGGGGGCCGCAGAGGATCACAGCGACTGGTGGCGGGTTTCTTTCATCAGCAGGAGGGCCAGCAGTGTCAGCCCGGCCATCGCCGCCAGGTACATGCCGACGTAAAACAGCCCGTAATGGGCCGCCAGCCAGGTGGCGATGTAAGGTGCCACGGACGCGCCGAGAATCGACGCGACGTTGTAGGAGAACGATGCGCCGGTATAGCGCACTTCGGTGGGGAACAGCTCCGGCAGCAGCGCGCCCATCGGGCCAAAGGTCAGCCCCATGATGCTCAGGCCGCACAGCAGGAAGCCCATCACCAGCGCCTGGTTGCCGGAACCCAGCAGGGTCGGGAACAGGAACGCGAAGCCGATCATCAGCAGGGTAATGGCGATCATGGTCTTGCGACGGCCGAAAGCGTCCGCCAGCAGGCCGGCGATGGGCACCATCACGCCGAAACCGATCACCGCCACCATCAGCATCCACAGGAAGCTGTTGCGGGAGTAACCGAGCCCCAGCGGCTGCGGCGCAGTGCCGTAGGTCATCGAATAGACCGTCATCAGATAAAACAGCGTGTAGGTCGCCAGCATGATGAAGGTGCCGAGGATGGTGGCTTTCAGATGCTTGCTCAGCAGCGTGCCGAGCGGCACTTTCACCTGTTTGCCGGCCTTGGCCGCTTTGGCGAACACCGGCGTTTCATGCAGCGATACCCGGACGTATAGGCCAATCAGCACCAATGCGGCGGAGAGGATGAACGGCACGCGCCAGCCCCATTCCATAAATTGCTGGTCGCTCAGCAGCCACGAGAGCAGCAGGAAGGTGCCGTTGGCGAAGAAGAAGCCGATCGGGGCGCCCAACTGGGGGAAGGAGCCGTACAGCGCACGTTTTTTGGCCGGCGCGTTCTCCGTCGCCAGCAAGGCGGCGCCGCCCCATTCGCCGCCCAGCCCCAGCCCCTGGCCAAAGCGCGCCAGCGCCAGCAGGATAGGGGCGAAGATGCCGATGGTTTCATAGCTCGGCAGCAGGCCGATCAGCACGGTGGAAATCCCCATGGTCAGCAGCGAGGCGACCAGCGTCACCTTGCGCCCCACGCGATCGCCGAAGTGGCCGAACAGCGCAGAGCCGATAGGGCGCGCGACAAAGGCGACGGCGAAGGTGGCCAGCGACTGCAGCGTCGCGGTGGTCGGGTCGCCCTGCGGGAAGAAGATGTGCGGGAACACGATCACCGCGGCGGTGGCGTAGATGTAAAAGTCGAAGAACTCGATGGCGGTACCGACCAGTGAGGCGACGATGACTTTCCCGCGGGAGTTCACCGGTGTGGACGCCTCGTCGGCGTCGAGTGGGGGTGCGATGGTGGCTTGCATAATATTTCTTATTGTTGGAGGGGGTAAAAATCCATCTTAGTGACAGCATTCCGCCTTTTCAACGCTGGAACTCTGGGCAGCGCCGCCGCTAACCGGTTAAAAAGACTAATGTTTTACCTGACTTCTTTTCTGTAGCGTTAAACGTTGAGAAATGGGGTTCATACAGTGTGAATGGCTGTAAAAACGGGAAAGAAAAGTGACTGGGTAGTTTGTTATGCTAGTTTTTCGAATGCTGTGCCGCATGATTTAGAGGGATTGACTGGTTTTTTGCTTGTTAACCAGAGGAAAGTGCCGGCGCGTGCGATAACACCGGCACGATTGCATGGCTTCAGCGTGCCGGCGGCTCGCGTTCCGGCAAGGCTTTGTCGCCTTTGTAGTCGGCGGTGGCGATCCAGGCGGCGCAAAACAGCGTTAAACGGGCGAAGAAGTAGAAGAACGCCATCAGCCCGATCACCGAGCCGAAGGCCGCGCCGGAAGGCGATTTCGCCACCTGCGGCAGCGTCATCGTCATCACGAACTTGATCACCTCAAAGCCGATAGCCGCAAGCAAGGTGCCGCGCAGCAGCGCTTTTTTCTTCGGTTTGTGGCGCGGCAGCATCCAGAAAATCCACAGGAACAGCAGATAGTTGGCGAAAATCGAGATCGACAGCGCGATCGTCGTCAGCGCCGGCCGCAGCCATTCGATGCCGTCCAGCCCCAGCGCGTTGACGATCGCCGCCTGCGCCGAGCCGGCGACCGAGGTCAGCGACAGCGTGATAATCAGCGCGACCACCAGGCCGGTCAGCGAGATGAAGTCGCGGGTGTACTTGAAATAGATTTTCTCCTGATCCTGCGGATTGCGTTCCCAGACGTCACGCGATTGCGCGCGGATCGCTTCGCGCAGGTTGCCCATCCAACTGATGCCGGAATAGAGCGCCAGCGCCAGGCCGGTCAATCCCACGGTGGTGCGCTGCTGAATGGCGGTGTTGACGGTGTTCTTAAGCGTGCTGGCCAGCGTCGGATCGCTGATGCTGCCGACGATCCGGTTGATCAAACGGGCCAGCAGATCCGGGTTGGAAGCCAGCACGAAACCGGCGGCGGCGAACGACACCATCAGGATCGGGATCAGCGAGAGGAATGAAAAATAGGTGATGGCGGCGCCGAACTGGCTGCCCAGCCGATCGTTAAAGCGTTCGGCGGCGCGCAGCAGGTGCGCAACGCTCGGCCAGGCTTTGATGCGTTCAATCAGACGTGAAAAACCGCTGATGCGGCGGTCGAGCGTTTCATGGCCGGTCTTGATGGCGATAAGCGGCTTCGGCGGCGTGTCTTGTGCGGGCTGGCGGCGTTCCTGGTCTGGTCCTGTAGGCATTACTTCACGATTTCCTTAACGTTAAACGGCATGTATCCGCGTTGATTATAGCCAAAGCCCCGCGGCGTTTTGAGCGCCGGGGCGGCAAACGGTCATTTTCCGAGCTTAACGCGTTAGCGCCCGGCATGAAATGCCGGGAGGCGGCCGATAGGTAAAATTCCTATGAAAACCCCGCCGCGCCTCGGTTTTTTTCACTTCCCTACCTCCAATTTTTATCTGTTTCGTCGGCGAGAAAGCGTTTACTCATGATGTGGCGCCACGCGTTGCCGAGCGCCGCTCCGCTGCAGCCGTAGGGGCTGGAACGGTCTCACCCGTCATCAACAGAAAAACTGGAAGGTCTTATGAAATTGCTTAATCACCCCACCTGCCGTCCGTTTACCGAAGCGGGCAATCTGTCGCAGCTTTCCGCCTACTATGAAGAGGAGAGGCATATCATGTGGATGCTGCTGCGCGCTGCGCCGCGTCCTTGCTTTAATCAGGCGCTGATCGAAGACATCATGATGCTGGCGCAGGCGGCGAAAGAGTCTTCGCTGCGGTTCGATTTCTGGGTCACCGGCTCGCTGGTGCCGAACATGTTTAACGTCGGCGGCGATCTGCAGTTCTTCGCCGAAGCCATCAAGAACCGCAAACGCGAGGCGATGATGGCCTACGCGCGTGCCTGCATCGACTGCGTGCATGCGGCGGCGCGCGGTTTCGATACCGGCGCGGTAAGCATTGCGATGATCGAAGGCAGCGCGCTGGGCGGCGGCTTTGAAGCGGCGCTGGCGCACCATTTCGTGTTGGCGCAGAACAATGCGCGCATGGGGTTCCCGGAGATTGCGTTCAACCTGTTTCCCGGCATGGGCGGTTACTCGCTGGTGGCGCGCAAGGCGGGCATGCGCTTGGCCGAAGAACTGATTTGGGGCGGCGAGTCGCACACCGCAGAGTGGTTCGAGAGCCGTGGGCTGGTGGATCAGCTGTTCCAGCCCGGCGACGCCTACATGGCGACGCGCACTTTCATCGATACCATCCGGCCGAAGCTCAACGGCATGCGCGCCATGTTGCGGGCGCGTCAGCGCGTGCTGCAGCTGACGCGTTCCGAGCTGATGGACATTACCGAGGATTGGGTGCACTCGGCCTTCACCATTGAGGAAAAAGATCGCGCCTACATCGAGCGGCTGGTGATGTTGCAGGATCGCCACACCCTGAACCTGCGTCGTGCCGGCTAACGTTAACGCGCCCGCCTCACGCGGAAGGTGAGCGCGGGCGATAGGACTGCAGCCAATGCTCCAGCTGTTCCGGGAGCATTGGCCGCGCAAACAGAAAGCCCTGCTTTTCGTCCACGCCGACCTCGTCGAGGAACTGATTTTCGCTCTCGGTCTCCACCCCTTCGGCGATCACGCGGAAGGCCAGCGCCTCCGCCGCCGCGACGATCGCGCGCACCAGCGATTGCGAAACCGGGTTGAAATTCACCCCGCGCACGAAGCTTTTATCCAGCTTGATGGCGTCCAGCGGAATACGCGCCAGCTGCGCCAGCGACGAATAGCCGGTGCCGAAGTCGTCGAGATGCACCTGCGCGCCCAGCTCGCGCAGCCGGGTGATCAGCACGCGCGCGCGGTTTTCGTCTTCAATCAGGCTGCTTTCAGTCAACTCGAAGTCCAGCAGACAAGGGGCCATGCGGTGACGGCGCAGCACCCCGAGCAGATCGTTGACGATGCCGTCGTCGGCCAGCTGCCGGGCGGAGAGGTTGACCGCCACCCGCAGATTCAATCCCCGCTCTCGCCACTGCGCCGCCTGGCAGGCGGCGGTCTGCAATACCCATTGGCCCAGCGGGCCGATCAGGCCGGACTCCTCGGCGTAGGAGATGAACTGCAGCGGCGGGATCAGGCCGCGCTCCGGCGAATCCCAGCGCACCAGCGCTTCCACGCTGTGCACTTCACCGCTGCGCGCGTCGATTTTAGGCTGGTAATACAATACCAGCTGATTTTGCTCCAGCCCTTTACGCAGGTTGGTGTCCAGCCACATGTATTCGGCGACGCGCTTGTTCATCTCCGGCGAGAAGACGGTATAGGTGCGTTTGCCGTGCTCCTTGGCGACGTACATGGCGGTATCGGCGCTGCGGATCAGGCTGTCGAGATCGTTGCCGTGCTCCGGGCACAGCGCGATGCCGATCGAACAGCCGGTATACACTTCGATCAGGCCGATGCGGAAAGGGGTCTTCAGCCGATCGATGATGCGCTGCGCCAGCGTTTGCAAACGTTCGCGATCGGTCTGAGGCGCCAGCACCAAAAATTCGTCGCCGCCGAGGCGGGCGAGCACCTGATCCGGGCTCAGGCAGCCGAGGATCGCCAGCGAGACCTCAACCAGCAGCCGATCGCCGAACATATGGCCGTAGGCGTCGTTGACCTTTTTGAAGTTGTCGAGATCGAGGTACACCAGGCCGAAACTCTCTTCGCCGCGCGTGGCGATGGCGTGGTTGATCTTGTCCTGGATGGCGTTACGGTTCGGCAGGCCGGTGATGATATCGGTGTTGGCCAGCACCCGCAGCCGTTCCTGCGCGCGACGCTCTTCGGTTATATCGGTTCCTGAGCAGATCAGAAACACCTCGTTCTTACCGCTGCCGCTGTGCACGAACTTATTGCGAAACAGGAACAGCCGCTCGCCCTTGACCGTCTTTACCCAGCGTTCCACCTCATACGAAGAGCCGTTGCGGAAGAAGCCGGCGATGTTGCGCCGCGAGGCGGCGGCTTCTTCCGGGCTCATAAACAACTGGAAAACGTTCTTGCCGATCACCTCGTGTTCGTGCAGCCCGGTGTACTCCTCGCTCAGCCGATTGAAGCGCTGGATGCGGCCGTGCTGGTCGACGATCACGATCACCGAGTTGGCTTCGGACACCACCTGCTCGGCGAAGGAGAGCCCATGCACCAGATCGCGCGCCACGGATTGGGTATCGCTGAACGCGGACGCGGTGCCCGCCCATTCGAGGTTATTGACGCGGCGCCCGACCAGATGCAGATGCAGCGGTTCGCCGGCCAGCGTAATGGTGAGTTCAAGGCTGGCGGTCACGCCGGTCAAACGGCGAATTTTCGCCGCGTCCATGGCGCTCAGCGCCACCGCGACGTGGGCTTTGCCCTTAACGGCGGACAGCTCCAGGGCATTGCTGTCAAACGCCAGCCGCCAGTGGGGGCTCTGGGTGCCGAAGTGGGCGTTAAGAAGCTCAGGGCCTTGGTCTGCGGACATGATGATTCCTCAAAAGAGCACGGGCGGCCGGTCAGCACGAAGAACCGCTGGCGGCCTGTGGGCCCGAAAGTGGTCGCCGTGCGCGTCTGTGCATCATATAACAGGTTTTCACAGGCGGGGTGGGTAATGGAAACTATTCTATAAGCAATGATTAGTTTTGCGGTGTACTCGCCACCCGGCGACCGGTTGCCTTAAAGTGTAGGAGGAGAACATCGGGTCGTGCGAAGTTTGTACCGGCTTCCCCGCTAACGAAAAACGGTTGATGCAAGGTTGCCTTGTGGGCGAGTAAATTATAGCGGTGAGAGGGCGGCTGAAAAATAACCCTGTCGGGGAGATTTTTGCCGGGAAATTAAAATTTCCATCAAATAAACGCCTTCTTCATAGTTTTCTCATAATTGGTGAATAAACCCGTGACGGGTTTTAAAAAGTTTACACACCCTCGCATTACTTGAATTTTATCAGCCTATTATTATCTTCGACGAACGAATGAGCCTGTTAACGTACAGCGCTCCTGATGAAGAAAAATTTTTAAGGAAATGATTATGCGTAAATTGACGGCTTTATTTATTGCTTCCACGCTGGCTCTGGGTTCTGCTTCTGCGGCGTTCGCCGCTGATACGACGGCGGCCCCGGCTGCGGATGCGGCGCCGATGAAAATGATGCATCACAAGGGTGAAGGTAAAGGCGGCCCGTTCGCCGGGCTGAACCTGACCGAGCAGCAGCGCCAGCAAATGCGCGATATCATGAAAGAGTCGCACTCGAAACGCGGTCCGGGCATGAAAGAGGAACGCCAGGCGCTGCATAATCTGGTGGCTTCCGACAGCTTCGATGAAGCGAAGGCGAAGGCGCAAATTGACGCGATCGGCAAAGCGCAATCCGAACGCATGCTGGAACGCGCCAAGGCGGAAAATAAAATGTATAACCTGCTGACCCCTGAGCAGAAAAAACAATACAATGAGAATTATCAGAAACGTGAGCAAAAGATGATGGACCATATGAATAAAATGAAGGAGCAGATGTCCTCCGGTCAGTAATATACGCTCGCGGTAAATAAAAAAGGGCCAGACTATTTGTCTGGCCTTTTTTTTCGGCGTTATCTCCGGCAGGCCCGGCAGCGAGTGATTATCATTCCCCAGCGGCAACATGTCGGAACTGTTCGGCAACGGCCTGCGCAAAGCGCGGATCGTTAATATGGTAAGGCGTTTTTATTAACCGGCGCTTATGGGTGGCGTGCACCGTCTCCTCCAGCGTTTGCGTAAAGGCGGCCAGCGCTGCGGGATCCCAGAACGGTTGCCCAGGGGCATCCAGCGCCGACACGCCGCCCGCCGGGATCACGAAGCGCACTTCGCCCGCGCAGGCGTTGATTTTCTCGCCAATCCAATGACCGATTAGCGCATTTTCCCGTGGGCTGGTGCGCACCAGCGTCACTTGCGGATTGTGATGATAGCGCAGGCGGTTCGCGTAGCGAGCCGGCACCGTATTCAGCGCGCCGAAGTTGATCATGTCGATCGCGCCGCAGGAGAGTACGCACGGGATGCCGGTACGCGCGATAGCACCGAAACGATCTGCATTGCAGGGCAGCACACCGCCAAACAGGTAATCGGTCACTTCGGTGGTGGTCAAATCGATGGCGCCGTGCAGTTGCCGGCTATCGATCAGTTTTTCCAGCGCTCTGCCACCGCTGCCGGTCGCGTGAAACGTCAGGCAGTCCCATTGCGGCTCAAGATCGGCAACCAGTGCCTGAATGCAGGGGGTGGTGACGCCAAACATCGTCAGGCCGATTGCGGGCTTGTCGTCGTGATGATCGACGGCGGCGAAGCGGACTGCGCCGGCTATCTGGCGCGCCGCATTGCCCAGCACCCGGCGCGAGATACGGTTCAGGCCGGCGAGATCGGTGACCGAATACAACATGCTGATATCACTGGCGCCGACATAGGCGGAAACGTCTCCCGCCGCCATGCTCGAGACCATCAATTTCGGCAGGCCAATCGGCAACTGCTGCATTGCCGGCGTGATGATGGCGGTGCCGCCGGAGCCGCCCAGGCCAAGCAGGCCGGCGATATCGCGGCGTGTCAGGATAAAACGTTCGAAAGCGGTCGCCATGGCGGCGATTGCCTGGCCGCGGCTGGCGAGAAAGACCGCGCCTGCGCCCGCCGGATGGTGGCGAGCGACCTCTTCTGGGCCGATATCGGCCGGGGAGTCAAACGGCAAGCTTCGGGTGGAGAGATCGACGGTTCGCGTGGGTAAATTCAGGCTGGCAATCAGCCGCCGCACATACTCCAACTCTTGTCCTTTCGTATCTGCTGTGGTAGCAATATAGACAAAATTTGAAGTATCTTTCATGAATTTTTCCGGGGTGTTTCTAATTTTTATTTAAAAATTAATGTATTATGTTTTTTTAGGTGCCCTGGTGTTGGCATTTAAATTAAATTGATTAATGTATTTATATAATGAGACGGCAGTATCATTTTTGCAAGGGTAGCTCAGTGCAAAATGGGACTCCTGTCTCATTTTTGAGCTTTTTGCGCGGCCAACCCTTTGTCGTCAACCTGTCGGCAGTGGCGTCTCGCCTGTCGTGCAAGCGTGTACAGATGTATGAGGTTTAAGTGCCGATAAATGCTTTTCCCACCCCGTCCGACCTTTCTCTGACCTCCGCCCGGGCGAAAACACATCGTTTGTTGCTGGCCAGCGCAATGACGCTGTATGGCGAGGGCGCGTTTCCATCGATCACCGATCTGGCGGCGCATGCGCAGGTATCGCGCGCGACCGCCTACCGCTATTTCCCGACCCAAAGCGCATTAATTACTGCGGTGGTGGCGGAAAGTCTGGGGCCTATTCTGGCGTGGCGCCCGCAGGACGATGATGCCCTGAAGCGCATCCAGCAGTTGCTGACGTTGGCTTATCCTCAGATGGAGCGACACGAAGGGGCGCTGCGCGCCGCATTGCAGCTCTCTTTGCAGCAGTGGGCGCACGCCACGCCGGGCGAAAAGTTCGTGCGCGGCAACCGCAAGCGGCTGCTGGCGCTGGCGGTAGAGCCGTTGCAGGGTAAACTGCCGCCAGATTCTTTACAGAGAGTGATTCATGCTTTCTCGCTGATTTACGGTTCTGAGGTGTTCCTGGTGCTGAAAGATATCTGGGGGCTGGAGCTTGAGGGTATCCAGGATGTCACGCAATGGATGGCCAAAGCCATCCTGCGTCAGGCGGAAGAGGATGCGATGAACAGCAAAAAAACATCAGCAGGATAATCCAATTTTTGCCGCTGCCTGAGTGAAAAACCAGCATAATTCACTGAGTAAATATTGGCAAAAGTTATAATTAAAAGTGATAAAAAGCGCCTGTTAAGCACTTTTCAGGCGACGCTTTCCTTGGTTGCCTTTTAATTAAATATCATTATTTATCATTGTATTAATTTAATTATCCTCCGCGAATAAATACCGCCTCAGCGCTGAGCGAGATCATTCTCTTTCCTTATCGTCCCCCGTCTGATTCATCCCTGAAACGTTCTCTCCGCCCACCGAACTGCCGAGTGACACATTAAGCGCACTTGAGATTGTTGTGCTTTATTTATTTGGTGTTACCAAACTGTTACACAAAAAATCTTATAAAACATTTGCAAACAACAACGGACGGTATCTGGGATGGAGAAGAAACTTAGAGGAGTCAAATCCGCTCGGGCGGCCTTCGGCTGGCCTGAAATCGGAGTTCATCGCGCACAATGGAGCGCGATGCTGATCTGCCTGACGGCGATCGGCGGCGCGCAGGCCTCCAGCTATATAGAGAACGGCAAAGCGGGCGATCCGGCCAGCTGGCGCAGCAGTGAGTTCAACGCGGAATGGGGGCTGGGGGCGATCCACGCCGACCAGGCCTACGCCGCCGGTTATACCGGAAAAGGCATCAAACTCGGTATTTTCGATCAGCCAGTCTACGCCAAGCACCCCGAATTTTCCGGCCCTGATAAGGTGATCAATCTGGTTACCCATGGCACTCGCGAATACACCGATCCCTATATTCCAGTGAAAAAAGGCGATGACTTCCGCTATGACGGTACGCCAAGCACCGACTCCAGCGGCAAATTAGGCTCGCACGGCACCCACGTGGGCGGCATCGCCGCCGGCAGCCGCGACGGTGGCGCCATGCATGGGGTGGCATTCAACGCGCAGATCATCAGCGCAGAAAACGGCGACCCCGGCCCGGAGGACGGCATTGTGCTCGGTAACGACGGCGCGGTTTACCAGGCCGGCTGGGAGGCGCTGGTGGCCAGCGGCGCGCGCATCATCAATAACAGTTGGGGCATCGGCATTACCGAAAAGTTTGATGAGGGGGGTTATGACCCGGCTTATCCGCATTTCACAGTAAACGATGCGCAAAAGCAGTTCGATCAGATCAAACAGATCCTCGGCACCAAGCCCGGCGGCGCCTATCAGGGCGCGATCGACGCGGCGCGCAGCGGCGTGGTCACCATCTTCGCCGCCGGTAACGACGGCAATCTGAATAACCCCGATGCCATGGCCGGTCTGGCCTATTTCGTGCCGGAGATTGCACCGAACTGGCTGTCGGTCGCCAGCTTGCAGGATCCCACCAATACCGGCGATTACAGCATCAGCACCTTCTCTTCCCGCTGCGGCTACACCGCCAGCTTCTGCGTTTCGGCGCCGGGCACCCGGGTATACAGCTCGGTGATTGAAGGCACCAGCGTGGAGAATCTGACGACCGGCTACGCCAAATACAGCGGCACCTCGATGGCGGCGCCGCACGTGGCCGGCAGCGTTGCGGTGCTGATGGAGCGTTTCCCGTATCTGAGCGGCGCACAGGTGGCGGAAGTGCTGAAAACCACCGCCACCGACATGGGCGCGCCGGGCATCGACGCGCTCTACGGCTGGGGGATGATCAACCTGGGCAAGGCTATCAACGGGCCAGGCATGTTGGTGACCGCCGAGGATATTCCTGCGGAGTTCCGTATTCCGGATCCGACGGGCGTGGCCTACGGCCCGACCCAGTTCGTGGTGGATCTGCCGGGCGTCGGCGCGGTGCTGGACAAGGGCAAACCGACCGAGCGCGTCTGCAGCGATGTGCTGTGTGGGCTGGACGTCTGGAGCAACGATATCACCGGCCACGGAGGCCTGACCAAGCAGGGTATCGGCACCCTGGTGCTGACCGGTAACAACACCTATTCCGGCCCGACGCTGGTCAATCAGGGCCGACTGGCGATCAACGGCTCGGTCACCTCGGACGTCAGCGTGCAGAGTGGCGGCATCGTCGGCGGCAGCGGCACGGTCGGTTCGCTGACCGCCCGCCGCGGCGGCACCGTGGCGCCGGGCAACTCGATCGGCACCCTGAACGTGGCGGGCAACGTCAGCTTCGAGCCGGGTTCGCGCTACGCGGTGGA
>NZ_JBJNOF010000024.1:0-30587 GCF_052166775.1 Serratia sp. CY74737
GAACATGGTTGTAACCCTGATTCACCCAATCGCGATGGACGACGGTCTGCGTTTCGCAATCCGTGAAGGCGGCCGTACTGTAGGCGCTGGTGTTGTTGCTAAAGTTATCGCTTAATCGCTGATAAAGTTTGACGCGACACGCGGTAAAAGGGCATCATTTGATGCCCTTTTTCTACGCTGTGAACTAGAACCTATCTCATCAGCGATTTTGCAGTCATAATCATTGGTGAGATGGGCTCTTAAACCGTATTGACTGAATACGTCATGGCGTAAAACACCGGGATATCGCTAGTGCGGTATCCGATCGGTTTGGTTTGCCTCGCAATGCGAGGCAAAGTTGTTTGTTCTGAATCATCATTGTGACAGGTTGGTTTATGAGTGCGAATACCGAGGCTCAAGGGAGCGGACGCGGCCTGGAAGCGGCAAAGTGGCTGATCGTCGCCGTTCTGTTGGTTGTGGCTATTGTCGGTAACTATTACTACCGTGATTTAAGCCTGCCATTGCGCGCGCTGGCAGTTGTGCTGATCATCGCCGTTGCAGGTGCAGTGGCTCTGATGACCACCAAAGGCAAAGCTACCGTTGCGTTTGCCCGCGAAGCGCGTACCGAAGTACGTAAAGTGATTTGGCCAACTCGTCAGGAAACGCTACACACCACGTTGATCGTTGCCGCGGTAACCGCCGTGATGTCACTGATTCTGTGGGGGCTGGATGGTATTCTGGTCCGTCTGGTGTCGTTTATTACTGGCCTGAGGTTCTAAAATGTCTGAAGCTCCAAAAAAACGTTGGTACGTCGTTCAGGCGTTTTCCGGTTTTGAAGGTCGCGTAGCGCAATCGCTGCGTGAACACATCAAACTGCACGATATGGAAGAGCTGTTCGGCGAAGTGATGGTGCCTACGGAAGAAGTGGTTGAAATCCGTGGTGGCCAGCGTCGCAAGAGCGAGCGTAAATTCTTCCCTGGCTACGTGCTGGTGCAGATGGTGATGAATGACGCCAGCTGGCATCTGGTGCGCAGCGTACCGCGTGTCATGGGGTTCATCGGCGGTACGTCTGACCGTCCTGCGCCGATCAGCGATAAAGAAGTTGATGCGATCATGAACCGCCTGCAGCAGGTCGGTGACAAACCGCGTCCGAAAACGCTGTTCGAACCGGGCGAGCTGGTGCGCGTCAACGACGGCCCGTTTGCCGATTTCAACGGCGTGGTCGAAGAAGTCGATTACGAGAAGAGCCGCCTGAAAGTTTCCGTTTCCATCTTCGGCCGTGCAACGCCGGTGGAACTGGACTTCAGCCAGGTTGAAAAAGGCTGATCGAATAATCAGCAATAAGCGGTCCGTTGCCGCTTGTCAAAGGCGCGAAATTGAACTACAATTTGGCGCCTTTTGTTTTTAGATGCCTTGCCTGATGTTTGTCCGGCGAGGTTAAACACGGGGAGCCTCTCACGAGGCGATACTACCCAAACCGAGGAAATTTAAATGGCTAAGAAAGTACAAGCCTACGTTAAGCTGCAAGTTGCAGCTGGTATGGCTAACCCGAGCCCACCAGTGGGTCCAGCTCTGGGTCAGCAGGGCGTTAACATCATGGAATTCTGTAAGGCATTCAACGCTAAAACTGACAGCGTTGAGAAAGGTCTGCCGATTCCGGTTGTTATCACCGTTTATTCTGATCGCTCCTTCACTTTCGTTACCAAAACCCCGCCAGCAGCAGTTCTGCTGAAAAAAGCGGCTGGTATCAAGTCTGGTTCCGGTAAGCCGAACAAAGACAAAGTAGGTAAAGTGACCCGTGCTCAGGTACGTGAAATCGCAGAAACCAAAGCTGCGGACATGACTGGTTCTGACGTTGAAGCGATGACTCGCTCCATCGAAGGTACCGCTCGTTCCATGGGCCTGGTAGTGGAGGATTAAGAGATGGCTAAGCTGACCAAGCGCATGCGCGTGATCCGTGACAAAGTTGATGCTACTAAACAGTATGACATCACTGAAGCTGTTGCTCTGCTGAAAGAGCTGGCCACCGCTAAATTCGTAGAAAGCGTTGACGTTGCCGTTAACCTCGGTATCGACGCTCGTAAATCTGACCAAAACGTTCGTGGCGCTACCGTTCTGCCACACGGCACCGGTCGTTCCGTTCGCGTTGCCGTATTTACCCAAGGCGCTAACGCTGAAGCAGCGAAAGCTGCCGGCGCAGAGCTGGTAGGTATGGACGATCTGGCTGAGCAGATCAAGAAAGGCGAAATGAACTTCGACGTTGTTATTGCTTCCCCGGATGCAATGCGCGTTGTAGGTCAACTGGGCCAGATCCTGGGTCCACGCGGCCTGATGCCAAACCCGAAAGTGGGTACCGTTACTCCGAACGTTGCTGAAGCAGTGAAAAACGCTAAAGCAGGTCAGGTTCGCTACCGTAACGACAAAAACGGCATCATCCATACCACTATCGGTAAGGTTGATTTCGACGCAGACAAACTGAAAGAAAACCTGGAAGCCCTGCTGGTTGCGCTGAAAAAAGCAAAACCTTCTCAGGCGAAAGGCATGTACATCAAGAAAGTTAGCCTCTCCACCACCATGGGTGCTGGCGTTGCTATCGATCAAAGCGGTCTGTCTGCCGCAGCGAACTAATCGCACTTGCGATTATCGCTTTGACTTGGGGCCGAGATTTGTCTAGAATCTTATGCCCCAAGGTTTTGCTATTGGCTATGCCGTAGGCAAAACAAAGATTTTTCGGTTGGAGCCTGGCCTATCCAGGCCTCCGTCCAAGACCGCAGGTGTATCGCAAGATACTTAATCCTTCCTGCGTAGACGGTGACAGAGCCTAAGAAAATTTTTCTTTTTTATAAAAGAATGTCTTTGCTGGATTCTGCTCACCGTGTTAAGCCGCTCGGCGTGGCGTTTTACAAAGCGCCGAGTGAAGTGAGTTCCGGGGGATTTTCCCCGGCTAATCCAGGAGCAAAAAGCTAATGGCATTAAATCTTCAAGACAAACAAGCGATTGTTGCTGAAGTCAGCGAAGTAGCCAAAGGCGCGCTGTCTGCGGTTGTTGCGGATTCCCGCGGCGTTACCGTAGATAAAATGACTGAACTGCGTAAAGCAGGTCGTGAAGCTGGCGTTTACATGCGTGTTGTTCGCAACACCCTGATGCGTCGCGTAGTTGAAGGCACTCCATTCGAATGCCTGAAAGACACGTTTGTCGGTCCAACCTTGATTGCATTCTCTCACGAACACCCGGGCGCTGCTGCTCGTCTGTTCAAAGAGTTCGCGAAAGCGAATGCAAAATTCGAGGTTAAAGCTGCGGCCTTTGAAGGTGAGCTGATCCCAGCGGCGCAAATCGACCGCCTGGCGACGCTGCCAACTTACGAAGAAGCGATCGCACGCCTGATGGCAACCATGAAAGAAGCCGCTGCCGGCAAACTGGTTCGCACTCTGGCTGCAGTACGCGATCAGAAAGAAGCGGCGTAAGCCACTCTTTCTTAGCCTTTGCTAACGTATTTAAACTATTTCTGAATTTTAGGAACAATTGTTATGTCTATCACTAAAGACCAAATCCTGGAAGCAGTTGCCGCTATGTCCGTAATGGACGTTGTTGAACTGGTTTCCGCTATGGAAGAAAAATTCGGCGTTTCTGCTGCTGCTGCTGTAGCTGTAGCTGCTGGCCCAGCTGAAGCTGCTGAAGAGAAAACTGAATTCGACGTTATCCTGAAAGCTGCAGGCGCTAACAAAGTTGCTGTTATCAAAGCAGTACGTGGCGCTACCGGCCTGGGTCTGAAAGAAGCTAAAGACCTGGTTGAATCTGCTCCAGCCGCTCTGAAAGAAGGCGTGAGCAAAGATGACGCAGAAGCTCTGAAAAAATCTCTGGAAGAAGCTGGCGCAGAAGTTGAAGTTAAATAAGCCAACCCTTCCGGTTGCAGCCTAGTCTTTTAGGCTGATGGCTGGTGACTTTTTAGTCACCAGCCTTTTTGCGCTGTAGGGCGCCAGTAGCGTTTCACACTGTTTGGCTGCTGGTTTCGCCTCCCAATGTTTGTTTCTATCGACGACTTAATATACCGCGGTCTTTGCACTACCAGGAGTTCTGGGGGAAGGCGCGATGAAATGGTTTAAGCGTGATAGCAAGAGATATTGCGGAAAGTGTTCCCGCTTTCCGGTCGACAAAACGGTGTTGCATGAACTGTCCCTAATCGGACGGACAGATTGGGTCACTGATCAGCGAGCTGAGGAACCCTATGGTTTACTCCTATACCGAGAAAAAACGTATTCGTAAGGATTTTGGTAAACGTCCACAAGTGCTGGACATACCATATCTCCTTTCTATCCAGCTTGACTCGTTCCAGAAGTTTATCGAGCAAGATCCAGAAGGGCAGTACGGCCTTGAAGCCGCATTCCGTTCTGTTTTCCCTATCCAGAGCTACAGTGGCAATTCGGAGCTGCAATACGTTAGCTACCGTCTTGGTGAGCCGGTCTTCGACGTCAAAGAGTGCCAGATCCGTGGTGTGACGTTCTCTGCACCGCTGCGCGTAAAACTGCGCCTGGTTATCTATGAGCGCGAAGCGCCTGAAGGTACGGTCAAAGACATCAAGGAACAAGAAGTCTACATGGGCGAAATTCCGCTCATGACCGAAAACGGCACCTTTGTGATCAACGGTACTGAGAGGGTTATCGTATCTCAGTTGCACCGTAGTCCTGGCGTATTCTTCGACAGCGATAAGGGTAAAACCCACTCCTCGGGTAAAGTGCTGTACAACGCACGCATCATCCCTTACCGCGGTTCATGGTTGGACTTCGAGTTCGATCCGAAAGACAACCTGTTCGTGCGTATTGACCGTCGCCGCAAACTGCCTGCGACCATCATTCTGCGCGCGCTGAACTACACCACTGAACAGATCCTCGACCTGTTCTTTGACAAGATCGTCTTCGAAATCCGCGACAACAAGCTGCAGATGGAGCTGGTGCCAGAGCGCCTGCGTGGTGAGACCGCTTCGTTCGATATCGAAGCCAACGGCAAGATCTACGTAGAGAAAGGCCGTCGCATCACCGCTCGTCATATCCGTCAGCTGGAAAAAGACGACATTCAGAGCATTGAAGTACCGGTAGAGTACATCGCGGGCAAAGTGGTCGCGAAAGACTATATCGATACCAATACCGGCGAACTGATCTGCGCAGCCAACATGGAGCTGTCGCTGGATCTGCTGGCCAAGCTGAGCCAGTCCGGCCACAAGCGCATCGAAACGCTGTTCACCAACGATCTGGACCACGGCGCGTACATCTCTGAAACGCTGCGTGTCGATCCGACCAACGATCGTCTGAGCTCGCTGGTAGAAATCTACCGCATGATGCGTCCTGGTGAGCCGCCAACGCGCGAAGCTGCCGAAAGCCTGTTCGAGAACCTGTTCTTCTCCGAAGACCGCTACGATCTGTCCGCGGTTGGCCGTATGAAGTTCAACCGTTCTCTGCTGCGCGACGAGATCGAAGGTTCGGGCATCCTGAGCAAAGACGACATCATCGAAGTGATGAAGAAGCTCATCGATATCCGTAACGGCAAGGGCGAAGTGGACGATATCGACCACTTGGGCAACCGTCGTATCCGCTCCGTCGGCGAAATGGCCGAAAACCAGTTCCGCGTAGGTCTGGTGCGTGTTGAGCGTGCGGTGAAAGAGCGTCTGTCTCTGGGCGATCTGGATACCCTGATGCCTCAGGACATGATCAACGCCAAACCGATTTCGGCGGCGGTGAAAGAGTTCTTCGGCTCCAGCCAGCTGTCCCAGTTCATGGACCAGAACAACCCGTTGTCCGAGATCACGCACAAGCGTCGTATCTCCGCACTGGGCCCGGGCGGTCTGACCCGTGAGCGCGCCGGCTTTGAAGTTCGAGACGTACACCCGACCCACTACGGCCGCGTGTGCCCAATCGAAACGCCGGAAGGTCCAAACATCGGTCTGATCAACTCCCTGTCCGTGTACGCACAGACTAACGAGTATGGCTTCCTGGAAACCCCGTACCGCCGCGTGCGTGACGGCGTGGTGACCGATGAAATCAACTACCTGTCTGCTATTGAAGAAGGCAACTTCGTTATCGCCCAGGCGAACTCCAACCTGGATGAAGAAGGCCGCTTCGTAGAAGACCTGGTCACCTGCCGCAGCAAAGGCGAATCAAGCCTGTTCAGCCGCGATCAGGTTGACTACATGGACGTATCCACCCAGCAGGTCGTTTCCGTTGGTGCCTCACTGATTCCATTCCTGGAACACGATGACGCCAACCGTGCATTGATGGGTGCGAACATGCAACGTCAGGCCGTACCAACCCTGCGCGCCGATAAGCCGCTGGTCGGTACCGGTATGGAACGCGCTGTAGCGGTTGACTCCGGCGTAACTGCCGTTGCCAAACGCGGCGGTGTGATCCAGTACGTGGATGCTTCCCGTATCGTTATCAAAGTTAACGAAGACGAGATGTACCCGGGCGAAGCAGGTATCGATATTTACAACCTGACCAAGTACACCCGTTCTAACCAGAACACCTGCATCAACCAGATGCCGTGTGTGAATCTGGGTGAGCCAATCGAGCGCGGCGACGTGCTGGCGGATGGCCCATCGACAGACCTGGGCGAACTGGCGCTGGGCCAGAACATGCGCGTAGCGTTCATGCCTTGGAACGGCTACAACTTCGAAGACTCCATCTTGGTCTCCGAGCGCGTGGTGCAGGAAGATCGCTTCACCACCATCCACATCCAGGAACTGGCGTGCGTGTCTCGCGACACCAAGCTGGGGCCTGAAGAGATCACCGCCGACATCCCTAACGTGGGTGAAGCGGCGCTCTCCAAGCTGGATGAGTCCGGTATCGTGTATATCGGTGCTGAAGTGACCGGCGGCGACATCCTGGTCGGTAAGGTAACGCCTAAAGGTGAAACCCAACTGACGCCGGAAGAGAAACTGCTGCGTGCGATCTTCGGTGAGAAAGCGTCTGACGTTAAAGACTCTTCTCTGCGTGTGCCGAACGGCGTTTCCGGTACGGTTATCGACGTGCAGGTCTTCACCCGCGATGGCGTGGAAAAAGACAAGCGCGCCTTGGAAATCGAAGAGATGCAGCTGAAGCAGGCGAAGAAAGACCTGACTGAAGAACTGCAGATCCTGGAAGCCGGCCTGTTTGCGCGTATCCACGCGGTACTGGTTGCCGGTGGCATCGAAGCCGACAAGCTGAGCAAGCTGCCGCGCGATCGCTGGCTGGAACTGGGCCTGACCGACGAAGAGAAGCAAAACCAGCTGGAGCAGCTGGCTGAGCAGTACGACGAACTGAAATCCGACTTCGAGAAGAAGCTGGAAGCCAAGCGTCGTAAGATCACTCAGGGCGACGATCTGGCGCCGGGCGTACTGAAAATCGTCAAGGTTTATCTGGCCGTTAAACGTCAGATCCAACCGGGTGACAAGATGGCGGGCCGCCACGGTAACAAGGGTGTTATCTCTAAGATCAACCCGATCGAAGATATGCCTTACGATGAAAACGGCACGCCGGTAGACATCGTACTGAACCCGCTGGGCGTACCATCACGTATGAACATCGGTCAGATCCTGGAAACCCACCTGGGTATGGCTGCGAAAGGCATCGGTGAGAAGATCAACCAGATGCTGAAGCAGCAGCAGGAAGTGGCCAAGCTGCGTGAGTTCATCCAGAAGGCCTACGATCTGGGCGACGACGTTTGCCAGAAAGTTGACCTGAACACCTTCAGCGACGACGAAGTGCTGCGTCTGGCAGAGAACCTGAAAAAAGGTATGCCGATCGCAACGCCGGTGTTTGACGGTGCGAAAGAGACTGAAATCAAGAAGCTGCTGGAAATGGGCGGTATCCCGACCTCCGGTCAGATCACGCTGTTCGATGGCCGTACCGGTGAGCAATTCGAGCGCCAGGTTACTGTCGGCTATATGTACATGCTGAAACTGAACCACTTGGTTGACGATAAAATGCACGCCCGTTCAACCGGTTCTTACAGCTTGGTTACTCAGCAGCCTCTGGGTGGTAAAGCGCAGTTCGGTGGTCAACGCTTCGGTGAGATGGAAGTGTGGGCACTGGAAGCATACGGCGCGGCTTATACCCTGCAGGAAATGCTCACCGTTAAGTCGGATGACGTTAACGGCCGTACCAAGATGTACAAAAACATCGTGGATGGCGACCACCGGATGGAGCCAGGCATGCCGGAATCCTTCAACGTACTGTTGAAAGAAATCCGCTCGCTCGGCATCAACATCGAACTGGAAGACGAGTAATCGTCATTCCGGCTCAGGCTCCCCGCCTAAGGGAGCCTGAGGGTGGTTGTTCAGGTCACACGGGTACCTACTGCGGTTGTGGGTGCCCAACAGGTTTAACTCCGACAGGAGCCAATCCGTGAAAGACTTATTGAAGTTTCTGAAAGCGCAAACTAAGACCGAAGAGTTTGATGCGATCAAGATTGCTCTGGCCTCGCCAGACATGATCCGTTCGTGGTCGTTCGGTGAAGTTAAGAAGCCGGAAACCATTAACTACCGTACGTTCAAACCAGAGCGTGACGGCCTTTTCTGCGCCCGTATCTTCGGGCCGGTAAAAGATTACGAGTGCCTGTGCGGTAAGTACAAGCGTTTGAAACACCGCGGCGTGATCTGTGAGAAGTGCGGCGTTGAAGTGACCCAGACCAAAGTGCGTCGTGAGCGCATGGGCCACATCGAGCTGGCTTCCCCGACTGCGCACATCTGGTTCCTGAAATCGCTGCCATCCCGCATCGGTTTGCTGCTGGATATGCCGCTGCGTGACATCGAACGCGTACTGTACTTCGAATCCTATGTGGTGGTCGAAGGCGGTATGACCAACCTCGAGCGTCGTCAGATCCTGACCGAAGAGCAGTATCTGGACGCGCTGGAAGAGTTCGGTGACGAATTCGACGCCAAGATGGGTGCGGAAGCCATTCAGGCCCTGTTGAAAAACATGGATCTGGAAGCCGAGTGCGAGCAGCTGCGTGAAGAGCTGAACGAAACCAACTCCGAAACCAAGCGCAAGAAGCTGACCAAGCGTATCAAGCTGCTGGAAGCGTTCGTACAGTCCGGTAACAAGCCGGAGTGGATGATCCTGACCGTGCTGCCGGTACTGCCGCCGGATCTGCGCCCGCTGGTTCCGCTGGATGGCGGTCGTTTCGCGACGTCGGATCTGAACGATCTGTATCGCCGCGTGATCAACCGTAACAACCGTCTGAAACGCCTGCTGGATCTGGCTGCGCCGGACATCATCGTGCGCAACGAAAAGCGTATGCTGCAAGAAGCGGTAGACGCCCTGCTGGATAACGGTCGTCGCGGTCGTGCGATCACCGGTTCCAACAAACGCCCTCTGAAATCTTTGGCCGACATGATCAAAGGTAAGCAGGGTCGTTTCCGTCAGAACCTGCTCGGTAAACGCGTTGACTACTCAGGCCGTTCCGTTATCACCGTAGGTCCATACCTGCGTCTGCATCAGTGCGGTCTGCCTAAGAAGATGGCGTTGGAGCTGTTCAAACCGTTCATCTACGGCAAATTGGAGCTGCGTGGCCTGGCCACCACCATCAAAGCCGCCAAGAAAATGGTTGAGCGTGAAGAAGCCGTCGTTTGGGATATCCTGGACGAAGTGATTCGCGAACACCCGGTACTGCTGAACCGTGCACCAACCCTGCACCGTTTGGGTATCCAGGCGTTTGAACCGGTTCTGATCGAAGGTAAAGCGATCCAGCTGCACCCGCTGGTTTGTGCGGCATATAACGCCGACTTCGATGGTGACCAGATGGCCGTTCACGTACCGCTGACGCTGGAAGCCCAGCTGGAAGCGCGTGCGCTGATGATGTCCACCAACAACATCCTGTCCCCAGCGAACGGCGAGCCAATCATCGTTCCTTCTCAGGACGTTGTACTGGGTCTGTACTACATGACCCGCGACTGTGTTAACGCCAAAGGCGAAGGCATGGTGCTGAACGGTTCCAAAGAAGCTGAGCGTGTTTACCGCGCCGGCCTGGCGTCGCTGCATGCGCGCGTTAAAGTGCGTATCACCGAAGACGTCAAGAACGCCGAAGGCGAGTGGACCTCTCAGACCAGCATCATCGACACCACCATCGGCCGCGCCATCCTGTGGATGATTGTACCGAAAGGTCTGCCGTACGCGATCGTTAACCAGCCTTTGGGCAAGAAAGCGATCTCCAAGATGCTGAACACCTGTTACCGCATCCTGGGCCTGAAGCCGACCGTTATCTTTGCTGACCAGATCATGTACACCGGCTTTGCTTACGCAGCCCGTTCCGGCGCTTCCGTAGGTATCGACGACATGGTTATCCCGGCCAAGAAGGCGGAGATCATCGAAGAAGCGGAAACCGAAGTTGCCGAGATCCAGGAGCAGTTCCAGTCTGGTCTGGTGACCGCCGGCGAACGCTACAACAAAGTGATCGATATCTGGGCTGCCGCGAACGAACGCGTTGCGAAAGCGATGATGGAAAACCTGTCGGTAGAAGACGTGGTTAACCGTGACGGTGAAGTGGAACAGCAAGTTTCCTTCAACAGCATCTTTATGATGGCCGACTCCGGTGCGCGTGGTTCCGCCGCTCAGATTCGTCAGCTGGCCGGTATGCGTGGTCTGATGGCGAAGCCGGACGGCTCCATCATCGAAACGCCAATCACCGCGAACTTCCGTGAAGGTCTGAACGTACTCCAGTACTTCATCTCCACTCACGGTGCTCGTAAAGGTCTGGCGGATACCGCACTGAAAACCGCGAACTCCGGTTATCTGACCCGTCGTCTGGTTGACGTGGCGCAGGACCTGGTGGTGACCGAAGACGACTGTGGCACCCACGACGGCATCCTGATGACTCCGGTTATCGAAGGTGGCGACGTGAAAGAGCCGCTGCGTGAACGCGTTCTGGGCCGTGTGACGGCAGAAGACGTCCTCAAGCCGGGTACGGCGGACATTCTGGTGCCGCGCAACACGCTGCTGAACGAGAAGGCGTGTGACCTGTTGGAAGAGAACTCTGTCGACAGCGTTAAAGTCCGTTCCGTGGTGAGCTGTGAAACCGACTTCGGTGTGTGTGCAAACTGCTACGGTCGCGACCTGGCACGTGGCCACATCATCAACAAAGGTGAAGCCATCGGCGTTATCGCGGCACAGTCCATCGGTGAGCCGGGTACACAGCTGACGATGCGTACGTTCCACATCGGTGGTGCGGCATCTCGTGCGGCTGCTGAATCCAGCATTCAGGTGAAAAACAAGGGTAGCATCAAGCTGAGCAACGCGAAGTTCGTTATGAACGCCGCAGGCAAGCTGGTGATCACCTCGCGTAACACCGAACTGAAACTGATCGACGAATTCGGCCGTACCAAAGAAAGCTACAAGGTGCCTTACGGCGCCGTGATGGGCAAAGGCGACGGTGAAGAAGTTAACGGCGGCGAAACCGTTGCTAACTGGGATCCGCATACCATGCCGGTCATCAGTGAAGTCAGCGGCTTCATTCGCTTCGCCGACATGGTCGACGGCCAGACGATTACTCGTCAGACCGACGAACTGACCGGTTTGTCTTCTCTGGTTGTCCTGGACAGCGCAGAGCGTACCGGTAGTGGTAAAGACCTGCGTCCGGCACTGAAAATCGTTGACGCTAAGGGCGAAGACGTATTGATCCCAGGCACCGATATGCCTGCTCAATACTTCCTGCCGGGCAAAGCGATCGTTCAGCTGGAAGATGGCATTCAGATCGGTGCGGGTGATACCCTGGCGCGTATTCCTCAGGAATCCGGCGGTACCAAGGATATTACCGGTGGTCTGCCGCGCGTTGCCGACCTGTTCGAAGCACGTCGTCCGAAAGAGCCGGCAATCCTGGCTGAAATCAGCGGGATTATCTCGTTCGGTAAAGAGACCAAAGGCAAACGTCGCCTGGTAATCTCTCCGCTGGACGGCAGCGACGCTTACGAAGAGATGATTCCGAAATGGCGTCAGCTCAACGTGTTCGAAGGCGAAGTGGTGGAACGTGGCGACGTCGTCTCCGACGGCCCAGAGTCTCCGCACGACATTCTGCGTCTGCGTGGCGTGCATGCGGTTACCCGCTACATCACCAACGAAGTGCAGGAAGTTTACCGTCTGCAAGGCGTTAAGATTAACGATAAGCACATCGAAGTTATCGTTCGTCAGATGCTGCGTAAAGGCACTATCGTTAGCGCTGGTGGCTCCGAGTTCCTGGAAGGCGAGCAGGCTGAAGTGTCTCGCGTCAAGATTGCCAACCGTCAGCTGGAAGCTGAAGGTAAGATCCCGGCAACCTTCTCGCGCGATCTGCTGGGTATCACCAAGGCTTCCTTGGCGACCGAGTCCTTCATCTCCGCCGCATCGTTCCAGGAAACGACGCGCGTTCTGACCGAAGCTGCCGTAGCCGGCAAGCGCGACGAACTGCGTGGCCTGAAAGAGAACGTCATCGTGGGCCGTCTGATCCCAGCTGGTACCGGTTACGCTTATCATCAGGATCGCATGCGTCGTCGTGCTCAGGGCGAAGCGCCGGTTGTTCCGCAAGTCAGCGCGGAAGAAGCGACCGCGAACCTGGCCGAACTGCTCAACGCAGGTCTGGGCGGCAGCGACGACGAGTAATCGTCATCCGCGCCGTGGGCCCGCTACGTCGGGCCTATCGCCAGATAAACCGCTCCCTCGGGGGCGGTTTTTTTTCGCCTCGCGCCGGGTTATGACAAACTTTGCTACTATGGTTACAGCAGAAATTGACCGGCGCTTTTTACCTGACAACCAAGGACAGTACGAAACATGGACAGCCTCATTACCTTCGAAAAACTGACGGCGAAACACCTGCCTTACCTGTATGAGATCCGCTTTTCCGTCGAAGAGAACCTGCTGCATCCGCATCAGATCCAGTATCTGCAGCGCAAGCAGGCGCTGGAAGACATCAACCAGGGCGGTGGCTGGATCTGCAAGTATGGCGAGGACTATGCCGGCGTTGGATTCGGGTTGTTCATCCCCGAACCGTTGATCGGCGGACTGTTCGTGAAGCCGGAATACCAATCAATGGGAATGGGTTCTGCCTTGCTGGCGCGCGTCACTGCCTGGATGTTTGAGCACGGCGCCGAAGCCATTCACTTAACCACCGATCCCGGCTCGAAAGCCGAAGGTTTTTATCAACATCACGGTTGGGATGTGATCGGGCGGGATGAGTTCGGTCAGGCGGAGCTGGTGAAACGCAAAGAGGGTGAATAATGAAAATCAAAGGATTGATGACGTTACTGCTGCTTTCGCTGTTCAGCGCACCGCTGTACGCGGCCGTTGACTCTTTTTACCTGAAGCCGGCGGACGGCGAGAAGATCAAGGTCACCCGACAGATGCTGGAGGCGATGCCGTCGCACACGATTAAAACCTCGACCAATTTCACCCCGGAAGAGGCGTTCACCGGCGTTGAGTTTTCGGAGCTGGTGAAAGCGTACCATCTGCAAGGGAAGTCGGTGCGTGCCTTCGCGTGGGACGACTATTCCTATTCGATGCCGATTGACGAGATGATTAAATATCGCGTAATTGTCGCCTATCTGCGCGGCGGTAAGCCGATCGACGTGGGGGAGCTGGGGCCGTTCGCTATTATCTATCCGCGCGATCAATACCCCGAGCTGAATAACCTGGACGTGAACGCGAAAACCGTCTGGCAAGTCAAACGGCTGGAGATTAAATGAGATGAGCAAGAAACTGATCGGTACTCTTATCGCGTTGGTTGCCATCTTCTCCTTATTAATTTTGCTGATTGCCATTAACTTCGGTGGCGTAAAAGAGCGCTATAAGCAGATCGAACCCAATCTGGATAACTACTCGGTGGCCGAGATCCTGTTTCTGGCGTTTGAAAGAACCAAAACTGCGCTGCTGCTCAGTGAAAACGACGACTACGACGCTTTCCTGATCAAAAAGAAAATATTTTACTCGAAGATCCAAATCCTGGAGAGCCGCTCCACCTTCAGCGACTCTTTCTATTACGACGACGAATTTATCAAGAACGTCGCTCTGCTGAAGCAACAGTACCGAACGCTGGGCGATCTTTCCGTCGGTTTGCTGGCAGGGCGGAAAAGCAAGGCGGATATCCTCGCTTATATGGATGATATCGAGGGCACGTTGGTCGATATCCAGGAGATTATTTATCGGATACAAATTAAAAACTTCACCGAGGTTAAAGGCATCATCCAGGATAATTCGAGAAAAGCCGAGATGTTCGCCGTCTTATCGCTGATTTTGGTGTTCCTGATGATGTTCCTGGTGGTGAGAAACGCCTTCTCGTTAAAAGAGATCATCAAGAACAAGAACATCTTTATCTCATCCATCTACCATGAAATTGCCGGTTCGACGCAGGCCATCGTCATCGCCGCGGATATCATGGAGCACGAGCTGGCGCAGGAAGAGCTCAAAAAGGAGGCCCGCCTGATCTCCTACCACGGCAACAAGATCGCCGAACAAACGCGCGAGGTGATGGATTATTCGCGGTTTGAAATGGGGGAGGTTAACGTCAATATTTCCACCTTTCGGCTGGATGAGGTGGTGGACGATGCCATGACCAGTATCAGCGCCGGGCGCGGTAATCGCATCGTGGTGCGTCGTTCATCCTATGTTGGTTTGATTTGCTCCGACAAATACAAGCTCTACCGAATATTGGCCAATCTGCTCAGCAACGCGGACAAATTTACTCACCACGGCGCGATCATCCTCAACGTGAAGGTGTGCCATGGCAATCTGTATTTATGGGTCAAAGACAACGGCATCGGATTTAACGTTAATAATCTGGAACGGTTGTACAAGGCGTTCAATCAGGGAGTAGAAAGGGAAACGCGGCAGGGACTGGGGCTGGGGCTGACCATTATCAAGAATTATGTGACGACGCTGAAAGGCGCCATCAGAGTCAAATCCACCGAAGGCGTTGGCTCATCGTTTTTCATCCGCATTCCGGTCAAACTAATTAAAGAATAAATTCGACAGCAGCAGTGAGGAGATAATCAGCGGTTTGGTCGGTTTTTCCACCAGGTGCACGTCATAGTGCAGGATCATATCGCCGATATTCTTCTCATAGTGATTCAGCTGGCCGGTCAGAATGATGATGCGCGCGTGCGGATCGAGAGTGTCCTTTATTTTCTTCACGACGCGTTCTGAGGTTTCGCCGAAGTCCAACAGCCAGTCCAGAATAAACGCCTCAAAGGACTGTTGCTCAAGTGCGGCCAGCATGGCATCCGCCGTTTGAAAGGTCTCGGTCTCAATGCCGTAGCGGCAGGCGATTTTCTTCAACAGCTCGAGGATATCGCTGTCGTTGTCCAGGATCGCGATGCGCGGCGCCGGCAGAAAGTCTATCTTGTTGACTCTGTACAGCGGTACGTCGGCCTGCGTATCCCGGCTGGTATTGATGATGAAAAGGTCATCTTTTTTGTAGGCGTAGGTTTCGTCGTCGTCCAGCTGTGTCACCGGGTGTTCGTCGACTTCAACCTTACAGCGTTTGTGAATGCTGTTCATGATAAAAACGCCGTTATGCGTTCTTTGGCCGGCGAATGGCTCGTTGAAGTACTGAAACACCTTTCTGACTTCGTCGAGGGTGATGCCCCTTTTACCATCCAGCTTCTGCTTGGCGCTGTTGTACTGAAGGTTCAGTATGTTGGCCATCGTGGAGGCATGTTTTCTGTCGCCAACCCCTTTAAGAGTGAGCAACGCGCTGATTGCATCGATGTAATTTGGCGTTTTCTTCATGACAACCTTGGCTTTTTTGATGTTGACCGCGAGCGTGGCAAATCTGCGCGAGGACCCGTGCTGGATTATAGATGATGCCCCGGAGGTTGCGGTGATATCAGTTTGATTTTCCTTGGCAAACTCAGAATACACTCGATATCAAATAAAAAAACACTCAAAAGACATTCACATTTAATCGTTTGTATGGTTAATTAGCGCACATACTGTGTGATTCGCGTCCTGGGGGGGTTGCCAGTCTCACAAAATAAACCGCCTGCTCTTGTCTGTAAGCAGGGAGCAGGCGGCAAAAAAACGCGACGGCCAACACCAGGGCCATTGGCAGTATCGGGGATTACCCCTCGAGTCACTTTTCGTCTCTGCATCGACTTTTTCCTCGTTCTGCCGTTCTCTGCCGCAACGGGCTCTATTGAAAAACACTCTGCGTGAGTGCTGAACACCGCTATTCCCTCATCATGCCCGTCACCTGAGCCGATAAAACCGCCTGTTCGTGCGTGCCCTCAGGCGCAGGTTCCAGGATGGCCGTTGGTGAGGAACCGGAGTCGCGCAAGAGCGTCTGTGCGCGATCCGGGGTTGGATAAGGCGGGGCCATCGAGAGGGTAACGGCCCCGGCCGACACCGGGTTTGGCGGTCGGCAACGTCACTATAATCGGCGCGTTTGCCGGCGCCAGCGCCACCGTTCGGCATTGCGCGGCCGCTCCAGCGTTTTCTTCGCACGGCGGTAAACGTTGCCGCTTATTGCGCGCTGCGTCCCAGATAATCGTCCCAGTCTTTCCACACCGGCTGCAGCCCGGCGTTGCTGATGGCCTCGGCGACCTGCTGCGGCGTGCGGCCGTCGTGCGGCTCGAACTGTTCCAGCTCAGGCGGTACGTCGTCGGCATAGCCGCCGGGTTGCGTCTTGGATCCCGCGCTGACGCTATTGATCGCCACCGGGATCATATGATCGCGGAAGTACGGCGACTCCCGGGTAGACAGCGACAGCTCAACGTCCGGCGCGAACAGCCGGAAGGCGCAGATCAGCTGCACCAGCTGAGGCTCACTCATGATAGACGCGGGCTCAATGCCGCCGGCGCAGGGGCGCAGGCGTGGGAACGAGATCGAGTAGCGGCTCTGCCAATAGGTTTGCTGCAGGTAGAACAGGTGTTCCGCCAGCAGATAACAGTCGGTTCGCCAGCTGTGGGACAGGCCGATTAACGCGCCGAGGCCGATCTTGTCGATCCCGGCGCGCCCCAGGCGATCCGGCGTGGCCAGGCGCCAATGGAAATCCTGCTTCTGGCCGCGCAGGTGGTGCTGCAGATAGGTGGCCGGATGGTAGGTTTCCTGGTACACCAGCACGCCGTCCAGGCCCAGCGTTTTCAGTTCGGCGTATTCCTCCTGCGCCAGCGGCTGCACTTCCATCATCAGCGAGCTGAAGTGGCGGCGGATCGCCGGAATGTGCTGGCGGAAATAGTCCATGCCAACCTTGGTCTGATGTTCGCCGGTGACCAGCAACAGATGTTCGAACCCCAGCGCCTTGATGGCTTCGCACTCGCGTGCAATCTCCGCCGCATCCAGCGTTTTGCGCTTGATGCGGTTGCTCATCGAAAAGCCACAGTAGGTGCAGTCGTTGGCGCACAGGTTAGAGAGATACAGCGGCACATAGAAGCTGACGACGTTGCCGAACCGCTGACGGGTCAGCAACTGCGCGCGTTGCGCCAACGGTTCCAGATACGGCGCGGCCGCGGGGGAGATCAGCGCCATAAAGTCGTCGCGCGTCAGCTTGTCGGCGTTCAATGCGCGTTCCACGTCGCGCGCCGTTTTGCCGTTGATGCGCAGCGTAATGTCGTCCCAGTCCAGCTGTTGCCAGCGGCTACTGAAATCGTCGGTCATCACTGCGCCTCCTCTGGCTGGCTGAGGAAAGCGGTCAGCGGGCTGGACGCGACCGCGCCGCGCTGGCTGGAGCCTAATCCGGCGCTGCGTGCCAGCTCGCCGGCCTCCAGCGCCAGGCGAAATGCCCGCGCCATCTGCACCGGATCGCGCGCCACGGCGATGGCGGTATTCACCAGCACCGCGTCGGCGCCCAGCTCCATCGCTTCCAGCGCGTGGCTTGGCGCGCCGATGCCGGCGTCTACCACCACCGGCACCTTGGCTTGCTCGATGATGATTTCGAGGAAGTCACGGGTGCGCAGACCGCGGTTGGAGCCGATAGGGGCGCCGAGCGGCATCACCGCTGCGCATCCCACTTCTTCCAGCCGTTTGCACAGCACCGGATCGGCGCCGCAGTAGGGCAGCACCACAAAACCGTCTTTCACCAGCGTTTCCGCCGCCTTCAGCGTTTCTATCGGATCCGGCAGCAGGTATTTCACATCGGGATGGATCTCCAGCTTCACCCAGTGAGTGCCGAGCGCTTCGCGCGCCAGTCGGGCGGCGAACACCGCTTCAGCGGCCGTTTTGGCGCCGGAGGTATTGGGCAACAGCCTGACGCCCAACTGTTGCAGCGGCGCCAAAATGGCGTCGTTGCCGCCGCGCAGATCGACGCGCTTCATGGCCATGGTCACCAGCTGTGAGCCGGAGGCCGCCAGCGCCTCCAACATCAGCGCCGGGGTGGCGAACTTGCCGGTGCCGGTGAACAGGCGCGAGGTAAAAGTGGTATCGGCGATTTTCAGCATGTCAGCCTCCGGCGATCGCTTGAAACAGCAAAATGTCGTCACCGTCCTGCACCTGATGGTCGGCCCAGTCGGCGCGTGGGATGATGGTTTGGTTGATCGCCAGCGCGGTGCCCGGCTGGTGGCGTTCCAGCTGGGTCAGCAGGGCGGCGACGCTGAGCGGCTGTGCCAGCTCCAGCGGTTGGTCGTTCAGACGGATCTTCATGCGGCGCCTCCGCAGACCGGGCAGGCGCGGGCCCGGCTCAGCTGCAGCGTGCTCCAGCTCTGCTGCTTGCCGTCGAACAGCCGCAGCTTGCCGCTGAGGGAGGAAGGAAGGCCGGCCAGCATCTTGATGGCCTCCAGCGCTTGCAGAGTACCGATCACGCCCACCACCGGGCCGAGCACCCCGGCGGTGCGGCAGTTGCGCTGCGGTTCTTCCTGCTCCGGGTACAGGCAGGCGTAGCAGCCGTGCGCATAGGGCGGCTCGAGCACCAGCAGCTGGCCGCTGAAACCCACTGCGCTGCCGCTGATCAGCGGCTTGGCGGCGGCGATGCAGGCGGCGTTGACCTCATGGCGGGTCGCCATGTTGTCGCAGCAGTCCAGCACCAGATCGGCGCGGGCGACCGCGTCGCGCAGCGCTTGCCCTTGCAGCCGCTGCGCCAGCGGGATGGACTCCACCAACGGGTTCAACGCCTGCAGATGGCGTTGCGCCAGCGCCGCTTTGCCGGTGGCGGTATCGGCGCTGCGGTACAGGATTTGCCGCTGCAGGTTGGTGACGTGCAGCGTGTCGTCGTCGGCCAGCAGCAGCGTGCCGACCCCGGCGGCGGCCAGATACAGCGAAGCCGGGGACCCCAGCCCCCCCAGGCCGACGATCAGTACCGTGGCGCGCTTGAGTTTTTCCTGACCTTCCGGGCCGACATCCTCCAGCAGCAGCTGGCGGCTGTAGCGCAGGAACTCCCGATCGTTAAGCATCGTTCGGCTCCTTACCTTCGATCAGCCGCAGCAGTTCGGCCGTCGCCGCGCGCCAGTCCGGCGCCTGGGTGATGGCGCTGACCACCGCCACGCTGCCGACGCCGCACGCCAGCACCGCCGGTACGCGATCGATACTGATCCCGCCGATCGCCACCGTCGGGTAATCCGCCAAACCGGCGATGTGGCGTTTTAACTCCGCCAGCCCCTGCGGCGCCGAAGGCATGTCTTTGGTCTGGGTGGGGAAGATGTGCCCCAGCGCGATGTAGGAGGGTTTCACCGCCAGCGCGCGCGCCAGCTCGGCATCGTCATGGGTGGAAACGCCGAGCCGCAGCCCGGCGCGGTGAATGGCCGCCAGATCGGTGGTATCGAGATCTTCCTGGCCCAGATGCACGCCGTAGGCGCCGTGCTTGATCGCCAGCCGCCAGTAATCGTTGATGAACAGCCGCGCCTGATAACGCCGACCCAGCGCGATGGCGGCGGCGATATCCTCTTCGACCTGCTCGTCCGGCAGATCCTTGATGCGCAGCTGGATCGTGGTAACGCCGGCCTCCAGCAGGCGAGCGATCCACGCCACGCTGTCGACGACCGGGTAAAGCCCCAGTTTGTGGGGCGTCGCCGGAAAGGGCGTCGTGATATCAGTCATTGCTCGTCTCCTCCTGCAGATTGCCGGCGCTGTGATACAGCTCGCTGCCGCGGGCGCGGAACTCGGCGGACATTTTCTCCATGCCGGTCAGCTGCACCTCGATCGGTTTGACGGCCTCTTGGGCGGCGGCGTAGTCGCGCACCTCTTGTGAAATCTTCATCGAGCAGAATTTCGGTCCGCACATCGAGCAGAAGTGAGCGATCTTGCCGGACTCCTGCGGCAGGGTTTCGTCGTGATAGGCGCGCGCGGTGGCCGGATCGAGCGCCAGATTGAACTGATCTTCCCAGCGGAATTCGAAACGCGCCTTGGACATGGCGTTATCGCGAATTTGCGCGCCCGGATGGCCTTTGGCCAGATCGGCGGCGTGGGCGGCGATCTTGTAGGTGATCAGGCCCTGTTTGACGTCCTCTTTATTCGGCAGGCCGAGGTGCTCTTTCGGCGTGACGTAACACAGCATGGCGCAGCCGAACCAGCCAATCATCGCCGCGCCGATGCCGGAGGTGAAATGGTCATAGCCCGGGGCGATATCGGTGGTCAGCGGGCCAAGGGTGTAGAACGGCGCTTCGTGGCAATGTTCCAGCTCTTCGGTCATGTTGCGGCGGATCATCTGCATCGGCACGTGGCCCGGGCCTTCAATCATCACCTGTACGTCGTATTCCCAGGCGATTTTGGTCAGCTCGCCCAGCGTATGCAGCTCGGCGAACTGGGCCTCGTCGTTGGCGTCCTGAATCGAGCCGGGGCGCAGGCCGTCGCCGAGCGACAGCGAAACGTCGTAGGCGGCGCAGATCTCGCAGATTTCACGGAAGTGCTGATAGAGGAAGTTTTCCTGATGGTGCGACAGACACCATTTGGCCATGATCGAGCCGCCGCGCGACACGATGCCGGTCAGGCGTTTGGCGGTCATCGGCACGTAGCGCAGCAGCACGCCGGCGTGGATGGTGAAGTAATCGACCCCTTGTTCAGCCTGTTCCAGCAGCGTATCGCGGAACATCTCCCAGGTGAGGTTTTCCGCCACGCCGTTGACCTTCTCCAGCGCCTGGTAGATCGGCACGGTGCCGATGGGCACCGGGCTGTTGCGCAGGATCCACTCGCGAGTTTCGTGAATGTAGCGGCCGGTGGAGAGATCCATCACGGTGTCTGCGCCCCAGCGGGTGGCCCACACCAGCTTCTCCACCTCTTCTTCGATCGACGACGTGACCGCCGAGTTGCCGATATTGGCGTTCACCTTCACCAGGAAATTGCGGCCGATGATCATCGGCTCCGCCTCCGGGTGATTGATGTTGGCGGGAATGATGGCGCGGCCGGCGGCCACTTCCTGGCGTACGAACTCCGGCGTGATGTTGTCCGGCAGGTTGGCGCCCCAGCCCTGGCCCGGATGCTGGTGGCGCAGCACCTCGCTGCGAATGCGTTCGCGCCCCATGTTTTCACGGATGGCGATGAACTCCATCTCCGGGGTGACGATGCCGGCGCGGGCATAGTGCAGTTGGGTCACGCACTTGCCCGGCAACGCCTTGCGCGGCAGCGGCAGATGTTCGAAGCGCAGGTGATCCAGCCCCTCGTCCGCCAGACGCTGTTGGGTGAAGCCTGAACTGGCGCCGCTCAGGGTCGCAGTATCGCCGCGCGCGTCGATCCAGCCGGCGCGCAGCTTGGCCAGGCCGGCGTGCACATCGAGCTCGGCCTGCGGATCGCCGTACGGGCCCGCGGTGTCATATACCGGGATCGCCTCGTTCTGTTCATACTGCGGGCTATCTTTGCTGCCGCCGACCAGGGTCGGGCTGAGCTGAATTTCGCGCATCGGCACCTGGATATCGCGGCGCGAGCCCTGCAGGTAGATGCGGCGAGAGTTTGGGAAAGCCATGCCTTGCAGCGTGTCGATAAACTGCTGGGCGGCTTCGCGTTGCGCTTTACGGGCGCGCGGTGGATTAACGTTAGACATAGCAAGTTCCTACCAGTGTGTTGGGTTGGGAAAGTTGCTTGTCTGGAGCTCGGAGGGAGTAATGATGGTGGCCGATAGGGCTGGGCGCCCGCAAGGGGAAGGCCGTGCCTGTGGCGATAGATTACTCTTGTTCCCTTCGCGGGTATTAACCCGATCAGGTTCCGCGGATCCCGAATTAACGGTCTCAGCCTGGCTGATTCGATGAACAAATCAGGCGCTAGGCACTCCGACAAGATGCCCCCCAGTATAGGAGGGATAAGAAAAAAAACTATAAAATTTTAACGCGCCGGATCCAGCGCCTGGTCCGGTAGCGGTTGCTGCGCGGCCTCCGCTTCCAACAGGATCAGCTTATCTTCCAGCGCAAAGCGCGCCGCCAGCGTTTCGCCGATATCCGACAAGGCCTGATGGAATTCCAGACAGACCTCCTGATCGATATCCACTTCGGTATAGCGATCGTGGAACGCCATGATCTGTTCGGTATTGGCCCATAGCTTGGGGTAGATGTTCACCGCCAGCGACATTTTCGGACTGGCTGCGCCTTCCACTTGCTTGATAATTCTGTCATAGATATGAAAATGCCCTGCGGAGAGGTAATCCACCAGGTTATGGCAAAAGTTCTCCAGCGCTTTTTCATTCAGCGGCGTATGCTTTTCTTTATTCGGTTTGAGGCCTACCAGCGTGCAGTAGGCGACCAGCAACTGCTTGCGGGCCTGAAGCCATTGATCAACTAATTCATTACTACCGCCAACGCGCTGAGTCAGCCTTTCCAAACGGTTGAGCATGTTTGACTCCGTGTAAGTAACAAAAGTAACCGGTAAGTTATTAAAATGTAACAAAGCCGATTTGTAGAGTGCCAGTGAAGCTGAGGTTGTGCAACAACGATATGGAACTTGCATTAACGGGCAATGAAAACGGCTGGTGGATCGTCAGCCATGAAAGCAAACTTTGGTTACCGAACGGTGAATTGCCGTCAGGGACGGCCGCCGCCCTCGGACTGCAGGGCCACATGGCGCGCATCATCGGTGAGTGGGAGGGCGTGCCGGTCTGGCTGGTGCGCCAGGCGATGCCGCGGGAGATGGGATCGGTGCGTCAGTTGTTGGATCAGGATCGCGGTCTGTTCCAGCTTGCCGGGCGCGGCGTGCAGCTGGCGGATTTCTACCGCTCCCATCGCTATTGCGGCTACTGCGGCCATGAGATGCATCTCAGCCGCACCGAAAGCGCCTGCCTCTGCGGCCACTGCAAAGAACGGTACTACCCGCAGATTGCGCCCTGCGTGATCGTCGCCATTCGGCGCGACGATCAGATCCTGCTGGCACAGCACGTGCGTCATCGCGGCGGTATACACACGGTGCTGGCCGGTTTCGTCGAAGTGGGCGAAACGCTGGAGCAGGCGGTGGCGCGCGAAGTGATGGAAGAGAGCAATATTGAAATCAAGAACCTGCGCTACGTCACTTCACAGCCCTGGCCGTTCCCACACTCGCTAATGATGGCCTTTATGGCCGATTACCATCAGGGTGACATTCGCCACGATCCCAAGGAGCTGCTCAACGCCGGCTGGTATCGCTACGACCAACTGCCGCTGTTGCCGCCGCCCGGCACCGTGGCGCGCCGGTTGATTGAGGACACCGTGGCGCTGTGCCGGGCAGAATAATGTACAATGGCCGGCAGATTATTAAGGGAGCCCCATAAATGACTGAGTTGAAGAACGATCGCTACCTGCGCGCGCTGTTGCGCCAGCCGGTGGATGTGACCCCCGTATGGATGATGCGCCAGGCCGGTCGTTATTTACCGGAGTACAAGGCGACCCGCGCCCAGGCCGGTGATTTCATGTCGCTGTGCAAGAACGCGGAGCTGGCCTGCGAGGTCACGCTGCAGCCGCTGCGCCGCTATGCGCTGGACGCCGCCATCCTGTTCTCCGACATTCTCACCATTCCCGACGCCATGGGGCTCGGCCTGTACTTTGAAGCCGGCGAAGGCCCGCGTTTCAGCTCCCCCGTTACCTGCCGCGCCGACGTCGACAAGCTGCCGGTGTTCGATCCGGAAGTGGAGTTGGGCTATGTGATGAACGCGGTGCGCACCATTCGCCGCGAGCTGAAGGGCGAAGTGCCGCTGATCGGCTTCTCCGGCAGCCCGTGGACGCTGGCGACTTATATGGTCGAAGGCGGCAGCAGCAAAGCCTTCACCAAGCTGAAGAAGATGATGTATGCCGAACCGGCCACGCTGCACCTGTTGCTGGACAAGCTGGCGGACAGCGTGATCCTGTACCTCAATGCCCAGATTAAAGCCGGTGCGCAGTCGGTGATGGTGTTCGACACCTGGGGCGGCGTACTGACCGGGCGCGATTATCGCGAGTTCTCTTTGCACTACATGCACAAGATCGTCGACGGGCTACTGCGTGAAAACGACGGTCGCCGCGTGCCGGTGACGCTGTTCACCAAAGGCGGCGGGCAGTGGCTGGAGGCGATGGCCGCCACCGGCTGCGATGCGCTGGGGCTGGATTGGACCACCGATATCGCCGACGCGCGTCGGCGCGTGGGCGACAAAGTGGCGCTGCAGGGCAATATGGATCCGTCGATGCTCTATGCTTCTCCGGCGCGCATCGCGGAAGAGGTGGAGACCATTCTGGCCGGTTTTGGCCACGGCAACGGTCATGTGTTCAACCTGGGCCACGGCATCCATCAGGATGTGCCGCCTGAGCACGCCGGCGCCTTCGTCGAGGCGGTGCACGCGCAGTCGGCGAAATACCACCGTTAAGGATTCGATGTGACCGATATGCAGGCCCTGCGCGCCGAACAGCTGCGGCGCGCTGCTGAAGTCATTCGCTACGACGATCTGCCGGCCGAACCGCCGGCCTTCATCGCCGGCGCTGACGTGGGCTTCGAGCAGGAGGGGGCGGTGACGCGTGCCGCCATCGCCATACTGCGCTATCCGTCGCTGGAGCTGGTGGAATATCAGGTGGCGCGCATCGCCACCGTCATGCCTTATATCCCGGGCTTCCTGTCGTTTCGCGAATACCCGGCGCTGTTGACCGCCTGGGCACAGCTGCGGCAAAAGCCGGGGCTGATCTTCGTCGATGGCCACGGCGTTTCACATCCGCGGCGCCTCGGCGTCGCCAGCCATTTCGGCCTGCTGGTCGATGTACCGACCATCGGCGTGGCCAAGAAGCGCCTGTGCGGCAAATTCGCGCCGCTGGAGGCCGCCGTCGGCGCGCTGGCGCCGTTGGAAGATAAGGGGGAACAGCTGGGCTGGGTATGGCGCAGCAAGGCGCGCTGCAACCCGCTGTTCATCTCTACCGGTCACCGCGTGGGCGCCGACAGCGCGCTGGCGTGGGTGCAGCGCTGTATGGCGGGCTACCGTTTGCCGGAGCCGACCCGCTGGGCCGACGCCATCGCTTCGCGCCGTCCGGCGTTTCAGCGTTGGTTGCAGCAGCATCCGGAGGTGTCGCCATGAGCGATTTCGGGTACACTGCGCCGCAGATAACGCGTAAGAGAGTAAAGCATGCTACGTAACCCGATTCATTTACGTCTGGAACGGCACGAGGCTTGGCAACATTTGACCTTTATGGCCAGTTTGTGCGAGCGTATGTACCCGAATTACCAGATGTTCTGCAAACAGACCGAGTTCGGCGATCCGGCGGTTTATCGCCGCATTCTGGATTTGGTGTGGGAAACGCTGGTGGTGAAGGACGCCAAGGTCAACTTCGACAGCCAGCTCGAGAAGTTGGAAGAGGCGATTCCGTCGGCGGAAGATTACGATCTTTACGGCGTTTACCCGGCAATTGATGCCTGTATCGCATTAGGGGAACTGATCCATTCGCGGCTCGGCGGGGAGACGCTGGAGCACGCCATCGCCATCAGCGAAACATCGATTCGCACCGTGGCGATGTTGGAAATGACTCAAGCCGGTAGGGAAATGACCGACGAAGAGTTGGGAAGTTTGCCTGCGGTAGAGGAAGAATGGGACATTCAATGGGAAATTTTCCGCCTGTTGGACGCCTGTGAAGAGCGCGATATAGACCTGATCAAGGGGCTGCGATCCGACCTGCGAGAGGCCGGTGTCAGCAACATCGGGATAAATTTAGCGCAATAAGGCAACAAAACGTGATTTAACGCCTGATTTGTCATGCCTTAAGGCTTCACATCCGCACCCTGTCTGGTCTACATTTGGGGGGCGTAAAAAAAGTGGCTATCGGTGCGTGTATGCAGGAGAGTGCTGTCAATCGGCATATCCGTCGCACTCGATGCTTTGCAAACGATAAACACACTGTAAGGATAACTTATGAACAAGACTCAACTGATTGATGTAATCGCGGACAAGGCTGACCTTTCCAAAGCACAAGCTAAACTGGCTCTGGAATCCACCCTGGCTGCTATTACTGAGTCTCTGAAAGAAGGTGATGCAGTACAATTGGTTGGCTTCGGTACTTTCAAAGTAAACCATCGTAGCGAGCGCACTGGCCGCAACCCACAGACTGGCAAAGAAATCAAAATCGCAGCAGCCAACGTGCCTGCGTTCGTTTCTGGCAAAGCACTGAAAGACGCTGTTAAATAAGACCGCGCCTCGGTGAAAAGATTAAACAGAGGGGCGATGGCGCCCCTTTTGTTTACTCGTCGGGTGCTCATGGCCGCCGGCATCGCCCTCGGTCTGAGCGCCTGCAGTTTCCATTCCGATATTCCCAGCTTTACCGCCAGCGGCTTTGTGGCCGATCAAGGCGTGATACGCCTGTGGCGTAAAGACGATGAGCAACATCGCCCGCAGGTACTGGTCAGCGTCTACAGTCCCTACCGCGGACCGGGTACCATCACCACGCTGTACACCTATCAGGGCGACGTGCTGCGCCAAATCAAACGCAACGACGCCGACGGCGATCGAGATTCCATTCAACTGCGCTTTGCCGACGACGGCACGGTGAGCTTTATGCAGCGCCAGCTGGCGACACGTCGCGAACCGCTGACCCGCGATGAAATCGCCCTGTATCAATATCAGGCGCGACGTATGCTCGAAGTCAGCAATGCGCTGCGCGCCGGCAAGGTCAAATTGCTGCAGGGGCGTTGGTTGCAGGGCGAAGTGCAAACCTGCGACGGGCAGCGCTTAAAACCCGGGTTGGATGCCTCCGCCATCGCCTGGATCGAAAAACGCGCCCGCAGCAGCAGCCGGCCGGTGAGCGTCGCCTGGTTGGAAGCGCCGGAAGGCAGCGAGCTGCTGCTGGTGGCGAACGACGACTTCTGCAGCTGGGAACCGAAAGAAGACCAGCTATAAAAAAGGCCCCGCGCTGCGGAGCCTCTTGTCATGACCTTATCAGGTCAAATCACTTGCCGCGCGCAATCGCGCGATAACCGATATCTTTGCGGCAGAAGCTGCCCGGCCACTCAATGCCTTCGGCCAGCTGGTAGGCGCGTTGTTGCGCCTGCGCCACGGTGTCGCCCAGCGCCGTCACGCACAGAACGCGACCGCCGCTGGTGACGACGTCATCGCCCTGCAGGCGCGTGCCGGCATGGAAGACCTTACCGTCGGCGCTTTCCTGTTGCGGCAGCCCCTGGATCACCTCGCCGTTGCGATAGTCACCCGGATAACCGCCGGCCGCCAGCACCACGCCGAGCGCAGGGCGCTCGTCCCAGTCGGAGGTTTTCTCGTTCAGGCGGCCTTCGGCTCCCGCCAGGCACAGTTCCACCAGATCGGAACGCAGGCGCAGCATGATCGGCTGGGTTTCCGGATCGCCGAAACGACAGTTGAATTCGATCACCTTCGGCTGGCCGTCGGCGGCGATCATCAGGCCGGCGTAAAGGAAGCCGACGTAGGTGTTGCCTTCCGCCGCCATGCCGCGCACCGTCGGCCAGATCACCTGGTCCATGGCGCGCTGGTGGATTTCGTCGGTCACTACCGGTGCGGGAGAATAGGCGCCCATGCCGCCGGTGTTCGGGCCGGTGTCGCCGTCGCCGACGCGCTTGTGGTCCTGGCTGGTGGCCATCGGCACCACGTTCTCGCCGTCGACCATCACGATGAAGCTGGCCTCTTCACCGTCAAGGAACTCTTCCACCACGATGCGATGACCGGCGTCGCCGAAGGCGTTGCCGGCCAACATGTCGCGCACCGCCTCTTCCGCTTCCTGCAGCGTCATCGCGACGATCACGCCTTTACCGGCCGCCAGGCCATCGGCCTTGATGACGATCGGCGCGCCTTTGCTGCGCACGTAGGCCAGCGCCGGCTCCACGTCGGTGAAGTTTTCATATTCGGCGGTTGGGATGCGGTGACGCGCCAGGAAATCCTTAGTGAAAGCTTTGGAGCCTTCGAGCTGCGCGGCGGCCTGCGTCGGGCCGAAGATTTTCAGACCGGCGGCCTGGAAGGCGTCGACCACGCCAATCACCAGCGGGGCTTCCGGCCCGACGATGGTCAGACCGATGTCATGGCTCTGGGCGAAAGCGACCAGGGCGGGGATATCGGTGGCGGCAATCGCCACGTTCTCCAGATTGGCTTCCAGCGCGGTGCCGGCATTGCCCGGCGCAACGTAGACTTTATCCGCCAGCGGAGACTGGGCGGCTTTCCAGGCCAGCGCGTGCTCGCGCCCGCCGTTGCCGATAATCAAAATGTTCATCAGGGGCTCCACGAATGGCGTGCGCCGAAGCGCACGCGGCAAAAGGAATTAATGGCGGAAATGACGCATGTCGGTGAAGATCATCGCGATGCCGTGTTCGTTGGCGGCGGCGATCACTTCGTCGTCGCGGATCGAGCCGCCAGGCTGGATCACGCAGGTGATGCCGACTGCCGCTGCGGCATCGATGCCGTCACGGAACGGGAAGAAGGCGTCGGAGGCCATGGCGGATCCTTTCACTTCCAGCCCTTCGTCGCTCGCTTTGATGCCGGCGATCTTGGCGGAATAAACGCGGCTCATCTGGCCGGCGCCTATGCCGATGGTCATGTTGTCACGTGCATAAACGATGGCGTTGGATTTCACGAACTTGGCCACTTTCCAGCAGAACAGCGCGTCACGCAGTTCCTGTTCGGTCGGTTGGCGCTCGGATACCACGCGCAGATCGGCGGCGGTCACCATGCCGAGATCGCGATCCTGTACCAGCAGCCCGCCGTTGACGCGCTTGAAGTCCAGCCCCGCCACGCGTTGCTGCCACTGGCCGCAGGCCAGCACGCGCACGTTCTGTTTGGCGGCCAGAAGGGAGCGCGCTTCCTGAGTGACGTTTGGCGCGATGATCACTTCCACGAACTGGCGGCTGATGATCGCCTGCGCGGTGGCGGCGTCCAGCTCGCGGTTAAAGGCGATGATGCCGCCGAAGGCGGAAGTCGGGTCGGTTTGGTAAGCGCGCTCATAGGCGGCGAGGATGTCGTCGCCGATCGCCACGCCGCAAGGGTTGGCGTGCTTGACGATCACGCAGGCCGGTTCGGCGAACTCTTTCACGCATTCCAGCGCGGCGTCGGTATCGGCGATGTTGTTATAGGACAGCGCTTTGCCCTGCAGCTGCTCGGCGGTCGCGACGGACGCTTCCTTTACCTCTTCTTCTATATAGAAGGCGGCCTGCTGGTGGCTGTTCTCACCGTAACGCATATCCTGCTTCTTGATGTAGTTGAGGTTCAGAGTACGAGGGAAGCGGCCGGACGGCTGTTCGGTCTCGCCGTGGTACGCCGGCACCAGCGCGCCGAAGTAGTTGGCGATCATGCTGTCGTAGGCGGCGGTGTGTTCGAAGGCCTTGATGGCGAGATCGAAGCGGGTGGCATAGCGCAGCGAGCCGTCGTTGTTGTCCATCTCGGTAATGATGGCGGCGTAGTCGCTGCTCTTCACCACGATGGCGACGTCTTTATGGTTCTTGGCGGCAGAGCGCACCATGGTCGGGCCGCCGATATCGATATTTTCGACCGCGTCTTCCAGCGAGCAATCTGGGCGCGCCACGGTTTGGGCGAACGGGTACAGATTGACGACCACCATGTCGATAGGCTGGATGTCATGCTGATTCATGACCGCGTCGTCCTGGCCGCGGCGGCCGAGGATACCGCCGTGAACTTTCGGGTGCAGGGTCTTTACTCGTCCGTCCATCATCTCCGGGAAGCCGGTATAGTCGGAAACTTCGGTAACGGGTAGACCGGCGTCTGCCAGCAGGCGGGCGGTGCCGCCGGTGGAGAGCAGTTCAACGCCGCGCTGGGAAAGCGCTTCGGCGAATTCAACGATACCGGCTTTGTCAGACACGCTGAGCAGAGCCCGGCGGATTGGACGAGGTTGTTGCATGGTTTTATCCCTTGGCTTTGAGTCGCAATTAAAGAGCGTTACGTGAATGTCCACCTCGTTCTCTCTATAAAGCGCGGTTTTCTGCCTTATAAAGGGAGGGACAGGCACAAATTCAGGTAACGCCCCCGTAAAAAGGGGGATCGTTTCGTCGCGGGGAATTGTAGCGAAAACGTTTGCGTGGCGCTCGTAAATTTTCCGTACAAATCGCATCTGTGGATAACACTGTGTGCAAGTGGGTATAAAGCGGGGTTTTGCTGTGGAATGCAGCTAACGATCGTTTTTGCTGAAAATACCTGTTGCGGCTTGCGAGGAACTCCCTATAATGCGCCTCCATCGACACGGAACATGTGAACAACTTCACAGAGTATCCGGGGGTCGCAGAGAAAAAACCTGAAAATTAGGGTTGACTCTGAAAGAGGAAAGCGTAATATACGCCACCTCGAGTTAGCAAGCGAAAGCGCCTAACTCACTGCTCTTTAACAATTTATCA
>NZ_JBJNOF010000025.1:0-25796 GCF_052166775.1 Serratia sp. CY74737
GTGCCCACACAGATTGTCTGATAAATTGTTAAAGAGCAGTGAGTTAGGCGCTTTCGCTTGCTAACTCGAGGTGGCGTATATTACGCTTTCCTCTTTCAGAGTCAACCCTAATTTTCAGGATTTTTTCTCTGCGACCCCCGGATACTCTGTGAAGTTGTTCACATGTTCCGTGTCGATGGAGGCGCATTATAGGGATCCGAGTTTTTTGCACAACCCCTTTTTTGATCTTTTCTTTCTGTTTGCACACTTTTCAGCCCTTCCGAGTGGATCTTGTGCGATCAGGGCCATTTTCCGCAGGATCCGGCGCTGCGATTGGTTGTAATTCCATCGTCAGAGTCTAGTATTGCCGGTAAATATGATCCCGACGTGAGGCAAGCACCATGTCCGATGCAGTACGTTCTTATCTTCAATACACCCCCAAACTCGGTCAGCGCGTCTTGGTCGATCCTTCCAGCGTCGTCATCGGCGACGTCGATCTGGCGGATGACGTCAGCATCTGGCCGCTGGTCGCCATTCGGGGCGACGTCAATGCGGTAAAGATCGGCGCACGCAGCAATATACAGGACGGCAGCGTACTGCATGTGACTCACCGCTCCGAACATAACCCCGACGGTTATCCCCTGTTGATTGGAGAAGACGTGACCGTAGGCCATAAAGCGATGCTGCACGGCTGCGCCATCGGCAACCGGGTGCTGGTCGGTATGGGATCGATCCTGCTGGACGGTGTAGTAGTAGAAGACGACGTGATGATTGGTGCCGGCAGTTTAGTGCCGCCGGGCAAACGCCTGGTCAGCGGCTATCTCTATATGGGCAGCCCGGCACGCCAGGTTAGGCCGTTGACCGCCGCCGAGTTGGAAGGATTGCTTTATTCTTCGAACAACTATGTACGCTGGAAAGATGAATACCTGTCGGAAGACATCTGACGGGAACCCCGTTCTCTATAAATAAAGAGAACGGGGCAGGATTTATGCCGCCAGTTCGCTGCGCAACTGGCGCAATACCGGCTCAATCTCTGGCATCACTCCATGCCAAAGCAGGAAAGCATGCGCCGCCTGCCCCACCAGCATGCCCAACCCATCGGCATATTCCGTTGCCCCCTGCTGCTGCGCCCAGGCCAGGAATGGCGTAGTGCCCTGCTGATAGAACATGTCATAGCAACGAGTGTGCGCATTAACTACGCCCGCCGGCAACGCCGGGATCTCTCCGCTGATGCCGGACGCCGTCGCATTGATCACCAGTTCGAACGCTTGCTGATCCAATTGATCCATCGGCGCCGCCGAGATCTCCCCCAGATGCCGAAAAGCGTCTGCCAACGCCTGGGCTCGGCTGAAGGTGCGGTTGGTGATCGTTAGCCGACAGCCGAAAGACAGCAACGGCAGGATCACGCCGCGCGCTGCGCCGCCGGCGCCCACCAGCAGGATGCGATCCTGCGGCCGGATCAATTGCTGACGCTGTAGATCGGTCAGCAACCCGATGCCGTCGGTGTTATCCCCCAACAGCTCGCCATTCGGCAATACCTTCAGGGTGTTGACCGCACCGGCCATCGCTGCGCGCTCGCTCAGCTCAGAAGCGGCCGAATAAGCACGCTCCTTGAAAGGCACCGTGACGTTCGCCCCCAGCCCTCCGGCGCGGATAAACGCCTGCAGGCTGGTTTCAAAACCGTCTAACGGCGCCAACACCGTCCCATAAGGATGCTCAATGCCGGTCTGGGCAGCAAACAGCGCATGAATTCGCGGCGACTTGCTGTGGCCGATAGGGTTGCCAAATACCGCAAACTTCTCCATGCCCATTACCTCTAGCCCTGACGGATCTGTTCGCCGGTCAGAACGTCTCTGATTTCGGAAGGATTAAGACGGCCACCCACCTTGCCGCGCAATACCGGGAAAGCTTCGCCGAACTGCCGCGTGACCTCATCCGCACTGCGGCATGGCTCCAGCCCACTGAGATTGGCGCTAGTCGACACCAGCGGCTTGCCATACTGCCGGCACAGCTGCTGCACCAACGGATGATCGCTGACGCGCACCGCCAGCGAGCTGAAGCGTCCGGTCAGCAAACGCGGCGTCTCCGGCCGTGCGGGCAAAACCCAAGTTACCGGCCCTGGCCAGCTGGCAAACATCGTCGTGCGCTGCTGTTCGCTGAGCGCACTGTCGTCGATATAAGGTTTAAGCTGTGCATAGTCGGCGGCGATCAAAATCAGCCCCTTTTCCCACGGCCGCTGTTTCAGCGCCAGCAATGCATTGACCGCCTGCTCGCTGTCGGGATCGCAACCCAGGCCGAATACGGCTTCGGTGGGATACGCAATCACCTGCTGTTGATGCAAAGCATCGATGATAGATAAAAGGTTCGGGCTTAATTCTGAGTTCATGATGTGATTATTCTGTAGTCGCGACGGGTTTTCCGCACAGCTTGCTGGCACAGCACAGGACGGGGCCTTTTGCCGTGCGCTTTTCCATCAGCAGCGGATAAAGGCAATAGGCGCACTCACCGGCGACAGGTTTAACATTGAGGGCAAACTGGCATTCCGGGTAACGATCGCAGGAATGAAAAACTTTGCCGTAACGCGACTTGCGCTGCAGCAGTTTGCCTTGGCCGCACTGCGGACAGGTAATGGCGGTTTCGTCAGGCTTATCGATCACTTCAGTGTGATCGCACTGCGGATAATCGCTGCAGCCGATAAACATGCCATAGCGCCCCTGGCGCAGCACCAACGTCGCCTGACATTGCGGGCACTGTTGCCCATCCAAGACCTTAACGATATGTCCATCGGCCTGCGCTTTCAGCGGCCGAATATATTGGCATTCAGGGTACTGGGAACAGCCGAGGAAGGGGCCGTGGCGACCGCTACGGATCACCAGTTCGGCCCCGCATTCCGGACAGGGTTCATTTTGCCTGGCGGCAAAAATCGCGTTTTTTGTCATAACGTCTTCTATGCGCGTTATCGGCTCAATGCAGATAACCTTCGTTCACTTCAAACAACAGTTCTTCCATTTGCTGATAGGCGCTTTCATATCCGGGGATATTAAACAGCACCATCAACACGACCCATTTCAGATCTTCGAGATCGAATTCCGCATTATCCAAAGCCATAACGCGGTCGATAACCATTTCACGGGTTTCGAGGTTCAATACCTGAATCTGTTCCAGGAACAGGAGAAAACCACGGCAGCCGGCGTCCAGACGTGCACCTTCTTCTTCGGTGTAGATCCGCATTGCCAGCGGATCGGCATCCATAAAGTAAGGGGCATTTTGACCCTCTTGCAGGTCAGCCAACTTCTCAAGCCAATTCAACGCGTTGTAGATATCATCCCGATGAAACCCCGCCTGAGCGAGATCATCGGTCAGTTGATCCTGATCGACGCGCATCTCTGGTTCATTGTGGATATAAGTTTCAAACAAGTACATGAGTACGTCGAACATGGCTTGCCCTCCTTATTCGGACATAGCCGCCGGGTACAGCTGCGATCCACCCTGCTAACTCCAGCTCGAGTAACTTGATTGCCACCACTGGCACAGGTTGGCCGGCACGTTCAGCGACGACGTCAACAGGTGTCACCTCATCTCCTACGTTAGCCAACACATCGCCAAATGGCAATTCAACTTCAGCCTGCGACGCACAACTAGTTGTATTTTCGTTCAGTGACAACCATTGAAGGCCGCTTCCCAGCAATTCGGCGATATCTTTCGGCCCGGTGACCAGATGCGCGCCCTGCTGGATTAACCAATGCGTCCCCTCACTCATCGGGTTTCCTAATGGCCCAGGCAAGGCGAACACCTCACGCCCCTGCTCCAACGCGTAGCGAGCCGTCACCAGGGTACCGCTGCGCAGCGAAGCTTCTATGACCAGAACCCCCAGGCTGAGCCCGCTGATAATGCGATTACGGCGTGGGAAATGGTCGGCCCGCGGCAAATCGGTGACTAAATGATCTGAAATCACGGCGCCGCCCTGCTCGACTATCTGCTCCGCGAGCCGGCGGTGCCGGCGCGGATAGATATTGCCCAGCCCGCTGCCCAACACCGCAATCGTGCAGCCATCGGCCGCCAGCGCCGCACGATGGCAAATGCCGTCGATGCCGATCGCCAAACCGCTGGTGATAGTGAAACCGCAACGCGCCAACTCCTCGGCGAAATGGTTCGCCCAACGCTCGCCGTAATGGCTGAACTGCCGGCTGCCGACCATAGCGAGCTGAGGTTGCAACAGCACCCGAGGATCGCCCTCGATCAGCAGAAACAGCGGCGCGTCGTCGATCTGAGCCAAGTTTTCAGGATAGCCGGGCGCCCCATAGTTCAGCATACGGTGCGCCGGCTCCTCCAGCCAACGCAGGGTGGCCGCCAGATAGACAGGATCCACTCGGTTGAACTGTGCCTGCTGCCGTTCGTTCAATCCCAGCTCATGCAACACGCGGCGAGGCTCGCCACTCATTTGCGATAACTGTCGCACGAGTCGACTGGCCACGACGGTCTGTAGCCCCGTGACTCCCCGCATCCGTAAAGCGATCTCTTCCGGCCGCATCGTCTGTTCCCTCAGCAAAAACGGTGGTATTGCCAATCTGAGCAATTGGTGCGCAATGCTGTCAATCAGGTCGGGAAATGTCTAGAATAGAGGTTAAACCTCGTTCATTACTCGGATACAGATCTAAAGATATATGTCAGTCTTGCAGGTATTACATTTCCCAGACGAGCGTCTGCGCAAAGTCGCAGCGCCGGTAAAAGAAGTCAATGCAGATATCCAGCGCATCGTGGATGATATGTTTGAAACCATGTACGCAGAGGAAGGCATTGGCCTGGCTGCGACTCAGGTGGATATCCATCAGCGCATTATCGTGATCGACGTCTCCGAGAATCGCGATCAGCGCCTGGTGCTGATCAACCCGGAGCTGCTGGAAAAAAGCGGCGAAACCGGCATCGAGGAAGGCTGTCTTTCCATTCCCGAGCAGCGTGCGCTGGTGCCGCGCGCCGCGCAGGTGAAGATCCGCGCGCTGGATCGCGAAGGCAAACCTTTCGAACTGGAAGCGGACGATCTGCTGGCGATCTGCATCCAGCACGAGATGGATCACCTGATGGGTAAACTGTTCGTCGATTACCTGTCGCCGCTCAAGCGTCAGCGCATTCGTCAGAAACTGGAAAAAATGGCCAAGCTTCAAGCCCGCGCCTAACCGATCAGGAAATCAACGTGTCTGACTCTTTACGGATTATTTTCGCCGGAACACCAGACTTCGCAGCGCGTCATCTTGACGCGCTGTTGTCATCTGAGCACCAGATTGTCGGCGTATTCACTCAACCCGACCGTCCGGCAGGCCGCGGCAACAAGCTAACGCCCAGCCCGGTCAAAATGCTGGCCGAACAACACCAATTGCCGGTATTTCAGCCTAAATCGCTGCGCCCCGAAGAGAACCAGCGCCTGGTGGCGGATCTCAACGCCGACGTGATGGTGGTGGTTGCCTACGGGTTGATTCTGCCGCAAGCGGTGCTGGATATGCCGCGTCTTGGCTGCATCAACGTACATGGTTCGCTGCTGCCTCGCTGGCGCGGCGCGGCGCCGATCCAGCGTTCGCTCTGGGCCGGTGACAGCGAAACCGGCGTGACCATCATGCAGATGGATGTCGGTCTCGATACCGGTGACATGATGCACAAGATCGCCTGCCCGATTGAGAGCAGCGATACCAGCGCCAGCCTCTACGACAAGCTGGCGCAGCTCGGCCCGCAGGGCATGCTGACGACGCTGCGCCAAATAGCCAACGGCAGCGCCACCCGCGAAGTGCAGGACGAGTCGCAGGTCACCTACGCCGAGAAGCTGAGCAAAGAAGAAGCTCGCCTGGATTGGACACTGTCCGCCGCACAGCTGGAGCGTTGCATCCGCGCCTTCAACCCTTGGCCGATAAGCTACTTCACCATCGATGAGCAACCGGTGAAAGTGTGGCAGGCCAGCGTAATGGCGGAAAGCGCCAACGCGGAGCCGGGCACCGTTGTCCATGCCGACAAGCACGGCATTCAGGTGGCGACCGCCGACGGTATCCTCAATCTGATCCAATTGCAGCCCGCCGGCAAGAAACCGATGTCGGCGCAAGACCTATTAAATTCACGTCGTGAATGGTTTACCCCGGGTAACCGGCTGTAAGTCACCCCACTGCCCGGCCGTTCATCGCCGGGCCGTTATTTTCTTAATGCCGATCGTTATCAGCTTCAGCCTATGAAAAATAATTACAATCTCCGCAGCATCGCTGCCAAAGCCATCGGCCAGGTGCTGGATCAAGGGCAGTCACTGAGTACTGTTCTGCCGGCGCTGCAAACCTCCATCAGCGATAAAGACCGCGGGTTGCTGCAGGAACTGTGCTTCGGCACGTTACGCGTACTGCCGCAGCTCGAATGGTGCATTCAGCAATTAATGGCCAAACCGCTGACCGGCAAGCAACGTACACTTCACTATTTGCTGATGGTCGGCTTGTATCAGCTGCTGTATACCCGTATCCCGGCGCACGCCGTACTCGCAGAAACCGTGGAAGGTGCGGTGGCGCTGAAACGCCCACAGTTGAAAGGTTTGATTAACGGCGTCTTGCGGCAATTCCAGCGCCAGCAGGAAGAACTTCTGCAACGCGCCGCCAACAATGACAGCCGCTACCTGCACCCGAGCTGGTTGCTGAAACGCATCCAACAGGCTTATCCCGCCGACTGGCAACAGATCGTCGACGCCAATAACCAGAAGCCGCCGATGTGGCTGCGCGTCAACCGCCTGCATCACACCCGTGAGGCTTACCTGCAGCTGCTGACCGACGCCGGCATCGCCGCGGAGCCTCATGCAGACTATGCCGACGCCGTGCGGTTGCTGGCACCTTGCGCCGTGACCGATCTGCCAGGGTTCGCCGACGGCTGGGTCACCGTGCAAGATGCCTCAGCCCAAGGCTGTGTTGAGCTGCTGGATCCACAAGACGGTGAACAGATCCTCGATTTGTGTGCCGCGCCCGGCGGCAAAACCACGCATATTCTGGAAGCGGCGCCGAAAGCACAGGTTATGGCCGTCGATATCGACGAACAGCGTCTGGCGCGGGTGAAAGAAAACCTGCAGCGTCTGCGTTTGCACGCAGAGGTTAAACTGGGCGATGGCCGCACACCGCAGCAATGGTGCGGTGACAAGCAGTTCGACCGTATCCTGCTGGACGCGCCTTGTTCGGCCACCGGCGTGATCCGCCGTCATCCCGACATCAAATGGCTGCGCCGCGATCGCGACATCGCCGAACTCGCCGCCCTGCAGGCCGATATCCTGGAAGCCGTCTGGCCGCATCTGAAATTAGGCGGCGTGATGGTTTACGCAACCTGCTCTATTCTGCCGGATGAAAACAGTAGCCAGATCGCCGCGTTCTTGCAGCGCCATGCCGATGCCAAGCTGGTTGAAACCGGCGATGCGCAGCGGCCGGGACGGCAGAATATCCCGCATCCCGAGGACGGCGATGGCTTCTTTTACGCTAAGCTGATTAAAATGTAATTCTTCAGGGTGCCCACGCGCCCTAAGTCTTTCAGTGTGAAGCAGAGAACACGATGAAAATAATTATTCTTGGGGCCGGGCAGGTTGGCGGGACGCTGGCGGAAAACCTGGTAGGTGAAAACAACGATATCACCGTCGTCGATACCGACTCCGGCCGGTTGCGTCAGCTGCAGGATAAATTCGATCTGCGAGTGGTTCAGGGACATGGTTCTCACCCCCGGGTGCTGCGCGAAGCCGGCGCAGAAGACGCCGACATGCTGGTCGCCGTCACCAACTCCGACGAAACCAACATGATCGCCTGCCAGATCGCCTATTCTCTGTTTAATACCCCCAACCGTATCGCCCGTATCCGCGCGCCGGAATATATCCGCGAGTCGGAGAAACTGTTCCTGCCGGAAGCGGTGCCGATCGACCATCTGATTTCGCCGGAGCAGCTGGTCATCGACTATATCTACAAGCTGATTGAATACCCCGGCGCGCTGCAGGTGGTCAACTTCGCCGAAGGCAAGGTCAGCATCGCCGCGGTTAAAGCCTATTACGGCGGCCCGCTGGTCGGCAATGCGCTCTCTTCGATGCGCGAACACATGCCGCATATCGACACTCGCGTCGCCGCCATTTTCCGCCAGGATCGGCCGATTCGTCCGCAAGGCTCGACCATTATCGAAGCCGGTGATGAAGTGTTCTTCGTTGCCGCCTCACAGCACATTCGCGCGGTGATGAGCGAACTGCAACGGCTGGAAAAACCTTATAAGCGCATCATGATCGTCGGCGGCGGCAACGTCGGCGCCGGCCTGGCCGCCAAGCTGGAGAAAGACTATAACGTCAAACTCATTGAGCGCAATCAGCAACGTGCCGCCGAACTGGCCGAGCAGTTGCACGATACCATCGTGTTCTACGGCGATGCCTCCGACCAGGAACTGCTGGCCGAAGAGCACGTCGAGCAGGTGGATGTATTCATCGCTATCACCAACGACGATGAGGCCAACATCATGTCGGCCATGCTGGCCAAGCGCATGGGCGCCAAGAAAGTGATGGTCTTGATCCAGCGGCGCGCCTATGTCGATCTGGTACAAGGCAGCGTGATCGATATTGCCATTTCACCGCAGCAGGCAACCATCTCCGCGCTGCTTGGGCATGTGCGCAAAGCGGATATCGTCAGCGTCTCGTCACTGCGCCGCGGCGTAGCGGAGGCGATCGAAGCGATTGCCCACGGCGATGAAAGCACGTCCAAAGTGGTTGGCCGTATCGTTGAAGATATCAAGCTGCCACCGGGTACCACCATCGGCGCTATCGTTCGTGGCGACGACGTCATCATCGCTAACGGCAACAGCAAAATCGAACAGGGCGATCATGTCATCATGTTTATTACCGACAAGAAATTCGTGCCGGACGTTGAACGCCTGTTCCAACCGAGCCCGTTCTTCTTGTAGAACGAATTTATTTGGCGATGGTCTATAATCGCGTAGTTGTTCTCTGCCTTGAGAGGAGATAAAACTTCTCTCCTTTTGTGGCAAAGGGAAATTGCTTTGTTAAACTTGAGTTATTAATTCTGCAAGGGGTGCGTTCTATGAGTATGTTGAAAGAGTTTCGCGAATTTGCCATGCGCGGCAACGTGGTCGATCTGGCCGTCGGTGTGATTATCGGCGCCGCGTTCGGCAAGATTGTTTCATCCTTCGTCGCTGATATCATCATGCCTCCGCTGGGCTTACTGATCGGCGGTGTCGACTTTAAACAGTTCCATCTGGTATTACGTGAAGCTCAGGGCGCCGTACCGGCGGTGGTAATGAACTACGGTTCATTCATCCAAACCGTATTTGACTTCGTGATTGTCGCCTTCGCCATCTTCCTGGCGATTAAATTGATGAACAAAATGCGCCGCAAACAAGAAGAAGCTCCGGCAGCGCCGCCAGAACCTACTGCAGAAGAGAAACTGCTGACGGAAATCCGTGATTTGCTGAGCCATCAACAGCAGCCAAAACTGTAAGACAGCATTTGGTTATGCCAATAAAAAGCCACCGGATGAAGGTGGCTTTTTTAATGCCTTAAAACCAGAAGGCCAGTGGTAAATTATCGTTTGATAGTTTGCCACTGGCCTCCCAGTTACCGCCTTTGTTGTGTTTTTCTTTACGTCGATAGCTGCCTTTGCCTTTCACATTCTTTTCTACCCGCTGACGGAATAGCGGGTCATGCAGCAGCGCCTCAATGGCGTTATCTTGAATCTGGCCTTTGGTGTGACGATATTTCGTCATGATAATGCTCCTGTAAAATATGAGGGATAAAACGGGGCGATAATACTGCCGGCGATATAAAAATTAAAGTGCCGTCAGCAACCTTTTTTGCCTTTGTCATCGCTGGCGCCCTGTTCCAAAGCTTCCAGGATCGAACAGTAGTTGCTGGTATGGGCGGTACCGCAGCAGGCGTCGCTCAGCCGTTTCAACGATTCACGCATCCGGGTCAGCTCCGCCAACTTGCCTTCCACTTCGCTCAGGCGCGCATCAACGATAGACTTCGATTCCTGGCAGGTGTGATGTTCCGGATCGACCCGGATCGACAGCAGCTCGGCGATCGTTTCCAGAGTAAAGCCCAACTGCTTGGCATAGCGGATAAAACGCAGCCGCTGCAGATCCTGCTCGGTGTACAGCCGATAACCGCCTTCAGTACGGACATTGTGATCCATCATGCCCTGCTTTTCATAGTAACGCACGGTATCCGGCGTCACTTCGGCAAGCTTGGCCAACTGACCTATCTTGAACATTACTTCTCCTCTCGGGTGAGTTTACCGTCCAGCGCACGCTGATATTCGCCATGCAAGAAGTCCGTGCTCATTCCAGCGTGACGCAACCGATGTTCCAGCAGCGCCATGCGCTTGCTGAGATCGACATAGTCCGGATGCTCACTGTTGATCCCTTGCAGTAAGTGAGCAACGGTTAATGCCTCTTTGCGATCTTCCAGCGCCGGCGGCAGATAACCGGCATTTTTCAGCAGGCGGTAACCGGCGCGTAGCTCAGCAGGCACCGCGCTGTCATCGTCCAGCACGAGCGGTTGTCCCTGGCCGGGCAGATTGTCGAACTCGCCTTTATCCTGGGCATCAAGGATATGACGTTCCGCCCATTGGTCGAGCAACCCCATAACAGACAGCCTCAGTGAGCTTATTGAATGAGTCTAAGCATAACGGATAGGAGCGGGGATCTTAAGCTCGGCGGGGGAATTGAGCACATTTGGCTGGATTTGGACGTAAAAAAACCGGGCAAGCCCGGTTTTTTTACGCGTCTACAGATTACTCTGCAGTTGCTACTTCTGCTTGAGACTCAGCACGATCAACCAGCTCGATGTATGCCATCGGCGCGTTGTCGCCTGCGCGGAAGCCACACTTCAGAATGCGAGTGTAACCACCGGCACGGCTCGCGAAACGCGGGCCCAGCTCGTTAAACAGTTTTGCCACGATCTCGTTATCACGAGTACGGGCGAATGCCAGACGACGATTAGCTACGCTGTCGGTCTTGGCAAGAGTAATCAGCGGCTCAACAACGCGACGCAGCTCTTTTGCTTTTGGCAGGGTCGTCTTGATGATCTCATGACGAACCAAAGAGCCGGCCATGTTACGGAACATAGCCTGGCGATGGCTGCTGTTACGGTTCAGTTGACGACCACTCTTACGATGGCGCATGACCTTATCCTTCTCAGTAAAACCTTAACCTGTGATCCGGTTACTCGTCAGCAATGCTTGCCGGCGGCCAGTTTTCCAGGCGCATGCCCAGAGACAGACCACGTGAGGCCAGCACGTCTTTAATCTCGGTAAGAGATTTTTTACCCAGGTTTGGCGTTTTCAGCAACTCAACCTCGGTACGCTGTACCAGATCACCGATGTAGTGGATAGCTTCTGCCTTGAGGCAGTTAGCAGAGCGGACAGTCAATTCCAGATCGTCAACAGGGCGCAGCAAGATCGGATCGAATTCCGGTTTCTCTTCTTTAACTTCCGGCTGACGTACATCACGCAGGTCAACGAAAGCTTCAAGTTGTTCAGCCAGAATGGTGGCCGCACGGCGGATCGCCTCTTCAGGATCGATCGTGCCATTGGTCTCCATCTCGATGACCAGCTTATCCAAGTCAGTACGCTGTTCTACACGCGCAGCTTCAACATTGTAGGCGATACGCTCTACAGGGCTGTAGCAGGCGTCAACCAACAGACGACCGATTGGGCGCTCATCTTCTTCCGAATGAATTCGGGCAGAAGCCGGCACATAACCGCGACCGCGCTGAACTTTGATACGCATGCTGATAGCCGCGTTCTCATCAGTCAGGTGGCAGATCACGTGCTGAGGCTTGACGATTTCGACATCACCATCATGGGTGATGTCGGCAGCGGTCACAGGGCCAATGCCAGATTTATTCAGGGTAAGAATAACTTCGTCTTTGCCTTGAACTCTCACCGCCAGCCCTTTCAGGTTGAGCAGGATCTCCAGGATATCTTCCTGTACGCCTTCTTTGGTGCTGTACTCATGCAGTACACCATCAATCTCAACCTCGGTCACCGCGCAACCCGGCATAGATGAAAGCAGAATACGGCGCAGTGCGTTGCCAAGAGTATGGCCAAAGCCACGCTCTAAAGGCTCAAGGGTCACCTTGGCGTGCGTCGAACTGACTTGCTCGATATCTACCAGGCGCGGTTTTAGAAACTCTGTCACAGAACCCTGCATTGTGTCCTCTCTTTGGTACTAAGCTTTACTTGGAGTAAAGCTCGACGATCAGGTGTTCGTTAATGTCCGCAGACAGATCGGTACGTTCAGGCATACGCTTGAACACGCCTTCCATCTTAGCAGCATCAACTTCCAGCCAAGTCGGCTTTTCACGCTGCTCAGCCAGCTCCAGAGAAGCTTTAACACGAGACTGCTTTTTAGCTTTCTCGCGGATGCTGACTACGTCATTCGGAGATACCTGATAAGAAGCGATGTTAACAACGCGACCGTTTACCATAACTGCTTTGTGGCTAACCAGCTGACGTGACTCTGCACGAGTAGCGCCGAAGCCCATACGGTAAACAACGTTGTCCAGACGACCTTCCAGCAGCTGCAACAGGTTTTCACCGGTGTTGCCCTTCAGGCGGGTTGCTTCTTTGTAATAGTTACGGAATTGACGCTCCAGAATGCCGTACATACGGCGAACTTTCTGCTTCTCACGCAACTGAACACCGTAATCAGACAGACGCGGTTTACGCGCACCGTGCTGACCAGGTGCTTGTTCAATTTTACACTTGGAATCGATCGCGCGAACGCCAGACTTAAGGAACAGGTCTGTGCCCTCACGACGGCTCAGCTTGAGCTTAGGACCCAAATATCTTGCCATTTTCTTTCTCCAACAATCCTAAAAGCTGCGTTACACGCGGCGCTTTTTCGGCGGACGACAACCGTTATGAGGGATCGGAGTCACATCAGTAATATTAGTGATGCGGAAACCAGCCGCGTTCAGAGCGCGGATAGTAGACTCACGACCAGGACCAGGTCCTTTAACCATAACTTCCAGGTTCTTGATACCGTATTCTTTTACTGCGTCAGCACAACGTTCTGCTGCAACCTGTGCTGCGAACGGAGTGGACTTACGAGAACCACGGAAACCGGAACCACCGGCTGTTGCCCAACCCAAAGCATTACCCTGACGATCAGTGATGGTAACGATGGTGTTGTTGAAAGAAGCATGGATATGAGCCACGCCGTCAGAGACTTGCTTTCTTACACGCTTACGTGTACGAACAGGTGCCTTTGCCATTATTCAATAACCCCGATTATTTCTTGATCGGCTTGCGCGGACCCTTACGGGTACGAGCGTTGGTCTTGGTGCGCTGACCGCGTACCGGCAGACCACGACGATGACGCAAACCACGATAGCAACCAAGGTCCATAAGACGCTTGATGCTCAGGGTAATTTCACGACGCAAATCACCCTCAACGGTGTATTTGGCAACTGCATCACGAAGCTTTTCGATTTGCTCTTCAGACAGCTCACTGATCTTAACATTTTCAGCAATACCCGTGGATGCACAGATAGCCTGTGAACGGGTTTTACCGATACCGAAGATCGACGTTAAGGCGATAACGGTATGTTTATGATCAGGAATGTTAATGCCTGCTATACGGGCCACTATGCACTCCTACTATTTTATACAGCAACACCATTCTGAAAAGCCCGTTTTCAGGATACTCAAATAATGTTGCAGTGCGACATACAAAAGATTGGCTGGCTAATCTAGCCAGCTCAACCCAACTTTGCAAGAAAAATATGCGAGATAATCAGCCTTGACGCTGTTTATGCTTCGGCTCGGCGCTGCAAATCACACGAACGACACCGTTACGCTTAACGATTTTGCAGTTACGACATAATTTCTTGACGGAAGCACGAACTTTCATTTTTACTCTCCGTAACTTCTCAAACGAATCTGACTAGCGGTTATAGCCTTTCAGATTTGCTTTCTTCAATGCAGACTCGTACTGACTTGACATCATCAGAGTTTGCACTTGAGCCATAAAGTCCATGATGACGACAACCACGATCAGTAGCGAGGTACCACCAAAGTAGAATGGTACTTTCATTGCATCACGCATGAACTCCGGGATCAGGCAGATGAAAGTAATGTACATCGCGCCCACCAGGGTTAAACGCGTCATTACTTTATCGATATACTTCGCCGTTTGCTCTCCCGGACGAATTCCTGGTACGAAGGCACCGGACTTCTTCAGGTTATCTGCTGTCTCACGCGGGTTGAATACCAACGCCGTGTAGAAGAAACAGAAGAAGATGATTGCAGACGCATAGAGTAACACATAAAGCGGTTGCCCTGGCTGCAAATACAGCGAAATCGTAGTCAGCCAGTTCCAACCGGTACCGCCCCCAAACCATGATGCAATCGTGGCCGGGAACAGAATAATGCTGGAAGCGAAAATCGCCGGGATAACACCCGCCATGTTCACTTTCAACGGTAAGTGTGTACTCTGTGCTGCATAAACACGACGACCTTGTTGACGCTTCGCATAGTTAACGACGATACGACGTTGACCACGCTCGATGAAAACAACGAAGAAGGTTACTGCAAACACCAATACTGCAACCAACAGCAGCAGGAGGAAGTGCAGGTCGCCTTGCCGCGCTTGCTCGATAGTATGGGCCACTGCCGGCGGGAGCCCCGCTACAATACCCGCGAAGATAATGATCGAGATACCGTTGCCGATACCGCGCTCAGTAATCTGCTCACCCAGCCACATCAGGAACATTGTCCCGGTGACCAAGCTCACAACCGCAGTAAAGTAGAATGCAAAGCCTGGGTTTAACACCAGGCCCTGCATACCAGGCATATTCGGCAGACCGGTAGCAATACCGATCGACTGGAATATGGCCAATACCAGCGTACCGTAACGGGTGTACTGACTAATCTTGCGACGGCCAGCCTCCCCTTCTTTCTTGATTTCCGCCAACGCCGGATGAACCACCGTCAGCAGCTGGATAATGATCGACGCCGAAATATACGGCATGATCCCCAGAGCAAAGATAGAAGCACGGCTGAGGGCACCACCAGAGAACATGTTAAACATTTCAATGATAGTGCCTCTCTGCTGCTCAAGCAATTTGGCAAGCACAGTGGCATCGATACCAGGAATCGGAATGAAAGAGCCGATGCGGAAGACAATCAGCGCGCCGATGACAAACAAAAGTCTGCGCTTCAGCTCGCCGAGCCCGCCTTTAGCACTTTGAAAATCTAATCCTGGTTGCTTAGCCATCTGCTACTTATTCCTCAATTTTACCGCCAGCAGCCTCGATAGCAGCACGAGCGCCTTTGGTGACACGCAGACCACGCAGGGTTACCGGACGAGCGACTTCGCCAGAAAGTACAACTTTCGCGAATTCGATCTGGACACCAACTACGTTAGCGGCTTTCAGCGCGTTCAGGTCGATAACATCGCCTTCAACCAGAGCCAGTTCAGACAGACGAACTTCTGCCGTGATCATCGCTTTGCGTGAAGTGAAGCCGAATTTCGGCAGACGACGGTACAGAGGCATCTGACCACCTTCGAAACCACGACGTACGCCACCGCCAGAACGAGACTTCTGACCTTTGTGACCACGGCCGCCGGTTTTACCCAGGCCAGAACCAATACCACGACCTACACGCTTAGGCGCATGCTTGGCACCTTCAGCCGGAGACAGAGTATTTAAACGCATCTGTTACTCCTCAACTTTAACCATGTAGGAAACCAGGTTGACCATACCGCGAACAGCAGGAGTATCCTCGCGCTCTACGGTGTGACCAATACGACGCAGACCCAGACCGAGCAGAGTAGCTTTATGCTTCGGCAGACGGCCAATTGAGCTGCGAGTTTGTGTAACTTTAATAGTCTTAGCCATGGTCAATTACCCCAGAATGTCGGCAACGGATTTACCACGCTTAGCAGCGACCATTTCAGGAGACTTCATATTCGCCAGAGCGTCGATAGTTGCACGAACCACGTTGATCGGGTTGGTGGAACCATAAGCTTTAGCCAATACGTTGTGCACCCCAGCAACTTCGAGAACGGCGCGCATTGCACCGCCCGCGATGATACCGGTACCTTCATGAGCAGGCTGCATGAACACGCGAGAACCCGTGTGAGCGCCCTTAACAGGGTGCTGCAGGGTGCCGCTGTTCAGCGCGACGTTCATCATGTTGCGACGGGCTTTTTCCATCGCTTTCTGGATCGCTGCTGGAACTTCGCGTGCTTTGCCGTAGCCAAAACCAACGCGACCGTTACCATCACCAACTACAGTCAGTGCGGTAAAGCTGAAAATACGGCCACCTTTTACGGTTTTAGATACGCGGTTTACCGCGATCAGCTTTTCCTGCAGTTCGCCAGCTTGTTTTTCGATGTGAGCCATCTTAAACCTCTTCCTTAGAACTGAAGGCCAGCTTCACGGGCAGCATCTGCCAGTGCCTGGACTCGACCATGATATTGGAAACCGGAACGGTCAAAGGATACTTTCGCAATCCCTTTTTCCAACGCGCGCTCAGCCAGAGCTTTACCTACGGCTGCTGCTGCGTCTTTGTTACCGGAATACTTCAGTTGCTCCGCGATAGCTTTTTCTAAAGTAGAAGCGGCTACCAGTACTTCAGAACCGTTTGGAGCAATCACCTGTGCGTAAATGTGACGCGGGGTACGATGTACCACCAGGCGGGTTGCACCCAGCTCTTGGAGCTTGCGGCGTGCGCGGGTCGCACGACGGATACGAGCAGATTTCTTATCCATAGTGTTACCTTACTTCTTCTTAGCCTCTTTGGTACGCACGACTTCGTCGGCGTAACGAACACCCTTGCCTTTGTAAGGCTCAGGACGACGGTAAGCGCGCAGATCTGCTGCTACCTGGCCAATTACCTGCTTATCAGCGCCTTTCAGCACGATTTCAGTTTGGCTTGGGCATTCAGCAGTGATACCTGCCGGCAGCTGGTGATCGATAGGGTGAGAGAAGCCCAGGGCCAAATTCACCACGTTGCCTTTAACGGCAGCACGATAACCAACACCTACCAGTTGAAGCTTCTTGGTGAAGCCTTCGGTAACACCAACAACCATTGCGTTCAGCAGAGCGCGCGTGGTACCCGCTTGGGCCCATGCGTTAGCAAAACCTTCGCGCGGAGCGAAAGTCAGTGCGTTAGCTTCTTGCTTCACTTCAACGGCGTCGTGGATAGTACGAGTCAACTCGCCGTTTTTACCCTTAATCGAAATAACCTGACCGTTGAGTTTTACCTCTACGCCGGCAGGAATGACGACGGGTGCTTTTGCAACACGAGACATTCTTTCCTCCCGAATTAAGCTACGTAGCAGATAATCTCGCCACCAAGACCAGCCTGGCGAGCTGCACGATCGGTCATAACACCTTTAGAGGTAGAAACAACAGCGATACCCAAACCGGCCATAACTTTTGGCAGCTCATCTTTTTTCTTGTAGATGCGCAGACCTGGACGGCTGATACGTTGAATGCTTTCTACCACAGCTTTGCCCTGGAAGTACTTCAGTACCAGTTCCAGAACAGGCTTGGCGTCGCCTTCGATTTTGAAATCTTCAATAAAACCTTCTTCCTTCAGCACGTTGGCAATTGCCACTTTCAGCTTGGAGGAAGGCATGGTGACCGCAACTTTGTTCGCGGCTTGACCGTTACGGATACGGGTCAGCATATCCGCGATCGGATCTTGCATGCTCATCTGTCTTTACTCCCGTGATTCAATTGGTAATTACCAGCTAGCCTTTTTCAAGCCTGGTACTTCACCGCGCATAGCGGCTTCACGAAGCTTAATACGGCTCAACCCGAATTTGCCCACATAACCATGTGGACGGCCAGTTTGGCGGCAGCGTTTACGCTGACGAGACGGGCTGGAATCACGCGGCAGAGTTTGCAGCTTGAGAACGGCATTCCAACGATCTTCATCGGATGCGTTCACATCAGAGATAATAGCTTTCAGTTCAGCGCGTTTTGCAAAGAACTTGTCAGCTAATTTCACGCGCTTGACTTCGCGTGCTTTCATTGATTGCTTAGCCATCAGTAACCCTGCCTTACTTGCGGAACGGGAAGTTAAAAGCAGCCAGCAGCGCGCGGCCTTCATCATCAGATTTCGCAGTAGTGGTAATGGTAATATCCAAACCACGAACGCGATCGACTTTGTCGTAGTCGATTTCTGGGAAGATGATTTGCTCACGCACGCCCATGCTGTAGTTGCCACGGCCATCGAATGACTTGGCGGACAGGCCACGGAAGTCACGGATACGTGGAACAGCAATGGAGATCAGACGCTCAAAGAACTCCCACATGCGTTCGCCACGCAGAGTTACTTTACAGCCGATCGGATAGCCCTGACGGATTTTGAAGCCTGCAACGGATTTGCGGGCTTTGGTGATCAACGGTTTTTGACCGGAGATAGCTGCCAGGTCCGCTGCTGCGTTATCCAGCAGTTTCTTGTCAGCAATCGCTTCACCAACACCCATGTTCAGGGTGATCTTCTCGACCCGAGGGACTTGCATGACAGAGTTGTAATCAAACTGAGACATCAGTTGTTTGACTACCTCGTCTTTGTAGTAATCATGCAGTTTCGCCATCGTATTACTCCAAATTACTTGATAGTTTCGCTGTTAGATTTGAAGAAACGGACTTTTTTGCCGTCTTCGAATCTAAAGCCTACACGGTCAGCCTTGCCGGTAGCCGCGTTGAAGATAGCAATGTTAGAAACCTGAATTGCAGCTTCTTTCTCAACAATGCCGCCTGGTTGGTTCAGAGCCGGAACCGGCTTCTGGTGTTTCTTAACCAGGTTGATGCCTTCAACAATGACCTTGCCAGCAGACAGGACATTTTTTACTTTACCGCGCTTACCTTTGTCTTTCCCGGTAATCACGATAACTTCGTCATCACGACGGATCTTCGCTGCCATGTTCGCTCCTTAGAGTACTTCTGGTGCCAGAGAGATAATTTTCATGAACTTCTCATTACGCAGTTCACGAGTTACCGGCCCAAAAATACGCGTACCGATTGGCTGCTCGCTGTTATTGTTCAAAATAACGCATGCATTGCCATCGAAGCGAATGACAGAACCGTCCGGGCGACGTACACCCTTCTTGGTGCGCACCACTACCGCCTTCAGAACATCGCCTTTCTTCACCTTACCGCGAGGAATTGCTTCCTTGATGGTAATTTTGATGATGTCGCCGACGCCTGCGTAGCGACGGTGCGAGCCACCTAGAACCTTGATACACATTACGCGACGTGCACCGGAGTTGTCGGCGACGTTCAGCATAGTCTGTTCTTGGATCATTTTAGTGCTCCGCTAATGTCAACTACTACTTTAAAGACCCAAGTAAAAATTAGGCCGTTGAAAAGCCCCATAACCGAGGGCGCAGCATTATAACACCGCTTACTTGGTATGGGTAGAAAAAATAAACGGCTCATTTTCTGAGCCGTTTATTAAGTGAGAGCCAGCTACTCTATTACAGAATCGCTTTCTCTACAACGCGAACCAACGTCCAGGACTTGGTCTTGGACAGTGGGCGGCATTCGCGGATTTCAACCACGTCGCCGGTACCACATTCGTTGTTCTCGTCATGTACGTGCAGCTTGGTCGTACGTTTGATGAATTTCCCGTAGATTGGGTGCTTCACAGTACGCTCGATAGCAACAACGATGGATTTCTCCATTTTATCGCTAACAACACGACCCTGCAGGGTACGGATAACTTCAGTCATTTACACACCCGCCTTTTGAGTCAGTAAAGTCTTAACGCGTGCGACGTCACGACGCACTTGTTTCAACAGGTGAGTTTGTTGCAGCTGGCCACTGGCCGCCTGCATGCGCAAGTTGAATTGCTCACGCAGCAGGTTGAGCAGCTCGGCATTCAGCTCTTCAACGCTTTTTTCACGCAGCTCTTGTGCTTTCATTACATCACCGTCTTAGTTACAAAGGTGGTTTTGATCGGCAGTTTCGCTGCTGCCAGTTTGAATGCCTCGCGGGCAACCTCTTCTGGCACGCCGTCCATTTCGTACAGGACCTTACCAGGCTGGATCAGGGCAACCCAATACTCCACGTTACCCTTACCTTTACCCATACGCACTTCCAGCGGCTTCTCGGTGATCGGTTTGTCCGGGAATACACGGATCCAGATCTTGCCTTGACGCTTAACTGCACGAGTCATTGCACGACGAGCTGCTTCGATTTGACGAGCAGTCAGACGGCCACGGCCAACAGCTTTCAGACCGAAAGTGCCGAAGCTAACATCCGTACCTTGCGCCAGACCACGGTTGCGGCCCTTGTGCACCTTACGGAATTTTGTACGCTTTGGTTGTAACATCAGCGACTCTCCTTACTTGCGGCCTTTACGCTGCTGCTTTTTAGGTTGAGCAGCCGGTTCCGGTTGTTCAACTGCAGCCATACCACCCAGGATCTCACCTTTGAAGATCCATACCTTAACGCCGATTACACCATAAGTGGTGTGCGCTTCAGATGTGTTGTAGTCGATGTCCGCACGCAGAGTGTGCAATGGAACACGACCTTCGCGGTACCATTCGGTACGTGCGATTTCAGCGCCGCCAAGACGGCCGCTTACTTCAACTTTGATACCTTTAGCGCCAAGACGCATTGCGTTCTGTACTGCACGCTTCATAGCACGACGGAACATAACGCGACGTTCCAGCTGAGAAGTGATGCTGTCAGCAACCAATTTAGCGTCGAGTTCCGGTTTACGGACTTCGGCGATGTTGATCTGTGCAGGAACGCCAGCGATGTCCGCTACGACCTTGCGCAGTTTTTCGACGTCTTCACCTTTCTTGCCGATAACGATGCCTGGGCGAGCAGTGTGAATGGTCACACGGATGCTCTTCGCAGGACGCTCGATAACGATGCGAGAAACGGAAGCTTTCGACAGTTCCTTAGTCAGGAATTGACGAACTTTAAAGTCGCTGTCCAGGTTGTCAGCGAATTCTTTGGTATTCGCATACCAAGTAGAGTTCCAAGGTTTGACAATACCCAGGCGAATACCATTAGGATGTACTTTCTGACCCATTGCTAGTCTCCAGAGTCTCAGCGATCGGACACAACCACAGTAATGTGGCTGGTGCGCTTCAGGATGCGATCTGCACGACCTTTTGCACGCGGCATAATGCGCTTCATGCTTGGGCCTTCGTCTACGAAGATTTTCGTAACTTTCAGATCATCGATGTCAGCGCCATCGTTGTGTTCTGCGTTAGCAATGGCAGACTCCAGCACTTTCTTAACCAGACCAGCAGCTTTCTTGTTGGTGTAGGTCAGAGTTTCCAGAGCTTGCGACACTTTCTTACCGCGAATCAGGTCAGCAACAAGGCGAACCTTCTGAGCAGAAGAACGAGCGTGGCGATGTTTAGCGATAGTTTCCATCTCTTCCTCCTACCTTAGCGCTTTTTAGCTTTTTTATCAGCCGCATGGCCGCGATAAGTACGAGTCGGCGCGAATTCACCCAGTTTGTGACCGACCATTTCATCGGAAACGAACACTGGTACGTGCTGACGACCATTATGGACAGCGATGGTCAAACCGATCATGTTAGGAAAGATCGTTGAACGACGGGACCAAGTGCGCAAAGGCTTCTTGTCACCGCTTTCCACCGCTTTCTCTACCTTCTTCAGCAAGTGCAGGTCAATAAAAGGACCTTTCTTGAGAGAACGTGGCATGGCTTATCCTCTAATTATTTTTTGCTACGGCGACGTACGATGAACTTATCAGTACGCTTGTTGCTACGGGTCTTCTTACCTTTGGTCTGAACGCCCCACGGAGTTACCGGGTGCTTACCAAAGTTACGACCTTCACCACCACCGTGCGGGTGATCTACCGGGTTCATCGCCGTACCGCGAACGGTAGGACGAACACCACGCCAACGTGCAGCACCTGCTTTACCCAGAACGCGAAGCATGTGTTCAGCGTTACCGACTTCACCCAGGGTGGCGCGGCAATCAGCTGGAACTTTACGCATTTCGCCGGAGCGCAGACGCAGAGTTACGTAGGAACCATCACGAGCAACGATCTGAACGTAGGCACCAGCGGAGCGAGCCATCTGGCCGCCTTTGCCTGGTTTCATTTCTACGTTGTGAACCGTTGAACCAACTGGAATGTTGCGCATCGGCAGGGTGTTACCCGCTTTGATTGCAGCATCAACGCCAGATTGAATCTGGTCACCAGCTTTCAGGCCTTTCGGCGCTAGGATGTAACGGCGTTCGCCGTCTTTGTACAGAACCAGCGCGATGTTCGCGGAACGGTTCGGATCGTACTCCAGACGCTCAACCACAGCAGGGATACCGTCTTTGTTGCGCTTGAAGTCAACCAGACGATAATGTTGCTTGTGGCCACCACCGATATGACGGGTGGTGATACGGCCATTGTTGTTACGACCACCGCTTTTGCTCAGTTTTTCCAGCAGCGGGGCATAAGGTTTACCCTTGTGCAGCTCAGGGTTAACCACTTTAACAACGTGGCGACGACCCGGAGATGTAGGTTTACATTTAACAATTGCCATTGTTCTTACTCCTCCGACTTACTCTGCGCCGCCGATGAAGTCCAGATTCTGGCCTTCTTTCAGGGTGACGTAAGCTTTTTTCCAGTCGCTACGACGACCAACACGCTGACCGTGACGTTTCACTTTCCCTTTAACAACCAGGGTGTTCACGTCTTCGACTTCGACTTCAAACAGTTTCTGCACTGCAGCTTTGATTTCTGCTTTGGTCGCGTCTTTGGCAACTTTGAGAACGATGGTGTTGCTTTTTTCCATCGCAGCGGATGCTTTTTCAGATACGTGCGGTGCACGCAGCACTTTCAGCAAACGTTCTTCACGGATCATGCCAGCATCTCCTCAACTTGCTTCACAGCATCAGCAGTCATAACCACTTTGTCGAAGGCGATCAGGCTAACCGGATCGATACCTGCTACATCGCGCACGTCAACCTTGTACAGGTTGCGAGCTGCCAGGAACAGATTCTCATCCAGTTCACCGGTCACGATCAGCACGTCTTCCAGAGCCATATCTTTCAGTTTCTGTGCCAGCAGCTTAGTTTTAGGCGCTTCTACAGAGAACTTCTCGACAACGATCAGACGATCTTGACGTACCAGTTCGGACAGGATGCTTTTCAGCGCGCCGCGGTACATCTTTTTGTTTACTTTCTGACTGTGGTCCTGTGGCTTAGCAGCAAAGGTCACGCCGCCTGAACGCCAGATCGGGCTCTTTACAGAACCTGAACGCGCACGGCCGGTGCCTTTCTGACGCCATGGCTTTTTGCCGGAACCAGTTACTTCAGCACGGGTCTTCTGAGCACGGGTACCTTGACGGGCACCTGCTGCATAAGCAACAACAACCTGGTGTACCAGCGCTTCGTTGAAATCACGACCGAAGGTAGTTTCGGAAACAGTCAGCGCGCTTTGCGCGTCTTTCAATACTAATTCCATTGCTATCCCCTTACGCCTTCACAGCTGGTTTAACGATCAGGTTGCCACCGGTTGCGCCCGGTACAGCACCCTTAACCAGCAGCAGGTTGCGCTCAGCGTCAACACGTACTACGTCCAGGCTCTGAACGGTTACGCGCTCATCACCCAGGTGGCCAGCCATTTTCTTGCCTTTGAACACTTTGCCCGGAGTCTGGTTCTGACCGATAGAACCCGGAACGCGGTGAGACAAGGAGTTACCGTGGGTAGCGTCTTGGGTACGGAAGTTCCAGCGCTTAACAGTGCCAGCAAAACCTTTACCTTTAGAAGTACCGGTAACATCGACTTTTTTAACGTCAGCGAAGATTTCTACGCTAATTTCCTGACCTGCAGCGAATTCCTGACCTTCTTCCAGGCGGAATTCCCACAGACCACGGCCAGCTTCAACGCCAGCTTTAGCGAAATGGCCCGCTTCCGGCTTGGTTACACGGTTAGCTTTTTTGCTACCAGTGGTAACCTGAACGGCACGGTAACCGTCGGTGTCCAGGCTTTTAACCTGAGTCACGCGGTTCGCTTCAATTTCAATTACGGTTACTGGGATAGAAACGCCATCTTCAGTGAAGATACGGGTCATACCCACTTTTTTACCGACTAAACCAATCATTGTTTCAACCTCTCAATCGCTCAATGACCTGATTAACCCAGGCTGATCTGCACGTCTACACCGGCAGCCAGATCCAGACGCATCAGAGCATCAACGGTTTTCTCGGTTGGCTCAACGATGTCAACCAGACGCTTGTGAGTACGAATCTCGTACTGATCACGCGCGTCTTTGTTGACGTGCGGAGAGATCAGAACGGTAAAGCGCTCTTTGCGAGTTGGCAGCGGGATCGGACCACGGACTTGCGCACCAGTGCGCTTTGCAGTCTCGACGATTTCCGCGGTTGATTGATCGATCAGACGATGATCAAACGCTTTCAGGCGGATACGGATTCTTTGGTTCTGCATGAGACCAGAGCTCCAATTATTTATAAACGTAAATAATTACTCCTCACACCCATTTCGATTGATGGGGGAGTGTAATCGTCAACATATAACCCCCATATCGGGAGTATTGTTCGAAAGGCAAAAAAGGCCTGCCAATCGACTGATTCGCTAAAATCAGGCTTACCAAGATTAGGTAAGCCCGCGCATTATACGCAAAATGGCTCAGGAAGCAAGCCGCAGTTGGAAATATGCTCAGGAAATCGTCATTTTTGCGCGTTCAGTGGCAGTTGGCGTGTTAACACGGTGAACAGGGAATGAATTAGGCTTGGCGGGAACACTCTCCCCTGCCCCGCCGAGAAAACGGCCGCCGGCAGGAGAGACGATGACGAATGGACGGAAGGCTTACTCTTTGCGCTCTAAAATCTGGGCCTGGGCATAGTTCTGAATACCGAGACGGGCAATCAGATCCAGCTCCGTTTCCAGCCAGTCGATATGCTCTTCTTCATCGGCCAGGATTTCAATCATCAAATCGCGGCTGACGTAATCGTGGATCGAATCGGCATAGGCGATGCCTTCACGCAGGTTCTTGGCGCCCGCCAGCTCCAGCGCCAGATCGGAACGCAGCATCTCTTCAATGTCTTCGCCGATGTTCAGCTTGCCGAGATCTTGCAGATTCGGTATCCCTTCCAGGAACAGGATACGCTCGATGTAGCGATCGGCATGTTTCATTTCGTCGATCGACTCGTGATATTCCTTGTCGTTGAGGCGCATTAAGCCCCAATTTTTGAACATGCGGGCGTGCAGGAAATATTGATTGATGGCAACCAGCTCGTTGCCGAGCAGTTTATTGAGGTGAGCAATGATCTTTTTATCGCCTTTCATAGGTAACTCCTCCTGGCCAGTTCTAGAAGTGTAGAACCTGTAAGCCAAGAGTCAAAAATAACCTTACCCTTTGTTAGGCAACTTCATGCATTGGGATGATAGTTCCGCGTTCCTCCACCATAATCTGTCTTGCCTGACGAATGCACTTTCCACAATCGGTACCAATCGGCACAAGTTCACGCAGTTGCTTCATGGTATGGGGATTGTGCTGACGCACCGCATTACGGATCGCTTTGTCAGTCACCGCATTACACAGACATACATACATAGAGAGACTCACTTCTTAACCAATGCATTGAGTCTAAATAGGAATGGTTTTTATTTCAATTAAGATTTGTACAAATTGCATAAAAAAAGGGCACCGAAGTGCCCTTTTTTGTGTCGAAAAATTATTCGCGATTAAGCGATAACTTTAGCAACAACACCAGCGCCTACAGTACGGCCGCCTTCACGGATTGCGAAACGCAGACCGTCGTCCATCGCGATTGGGTGAATCAGGGTTACAACCATGTTC
>NZ_JBJNOF010000026.1:0-17038 GCF_052166775.1 Serratia sp. CY74737
GGCGTCTGAGTGACCAAATCCGCAGGGAGTGTCGTCACAATATGTCGCACCATAGACATATCATCAGGAGCGATCTTGGTTGGCGTAATGCCTTCCACGACCAATCCCCACAGACTAGTCCGCCACAATGTGCCTACCGTGGGAATACCGAGCGTTTTCACTTTGGCTATCGATTTTGTGATAAACGATTGTACCTTTTGGGATTTCAGTAGGCTGAATCCCCATGCGCCATCGAACAGTGAAAGATTGAACTGTGCCCCCACCGCGACAGACGCTTGTGCTTCCGGAAACAGGCTCAGGTTAACGTTACTCCCGGTGTTGGTAGAATCCCTGTCCCCACCGTTATTGCCGCCCCCGGTATGTCCACCAGTGTCTTTATCCTTGCCCCCCCATGGATTATTTTCCGAACTCCAGCCGGAGTGATCGGATGCACCCCCACCCCCACCCAGCCCCGTCGGCCCACCATTCACTCCACCGCCAGGACCGCGGCTGTCTTTACCATCACCACCACTCATAACTCATCTCCTATTGAAATTGCACACAAATACTGTATGCATGAACAGTAATCTAGAAGAATTTAAGAGGAGGAGCAATTCATTAACCCAGCAAGCTGCTGTGCTGTATATCAGACAAAACAAAGAGGGGATTTGCGTGAGTAAGTTCGTCGTCATAAGGACGAACAATGCAGATAATATGTGGCGGCTAGGCACTACGCGAAGGAATTAAGCGAAGTCAATGAGCTGAGGTTTAACAGGCAAAATATGAGCTTAACGTACAATAACTACCAATATTGACACTCTCCCCTAAGCACGCGGTTGGCGGCAGCCTCAACTTTTCTGCCTTCCTGGCGGCCGTGAGGCACTATTTCAGCATTGAATTCCGCAATATCCTCTGCGGTCAAAAAGATCATCTATTCGCCAGCGCCTTAATCGTATCCGCGTGTTTAGCCTGAATGCGCGCTTTCACCTTGGCTTTGACCAAGACCTCATAGTCGGCCTTACTGATGATGTAAACCTCATCGTGTCCGCGGCGCGTCACTTCCACCGGCTGTTTTTGCGCTTCCAAAAGCACCTCAGCCAAATTGTTTCTCGCCGCCGTGTAGCTGATCGTAGTCATTTTCTTTACCTGTACATGTACATATTTGACGATTATTTGTACCACGTCCGCTGGAAATAAAAAAGCCCCCGGCGCCAGCGGCGCAGGGGGCCAGTCACTCAGCCCGGGCTTATAGCGGTTCGGTCTGGGCTTCCACCACCGCCAGCGCCACCATGTTGACGATGCGGCGCACCGAGGCGATCGGCGTCAGGATGTGCACCGGCTTGGCGACCCCCATCAGCACCGGCCCGACGGTCACCCCTTCCGAGCAGGAGACGCGCAGCAGGTTGTAGCTGATGCGCGCCGCTTCCATGTTCGGCATGATCAGCAGGTTGGCCGAGCCTTTCAGCGGGCTGTCCGGCATCAGATCGTGACGGATGCTTTCCACCAATGCGGCGTCACCGTGCATTTCGCCGTCGATCTCCAGCTCCGGCGCCAGCTCGTTCACCAGCTCCAGCGTTTTGCGCATCTTGCGCGCCGCCGGGCAGTCGGAAGACCCGAAGCTGGAGTGAGACAGCAGCGCCACCTTCGGCTCGATGCCGAAGCGGCGCACGGTTTCCGCCGCCATCAGGGTGATCTCCGCCAGCTGTTCCGGGGTCGGATCGTCGTTGACGTAGGTGTCGGCGATAAAGGTGTTGCCGCTCGGCAGCAGCAGCGCGTTCATCGCGCCGGCGACGTGCGCGCCTTCACGGAAGCCGAACACGTTCTTCACCACGTCGTAATGCTCGTGATAGCTGCCGATGGTGCCGCAGATCATCGCATCCGCTTCGCCGCGGTGCAGCATGATGGCGGCGATCAGCGTCGGGTTGCCGATCACCACACGGCGCGCCTGTTCCTGCGAGACGCCGCGGCGTTTCATGATCTGGTAGTACTCGCCCCAGTATTCGTTAAAGCGCGGATCCGATTCGTTGTTTACCACTTCGAAATCCTTGCCCGGCGTCAGCTGCAGACCCAGCTTTTTCAGGCGCATCTCGATCACGCTCGGACGGCCGACCAGGATCGGGAAAGCCAGCCCCTGCGACACCAGCTCTTGCGTGGCGTGCAGCACGCGCTCTTCCTCACCTTCCGCCAGCACCACCCGCTTCACCTCTTTGCGCGCCTGCGAGAAGATCGGTTTCATGAACAGGTTGGTTTTGTAGACGAACTCCGCCAGCTTCTCCACGTAGGCGTCGAAGTCTTCGATCGGGCGCGTCGCCACGCCGGAGTCCATCGCCGCCTTGGCCACCGCCGGCGCGATCTTGACGATCAGACGCGGATCGAACGGTTTCGGAATGATGTATTCCGGCCCGAAGGAGAGATCCTGATCGTCATACGCGGAGGCTACCACGTCGCTCTGTTCCGCCAGCGCCAGATCGGCGATGGCATGCACGCAGGCCAGCTTCATCTCTTCGTTGATGGTGGTGGCGCCCACGTCCAGCGCGCCGCGGAAAATGAACGGGAAGCACAAGACGTTGTTCACCTGGTTCGGGTAGTCGGAACGGCCGGTACAGATGATGGCGTCCGGGCGCACCGCTTTGGCCAGCGGCGGCAGAATTTCCGGTTCCGGGTTGGCCAGCGCCATGATCAGCGGATCGCGCGCCATGGTTTTCACCATATCCTGCGTCAGCACGCCCGGGCCGGAGCAGCCGAGGAAGATGTCGGCGTTCGGGATGGCGTCGCCCAACGTGCGCTGGCCGTTATCCTCGATGGCGTAGGCGGCTTTGGTCTGTTCCATATTGGCGTCGCGGCCTTTATAGATGACGCCCTTGGAGTCGCAGACGGTGATGTTCTGTTGACGCAGCCCCAGCGCCACCAGCAAGTTCAGGCAGGCGATGGACGCCGCGCCGGCGCCGGACACCACCAGCCGCACGTCGGAGATGTTCTTCTTCACCACGCGCAGGCCGTTGAGCACCGCGGCGGTGGTAATGATCGCCGTGCCGTGCTGGTCGTCGTGGAACACCGGGATCTTCATGCGCTCACGCAGTTTCTGTTCGATGTAGAAACACTCCGGCGCCTTGATGTCTTCCAGGTTGATGCCGCCGAAGGTCGGTTCCAGCGCGGCGATAATGTCGATTAATTTGTCAGGGTTATGCTCATCCACTTCGATATCAAATACATCGATACCGGAAAACTTCTTGAACAAAACGCCCTTGCCTTCCATCACCGGCTTACCGGCCAACGCGCCGATATTGCCCAGACCCAGTACCGCCGTGCCGTTGGAAATTACCGCCACCAGGTTGCCGCGCGCGGTGTATTTGTAGGCCGCCAGCGGATCTTCGGCGATCTCGAGGCAAGGCGCGGCGACGCCCGGCGAATAAGCCAGCGCCAGATCGCGCTGGGTCGCCAACGGTTTGGTTGGGGAAACCTGGATCTTCCCTGGGACAGGAAACTGATGGAAATCAAGGGCACTCTGTTTGAGCTGTTCGTCCATTATGGATTCCTTTGTTTTTTGCTTTTATGTTGAGGTAAGGCTTTGAGGCTGCGCCCTGCCGTGGGCCATGGCGCCCAGGTACAATGACAGGGCACAGCCTTGAAGTATAGTGAGAGAAACATCACAAACTTTGAAGCGCGCCATAACCTTGGTCGAAAGACCGTTTTAAAAGTAAAAAAAGAAGGCCTGCGGGACAAGTCAGACAAGCGCCGCCGTCAGCGCGGCGGCAGCGTGGCGCGCCAGGCGTTGAGCGTCTCCACCTGGCCGGCGCAAATGTGTAACGAGGTTTGTAACGCCAGGGCATAGCTTACCGCATCGCCCCAGGTCTCCCCCTGCAACTGCGGTTGCTCACAGGGAGCGAATACCGACTCAGGGGGCAACAGCGGCACGGCCTGCGGCGCCGGCGGCCGGGCGCAGGAGCTCAAACACAGCGCCAGGCAGAGGCTGAGCGGCGCAGGGATCGTTTTTAATCGCTTCACGGTATTTCCTCTGATAAGCCTCGTGTTGTTGGCGCAGCTGCTGTTCCTGCCGCTGCTGCGCCGCCATCAGCGCACGATTTTGCGCATCCTGGGTCTGCAGGGTGGCGATCAGCCCCGCCTGCTGCGCCAGGCTTTTTTGCAATTCCGCCGCCTGTTGCCGCGCGGACACCAACTGGTGCGACAGCAACGCGCTGTAGCCGCCGAGGCAGATGGCCGCCAGCAACAGCAGCAGCAAAACGCCCTGCATCAGTTTTTGCAGCCAGCCGCTCATGCCGGATAGTCCCGAAACGGCAGCTGGAAGTGCGGGCCGTCCTTGAGGGTCTTCCATTCGCCGCCCCATTCGACGTTGATGCCGCATTCACGCGCCGCGCGCCGCACCGCCACCGCAATTTGCGCGTAGTAATCCCACTCCCAGGAGACCACGCCCGCCGGCATCGCCACCACGTCCACCGCGTGTCCGGTCAGATGGCGGCTGCGCAGCGTTTGGCTGTTGCCGGCGCGCACCATTTCCCGCTGGCGCGCCATGCTGCGCAGCCCCTCGCTAACGGAAAACGGCACCAGGGAATAGCGCAGCGCCAGACGAATAACGCGCACCAGATCCGGATGCACGCCGCGCAGGTTCTCTTCGCTGCGGGCGGTAAAGCGAATCTCTTCGATGTCATTTAACATTTTTAAACCCCGTTTTTTTGCCGATGAATTTTTTAATTAAGGCGTTGATGTAATCCGCCCCCATAAAGCCAATCAATACGCTGGCCAAATTCGCCCAGTTTAATTCCAGGCCCATCAACGCCAGCGCATCGCGCACCGTCCAGGCCAATAACGCGCACATCGCCGCATTCAACAAACGTCGCCGAATACCCACGTTGCGATAGGCGCCGTGTAATAGCGCCATCACGCCAGCCAGAATGGCGTTCAATACCGGCTGAAGATATTCACATACTCGCTGGACTATTAAGCCAACAGCGTCAGGCTCTATGCTGGACATAGCTCATCTCCTTTTTTATTTTTAATTAAATGCCAATCACGGCCGGTGGGACATCGGATACTCAGAATCTAGTTAAGGATGCTATTACAAAGCAAATGAATAAATACAGGCCCTATAGTCGAATTCATTCATGCTGAATGCTGGCACAACACATAAACGCCAAGGCAGGCGGCAGTGAATAAAAAATTCATTCTTATCGTGATTTGTTTCGACTGTTATTTCTGCGAAAAATAAACATTAATGGCAACGGGAAATATTTCCCCATCGAAAACATCCATTCTGGAGAAATGCCATGTCCACACGTAAAGCCGTTATTGGGTATTATTTTATTCCGACCAACCAAATCAATAATTACACCGAGACCGATACGTCTGTCGTGCCGTTCCCGGTTTCCAACATCACGCCGGCCAAAGCCAAACAGCTGACGCACATTAACTTCTCGTTCCTGGATATCAACAGCAATCTGGAATGCGCCTGGGATCCGGCCACCAACGACGCCAAGGCGCGCGATGTGGTCAACCGTCTGACCGCGCTCAAAGCGCACAACCCCAGCCTGCGCATCATGTTCTCCATCGGCGGCTGGTACTACTCCAACGATCTGGGCGTGTCGCACGCCAACTACGTCAACGCGGTGAAAACCCCGGCGTCGCGCGCCAAGTTCGCCCAATCCTGCGTGCGCATCATGAAGGATTACGGCTTCGACGGCGTGGACATCGACTGGGAGTACCCGCAAGCCTCGGAAGTGGACGGTTTCATCGCCGCGCTGCAGGAGATCCGCACCCTGCTGAACCAGCAAACCGTCGCCGACGGCCGCCAGGCGTTGCCGTACCAGTTGACCATCGCCGGCGCCGGCGGCGCCTTCTTCCTGTCGCGCTATTACAGCAAGCTGGCGCAGATCGTCGCGCCGCTCGATTACATCAACCTGATGACCTACGATCTGGCCGGCCCCTGGGAGAAGGTAACCAACCACCAGGCGGCGCTGTTCGGCGATGCGGCCGGGCCGACCTTCTACAATGCGCTGCGCGAAGCCAACCTGGGCTGGAGCTGGGAAGAACTGACCCGCGCCTTCCCCAGCCCGTTCAGCCTGACGGTCGACGCCGCGGTACAGCAACACCTGATGATGGAAGGCGTGCCGAGCGCCAAAATCGTGATGGGCGTGCCCTTCTACGGCCGCGCCTTCAAGGGCGTCAGCGGCGGCAACGGCGGGCAATACAGCAGCCACAGCACGCCGGGCGAAGATCCGTACCCGAACACCGATTACTGGCTGGTGGGCTGCGAAGAGTGCGTGCGCGACAAAGATCCGCGCATCGCCTCCTATCGCCAGCTGGAGCAGATGCTGCTGGGCAACTACGGCTATCAGCGGCTGTGGAACGACAAGACCAAAACGCCTTACCTGTATCATGCGCAGAAAGGGCTGTTCGTCACCTATGACGATGCCGAGAGCTTCAAATACAAAGCGAAATACATCAAGCAGCAGCAGTTGGGCGGCGTGATGTTCTGGCATCTGGGTCAAGACAACCGCAACGGCGATCTGCTGGCCTCGCTGGATCGCTATTTCAACGCCGCGGACTACGACGACAGCCAGCTGGATATGGGCACCGGGCTGCGCTACACCGGCGTCGGCCCCGGCAACCTGCCGATCATGACCGCGCCGGCTTATGTGCCGGGCACCACTTACGCGCAGGGCGCGCTGGTGTCCTACCAGGGCTACGTCTGGCAAACCAAATGGGGTTACATCACCTCGGCGCCCGGTTCTGACGGCGCCTGGCTGAAGGTGGGCCGCGTGGCGTAAGCCGTAAAAAAACCCCGTAGCCGAATGCTGCGGGGTTTTCATTGAGCTAACCGTTTGATTTTCGCGTCCCTTCGTCTCTATTCCTTCAGTTGTGGCACCAAGGATAACCGCCATCCCGCACCACTTCGCGGCCCATCAGGCTGTAGACATCGCTTTTGCGCGTCAGCCGCTCATGCCACCAGTTAAACCCGGCGCCCTTGCTGGCCGGGTGCCACGCCAGCCAAATCATTTCGTCCCCCTTTTGCATCTCCACCGGCACCGTCACCAGTTCACCGCTGGCCAGTTCCTTTTCAATCAGCGCAGGCGGCAGAAAAGCGTGGCCGATGCCGCGCTTGAGCAGCGCCAGATTGCTTTCCACATCGCATACCACCAACTGACGCTGCAAGGGCAGCGTGCCGTGATTGCGCTTGGGTAGCTCATGGCTGCTGTCGGCGATCACCACCACGATGTCGTTCAACCGCTGTTTCTTGCACACTGGCTTTCTCTGCGCCGCGAACGGGTGCGAAGGCGACACGCACAGCACAAAGTTGAGCTTACCGAGCATCAGGGTTTTGGCCTGCACGCTGTCGGGAATTTGGCCGATGGCAATGATCAGATCCGCCCGGTTGTTCTTCAGCGCATCCCAGGTGCCGTTCAACGCTTCTCGCTGCACCGAGATACTGGCGTTCGGGCAATGCTGAATATAGTCGCGGATATCCTGCGTCAGGGTTTCTAACGGGAAGAAGGTGTCTACCGCCAGGCGGATATTATTGTCCAGCTTGGGGATGTTGCGCACCCGGCTTTCCAGATCCTGCACCGCATTTAATATCCAGCTGCCTTCCTGCAGGAGAAATTCCCCTTCATCCGTCAGGGTAATCATGGGGCCATTGCGATGAAAAAGTTTCACGCAGAGTTTGCTTTCAATATTGGAAACACGATAAGAGATCGCCGAAGGCGTTTTATGCAGTGCTTCCGCCGCCATAGAGAAAGAACCGGTGCTCTTGATGGTGCTGATTATTTTAATCGCGTCCAGGGATAATCTAGTCATACAAATTCCTCTTTAAAATAAAATAAGAAAAATGACACTAAATTCCCAAGGTGATGGCGCACAAAAATCGATCAAATCGAACAAGGGTACTCATAGCAACAAGCAATATACTTCATAAATGAGAGCGCTATCTTAAATACTATTCATCACGACCTGATATAAAATTCATCATAGCGCCCTACTTTTACACAGCGACAGTTAAATAAATTCAGCCTAACGATCAAAGATCGTCATCATAATAATTTTCGTTAATAGCCGTTAAAACATTCCGCTCTATCGCACGACCAGAATGATAAAAATAAAACAAGCCGACAAGAAGGGTTATTTCTAATTGCGTTATTAGTCTCTCATTTTGTCGGTGAAATACGCTCAACTTACAACATAATTTCAGTCAGGAGTGACTTATGAACAAAACTTCCCGTACCCTGCTCTCTCTGGGCCTGCTGAGCGCGGCCATGTTCGGCGTTTCGCAACAGGCGAATGCTCACGGTTATGTCGAGTCGCCGGCCAGCCGCGCCTACCAGTGCAAACTGCAGCTCAACACCCAGTGCGGCAGCGTGCAGTACGAACCGCAGAGCGTCGAAGGCCTGAAAGGCTTCCCGCAGGCCGGCCCGGTTGACGGCCATATCGCCAGCGCCAACAAGTCCACCTTCTTCGAACTGGATCAGCAAACGCCGACGCGCTGGAACAAGCTCAACCTGAAAACCGGCCCGAACTCCTTTACCTGGAAGCTGACCGCGCGTCACAGCACCACCAGCTGGCGCTATTTCATCACCAAGCCGAACTGGGACGCATCTCAACCGCTGACCCGCGCTTCCTTTGACCTGACGCCGTTCTGCCAGTTCAACGACGGCGGCGCCATCCCTGCCGCGCAGGTCACCCACCAGTGCAACATACCGGCAGATCGCAGCGGTTCGCACGTGATCCTTGCCGTGTGGGACATAGCCGACACCGCCAACGCCTTCTATCAGGCGATCGACGTCAACCTCAGCCACTGATCCGTCAAAAGGGGGATGTCTCTGGAGGGTTCAGCCTGGCGCTGAACCCTTTTTTGCGGGTGCCGCTATTGCGACATGTTGAGGATAGTGCGCACATTGAGCGCGCTGGTGGCGATAATGTCGATGGCGCCGGTGCGCAACGCGCCCAAAATCGCCAGCGCCTTGGTATTCTCGGAGGCAATGGCGATCACGCACGGAATTTTGCGCAGCTCATCAATGCTCAGCCCAATCACACGGTCATTCATCACCGTATCGACATGCTGCCCCTGGGCATTGAAAAAGTCATAGCCGGCGATGTCGCCGATCACGCCCTGATTAAGGCTGGCGTCGATAATCTCGTGCGGCGTAAACCACCCCAATTTCACCATATAACTGTTTTCATTCATGTCGCCAATGCCGACTAACGCCACATCGGCCTTACGCGCGCGATCCAACGTTTCCTTGATCGTGCCGTTCTGCATGAAGGCGTCTTTCAACGCGCGATTTTCGACGTAGGCCGGCGCATAGAGCGTCTCGCTGCTGCCGCCGAACTTCTTCGCCAGACGCCGGCTGATATGGTCGGCGTTGATCGCATCGCCCGGACGGTGGGTGCCGCCGATGCCGCAGATGAACTTGCAGTTGCGCTCCGTCACGCTGCCGACGTGATCGGCGATCGCCGCCACGTTGCGTCCCTGCCCGACCGCCAACACCATATCGTCTTTCAGCGACATCGCCAGGTAGTTGGACACCAGCGCCGCCACTTGCCGACGCTGTTCCTCTTCGTCCTGATGATCGAGCGCGATCAGCGCGCGGCTGATGGGAAAACGTTCCATCATCTGCTGTTCCAGCCGGGTGCTGAACACCGGGTGATAACGCACGTTGATCTCGACGATGCCTTCTTCCTTGGCGCGCTTGAGCAAACGACCAACTTTGATCCGTGAGATGCCGAACTTTTTGGCGATCTCTTCCTGCGTGATCTCATCCTGATAATAAGCAACGGCGATTTCGGTCAGCAGTTCGTTATCCTGGGACACAGTTTGTTTTTCCATCCGTTAGACGTTTCCCCACGGCAGGCCGGTTAATCATGGCGGAGGGACGATACACGCCCCTCCGACAATGCTGAATGCCCGCTAGTATAACGCGTTCAGGCGGCAACGGTATTCAGTCGTTGCTCCACCTCGTCCGCCAATCGGGTCAAGAGCAGGCAGCAAGATACCGCGCCGGCGTCCAGTACGCCGCGCGAACGCTCGCCCAGACGGCTGGCGCGGCCGATTTTCGCCACCAGCTCGCGCGTGGAATCGCGCCCGCGCGCCGCGGCGATCCTCATCTGTTCCAGCGCAGCGGCGAAGTCGTCACCGCGCCCCACTGCCTGCTCAAACGCCGCTACCGCCGGTATCAGCGTATCCATCAGACACTTGTCCCCCACGCCCGCGCTGCTGATGTCCTGCAGTTCGCGCAATCCGCCGTGCAACATCGCCAAAAATGCCTGCTTATCCAGCACGCTGCGCTCGCGCACGCTCTCCGCCATGCCCATGAACAGACTGCCGTACAGCGGCCCCATCGAACCACCGATGCCCTCCATCAGCGCATCGGAAACCGCATCGAACGCCTGCGCCAACGTGAGCTCGCGGCCGCGAATGGCATCGCCGCACATCGCGAATCCCTTCGACATGTTAATGCCGTGGTCACCGTCGCCGATGGCGCCGTCGATTTCGCTCAGGTATTCGCGGTTGCTGACAATGGTTTCTATCAGCCCCGTAACGATCTCATTGCCGTACCGGGTTGAAATTTGTTCCGTCATGATTCACTCCACCTGGGTTAAGCCTAAAGATTGCGCCGGCATGTCCAGCAGCGTTTTCAGTTCGTCATCCAGCGTCATCAGCGTCAGCGTCACGCCCATCATTTCCAGCGACGTGAAGTAATTGCCGACGTAGCGCCGATGCACCCGCACGCCTTTCGCCGTCAACCGACGCTCTATTTCGGCATAATAGATATACAGCTCCATCACCGGCGTGGCGCCAAGCCCGGAGATCAGCAACGCCACCTCCTGCCCCTGTTCCAGCGGCATGTCGTTGAGCACGAAATCGAGCATGGTGCCGGCCATCGCCGACGCCGACTGGATCGGCGACACCTCAATGCCCGGTTCGCCGTGATGGCCAATGCCGATCTCCATCTTGCCGTCTTCGATATGAAAATTGGGTTTGCCGACCGCGGGAATGGTGCAGGAACTGAGGCCGACGCCGATCGAACGACACCGGTCGATGGCTTTTTGCGCCGCGCCGATCACGCCATCCAGATCGTATCCCTTGGCCGCCGCCGCCGCGCCGACCTTCCACATCAGAATTTCTCCGGCCACGCCGCGCCGTTTATCGATCTCACTGGCCGGCGCCGAGGCGACGTCATCGTTGGCCACCACGGTTTTCACCCGTATGCCGGCCGCCGTGGCCTTCTTGATCGCCATCTTGACGTTCATGTTGTCGCCGGCGTAGTTGCCGTACAGGCAAGCGACGCCCGCACCGCTGTCCGCCGCCTTGAACGCGTCGAGAAAAGCCCCCGCCGTAGGCGATGAAAAAATCTCGCCAATCGCGACGGCATCCAGCATGTTTTTGCCGACATACCCCAGAAACGCCGGCTCATGGCCGGAACCGCCGCCGGTGACGATGCCCACTTTGCCGGCGATCGGCGCCGGCGGATATTTCAACACCCGCGCATTGTCGGTGGCGGCGTAATAGTCCGGGTGGGCCAGCCTATAGCCCTGAATGGCGTCTTCCACTACGTGATCGGGATCGTTAATGATTCTGTTCATCGCGGCCTCTCTGTCGCCTGAATAAGAAATTATTGAATGGTGTAACCGCCGTCGACCACCAGGTTGGCGCCGGTGATCATCGCCGCCGCGTCACCGGCCAAAAACAGGGCGCTGGCGGCGATATCTTGCGGCTCAGCAAAGCGCCGCAGCGGAATTTTCTGCTTCATCTGCTCAGCCACCTCGCCAGACCAGGCTTTGCGCCCCAGCTCCGTCAAAACCACGGTGGGTGAAATGGCGTTGACCCGCACGTTGTGTGGCCCCCACTCCAGCGCCAGCACCTGGGTCAACCCGAGAACGCCCGCTTTGCTGGCGCAATAGGCCAGGTGATTCGGCAATGCCACCACCCCGGCCTGCGAGGCGAGATTGATGATGCTGCCGCCGCGCTGGCGAATGAAACGGCGGCCCACCGCCTGGCAGGTGAGAAACACGCCTTTCAGATTGACCGCCAGGGTTGCATCCCACGCCACTTCCGGCAGTTCCTCAGCGGGATGCAGCGCGACGATGCCGGCGCTGTTGACCAGCACGTCCAGCCGCCCGAAATGCGCCTCAATCTGCGCCACCGCCCGCTCCACCGACGCGGCATCGGTGACGTCGGCCACGACGCCCACCGCCGCCTCGGCGTCCAGCTGTCGCGCCACTTCCGCAACCTGCGGCGCACGATCGAGCAGCGCCACGCGCGCGCCGTTTTGCAGATAGCGTTCGGCGATAGCGAGGCCGATCCCCGCAGCGCCGCCGGTAATCAGCGCCACCTTGCCCTGCAGCGAGAGCTCGCGCGGCGCCGTAGTTTGATGATTAATCATATATTTCCCCTTAAAACGGTGAACTTCACCCTCGGTCAGGATATTTTCGCCAAACTCGCGCCGCGTTCTTCCTGCGCCGTCGCGCTTTCTTTCGGCAGCGTGACAAATTTCATCAGCACGCCGCTGAACAGGTACAAGCCGGTAAAGATCCAGATCACGCCAACGGTGCCGAGGCTGCCGATAAACAGCCCCACCACCGCCGGGCCGACAAAGGTGCTCAGGCCGGCGCCCAGATTGAGAATCGACATCGCCGCGCCCTTATTGTCCGGCGCCAGCGACGGCATGATGGCCGACAGCGGCACGAACGCCGCCAGGCAGGCGCCGAACAAACCGGCGGCGCAAACGGTCAGCAGGTAATTGGCGCCGAAGAATTGCGGCACGTAGTAGAACATCAGCGTGGTCAAGGCGCAGCCGACGCAGCCGAACCACATCACCACATTGCGCCAGCCGAGACCGTCGCTGATCACGCCGAAAATCAGGTTGAAAATGATGTTGACCGTCCACAGCGCGGCGTACATCTGCAGCCAAAGCGTGCGGGTGAATCCCATATCCATCATGTACATGGGCATGAATACGACGAAGCCGTATGCCGCAGAGGTATTAATGGTGCGCACGATGCCGCCCAGGCCGATCTTCGGGTTTTCAAACGCGATGGTGATGCCTTTCAAGACGTAACCCAGCGACGCTTTTTCCCGGTTGCCGCTCTGTGCCGCGCCGTCGTCGCGATTGAGCATCAGCGCAATCACCGCGCCCAGCACGACGAAAATCAGCGCGCTCCACAGCGTGTGGATCTCGCCGAGATAAGGCAGCATGATGCTGGAATACAGCACGCCCAGCACGCTGAGCCCGCCGCTGTAGACGAACCAGAAAATCCCCACCGCCGACCCCAGCCTTTCCGGCGGCGCCTCATACGCCACCCACACCAGAAAACCGTAGGCGAATAACGGATAACCCAAGCCGCGCAGCGCATAGGTCGGCACCATGATCGCCAGGTTGTTGCTCGGCAGGCCGAACGTCAAAAAGCACACCGAACCGAACAGAAACAGCAGCAGGCCGGCCAACATCACCCGCCGGGCGGTAAAGATTTCCGCCAGCACGCCGGAAAACCAGGCGGCGATCGCGGCCGCAAAGCCATAAACGCTGAACAGCAGCGCCGATTCCTGAATGCTCAGCCCCTTGCCGATCAAATAAGGCGACAGCCATCCTTGTTCCAGCCCTTCGCCCATCATGAACACCAACACGCCGGCATAGCCCAGCAGCAGTTTCGGTGACAGACCAATGCGATGAATCAGTCCATGCAACATAGAACACCCCAGCACATGTGATTATGGAGGCGCAGGCTCGCCCGCACCCGAAGAACGATGCAGGTTTCAGAGGTTTGGATTAAGCACCACTTTGATTGAACCGATGCCGCGCTTCATCAGCTCGAAGCCCTCGGCGAACTGTTCCAGCGGCAGCGTATGCGTCACCACGCCTTCGGTCGGCAGATCGCCATTGGCGATGCCTTCGATCACCAGCGGGTAGCAGTAAGGGCCGAGGTGCGAACCGAGCACGTCCAGCTCTTTGCGGTCGCTGATGATGCTCCAGTCGACGGTCACCGGATCCTTGAACACGGAAAATTCCACGAAGGTGCCGAGTTTGCGGATCAGCGTCAGGCCCTGTTCCACGGACTTTTGGGCGCCGGTCGCCTCGATGTAGATGTCGCAGCCGTAGCCGTCGGTCATCGCTTTAACCGCCGCGGGCACGTCGTCACGGGTCGGGTTCAGCGTCACATCCGCGCCGAAGCGCTTCGCCAGCGCCAGACGCTCGTCGGACAGATCCAGCACCACCAGCTTCGAGGGCCCGGACTTTTTGATCGCCCCGATCATGCCCAGCCCCAGGGTGCCGGCGCCGGCCAGCACCACGACATCGCCCAGTTTGATATTGGCGCGTTGCACCGCATGGAAGGAGCAAGCATAGGGTTCGATCAGAATGGCTTTTTCGATCGGCAGATCGGCCGGTACGTGATAGTTAATCGCCTCTTTGGTGAACTTCATGTACTCGGCCATGCCGCCATTGACGTTTTTCTGGAAACCGTACAGGTCATGCTTTTCGCACATCCAATACTGGCCGCGGTTGCAGAAGCGGCATTGCCAACAGGGAACGATCTGTTCTGATATCACCCGATCGCCGAGATTGAAGCCCTCGACGCCTTCGCCGTATCCCACCACGTGGCCGATAAACTCATGACCGGGGATCATCGGCGCCTTGATGTATGCCGGTTGTTTTTCATCGCCCCAGAAGCTGGGCGCCCCTTCGAACGCTTTAACATCGCCGGCGCAGATGCCGCAGGCCTCGATCTTCACCAGGATCTCTTTCGGGCCGATCTTCGGTACCGGCACCTGTTCCAGGCGGTAATCTTTCGGGGCGTACGCCACAACCGCCTTCATGATCTCGGGGATACCGTCCGCCATTTTCGCCTCTGTCATGCAGGTCTGACACATAGCACTCTCCTCTGGTAGGGTGACTCTTTATGATCAATAACACAAACAAAGAACAAATGAACACTAACGTCACGCGTTCAATTTGCCCACAGAGAACTTGCCAAACTGTGATATCGCTCAAAAACCCGTCTACATGAGGATAAATAACGATTAAAACCTCTTTTTTAGTGACGAATGTCACCTTTTAAAGGGAGGAACAGAAAAATCAGGTAAAAAACAAAAGAACATCAATTGAACATTTGATTAAACAGAGATACGGTAATGAACGTGGCGCCACCGAGGATCGCCGCCCTTTTCGTTACCAATCAGGAGACCGCTATGCTGCCTATCGCCATCGGCGCCGACGATGCCGCCATTGAATTGAAGGATCTGATCGTCGCCCACCTGCAACGACGGGACATTCCCGTCATTGACTACACGACGGATCGCACCGCAGAAACGGGGATCTATCCCGATATCGCCTATCGCGTCGCGCAGGCGATACGGGAGGAAAAACATCGGCGGGGGATCCTGCTGTGCGGCACCGGCATCGGTATGAGCATCGTGGCCAATAAAGTGCCCGGCATTCGCGCGGCGCAATGTCACGATACCTACTCCGCCCAACGGGCGCGCAAAAGCAATGATGCGCAGATCATCACGCTGGGCGCGCGGGTCATCGGCGCCGAACTGGCGAAAACCATCGTCGATGCCTGGCTGGAATCGGAGTTTGAAGGGGGAGGTTCGGCGCCGAAAGTCGAGCGGATCGGCTATTACGAAAACGCGGTCGGCCGGCGTTAAATCGCCTGCAGTCTCGATGGCGGTCGCGCGCAAGCCGCGCTCCGCCTGGGTTTATTCGTCATTCATTGTTATTATCCATCGCAACAATCAGAAAAAGCGCATTTTCATTCTCGATCCGATGATGCAGTGTGTTCCCCCTATGATGAAAAAGGTTCTCATTTCCCTACGTTGAGCTTGGTCAAGGAGCTTATCAATGAATCAATTAGACGCACTCAAGCAGCTGACCACGGTGGTCGCCGACAGCGGCGATATCGAATCCATCCGCCAGTTCGAACCCCAGGACGCCACCACCAACCCTTCGCTGATCCTGAAAGCCGCCGCGCTGCCGCAGTACAAAGCGCTGATCACCGAAGCGCTGGAGTATGCCCGCCGCCAGGGCGGCAGCAAGGAAACCCAGCTGATCAACGCCAGCGATAAACTGGCCGTCAACATCGGCGTCGAGATCCTCAAAAGCGTGCCGGGCCGCATCTCCACCGAAGTGGACGCCCGCCTGTCGTTCGACCGCGGCATGTGCGTCGCCAAAGCGCGCAAACTGATCGGCATGTATCAGGAACAGGGCATCGACAAATCGCGCATCCTGATCAAGCTGGCTTCCACCTGGGAAGGCATCAAAGCCGCCGAAGAGCTGGAAAAAGAAGGCATCAACACCAACCTGACGCTGCTGTTCTCCTTCGCTCAGGCCCGCGCCTGCGCCGAAGCCGGCGTGTATCTGATCTCGCCGTTCGTCGGCCGCATCTATGACTGGTACCAGGCTAAACAGCCTGCCGCCGACTACGACGCCGATCAGGATCCGGGCGTGAAATCGGTGCGCACCATCTATGAATACTACAAGCGTCATCGTTACCAGACGGTGATTATGGGCGCCAGCTTCCGCAAAGTTGAGCAGATCCTGGCGCTGGCCGGCTGCGATCGCCTGACCATCGCGCCAAACCTGCTGGAACAGCTGAAAAACAGCGAACAGCCGGTCGAGCGCAAGCTGACCCCGTCGACCGAGGGCTTCCACCAACCCGCTCCGCTGGCCGAAGCGGAATTCCGCTGGCTGCACAATCAGGACGCCATGGCGGTGGAAAAACTCGCCGAAGGCATCCGCCTGTTCGCCGTCGACCAGCAGAAGCTGGAAGACATGTTGGCCGCTCAACTGTAATCGCACTGGAGTTTCGTTATGTCTTCTCGTAAAGAGCTTGCCAACGCCATCCGCGCACTCAGCATGGACGCCGTACAAAAAGCAAATTCCGGCCACCCGGGGGCCCCTATGGGCATGGCGGACATCGCCGAAGTCCTGTGGCGCGACTACCTCAACCACAACCCGACTAACCCGCACTGGGCTGACCGCGACCGTTTCGTGCTCTCCAACGGCCACGGCTCCATGTTGATTTACAGCCTCCTGCACCTCACCGGCTACGACCT
>NZ_JBJNOF010000027.1:0-16215 GCF_052166775.1 Serratia sp. CY74737
ATATAACAACGAGCGGCCTCATGAATCCCTGAACAACCTGACGCCGGCAGAGTACCGGCTGATGGCTGAAACACCGGATATCTCAAAAAGTGCATGGAACTAAAGCCGGGATGCTTACACCTTCTTTATGCCAGTTAAAAAAGCCTGTGATGCGAAGGATGAAGACTTGGCATTTAAACAGCTGAAGGCGACCTTCCAGAAGAAGATCATCCCCTTATTGCAGGAATACTTCTTTGATGACTGGAACAAAATCCGTTTGGTGCTGGCAGATAATCAGAAACAAAACGACAGCCTCCAATTCGTGATGGAGCAAAGCGACGATCTGGAGATTCTTTTTGGTGCCGATCATGGTTTACGGCGCCACGATCAGCAATCAACCGCCTACGAACTGAAAGCGTTTGAGCATGAAGTCTGGGATTTGCCGCAGGCTTACCGTGCGATCTATCAACCTGAAGAAGCCACCCAGGCTGTACAAAATGGGTAAGGTGATCTCTGTTTTTGAGTATGACCTGTTAGGCGTTGAAAAAGAGTCGCTGGTTGGCGCTGTTCCTCTTCCTCCTGAGGTTTTTGATTATTTAGAATCGCTTAGCTTGACTAGTGAGAAAGGAAGCCAGCTGCTTAAGTTCACCTCACGTTCTGGGCGCCGATTGCTACAGGTACAGAATTACGCAGGGATACTCTATACCCCCTATGGCCTGCAACTGGAGATCCTGCCCAAGATAGGCAAAAACCTTACGTTAGAGCAAGCGCGCGAAACGCTACTGATTATGCTAAGTCATCTGTCTGGATTTAGGCATATTCAAACCCAGCAGGCTTCAGTTCATGCGCAACGAATGCCTTTACTGGAGATCTTTATCAACCAGTTTTTGCATAGCGTTAGCCAGCTACTTAAGCAGGGACTGCGGTCAGATTACGTGAAAGAACAGGCTAACTTGCCCTTTATGAAGGGCAAGTTGATGCTGTCAGCGCAGTTACGCCATAACGTAGTGAACCGTCATAAATTCTATCTTGATTACGATGATTATTTACCTGATTGTGCGGCCAATAGGCTATTACATTCTGCACTTTATCAGTTGGGTAACCTGAGCCTGTCCTCTGATAATCAACGTTGGTTACAGGAATTACGTTTTGCTTTTGATGGTATCCCGTCGAGTAGAGATATAAAAGGTGACATATCGAGTTTGCGTTTGGAACGCGGTATGGCTCATTACCACGAGCCTTTGGCGTGGGCGCAGTTGTTATTGCAGGGTATGAGCCCCAGTGCTCTACAGGGTGATGCTAAAGCGTTGTCACTCTTGTTCCCGATGGAGGCGGTATTTGAGTCTTTTGTCGCGTCAACGCTTGCTGACGAATTGCCGGATGGCTTCAAGGTGAAGCCTCAGGCAGCGAGCTATTCGTTGGTTAAACATGGTGAGAGGGACTGTTTTAAGCTGCGCCCAGATTTGTTGATTCAATCACGTCATCCGGTCAGTACCAAAATGGTGCTAGATACCAAATGGAAGCTGATTAATAACAACTCGCAGGAAAAACCTCTCTATGGCATTGCTCAATCCGATCTCTACCAAATGTTTGCCTATGGCCAAAAGTATCTTGGTGGCTCAGGAGATATGTATTTAATTTATCCTGCGCACGATGACTTCAATCACCCAGTCCGACAGCATTTCGCATTTTCAGACACACTCAGGTTATGGGTTGTTCCGTATCAGATCTCTGCAAAGCGTGGGCAGAAAATGATGTGGGGAAAAGATAATCCCTTTATCTAGGATTATCTTTTCAAAAGGCAACACGGGGTGTTTCGGTCCTAAAAGCATTGTATTAATGCTGGCTATTTATATGCAGCCTCTTTCAACTCCAACTTGACCATCAGCTTCTTGTTCACCTCTTTCCCATCCACCCCGCTATGAATCCGGCGATGGCAAGTTGGGCAGATGGCACCCACCCACTGCGGGTGATCGGGGCCTTCGTCGGCCAAGCGTTTGGTGTGGTGGGGCTCAAGGTAGGGGTCACCATTTCTTTTCTTGAATGGTGCCGGTTGGTCGCAGGCTTCGCAGATGCCATTGGCGCGCTTGAGCACGTATTTTTTTACGTCTTCGCTGCGTTTGAACCAAGATTTTTTGCTGTCGCTCTGTTGGCGCTGGCCTGATTGCTTTGAGGACTGCAGTGCCTTCTTGCGTAACTGTTCGAGCGTCTCTGTCTGCGTATCGGCTTCATCGGTTTCTGCTTCTTCTTCAATCGCGTGCAGTGACGAAACTTTGAAAAGATTAAAGGTGATGCCTTGGCGCATGTTATTTTCTAAGTCTAAGCACTGAATATGATCCCAAGAGTCGCACTCAAACATGCCAAGATAGCGGACGCCTTTTTCTTTCTTGTTGTCTTCGAATAGGAAGATGTCTTTGCCGTCTTTTTTATGGTCGCGGATGGATTTATTGCCACGAATAAATTCCATATCGCCTTTTTGGCCTTCCCCCGTATAAGAGAAGCTCCCTTCGGCTGTCCATCCATCTTTATAGCCGTAGGTTTCGCCGCTTTCTCCGGTGAAGATAAAGATTACCGGGAATTCCCGCGGGGTCCAGATACCGCCTTGCAACTGCCCGCCGTAGAGCTCGATAAGCGCTTTGCGTGTGTACAGTTTGCCTTCGGTTAAGTAATCAAAAGGATGCGGCGTTTCGACGATCTCAAAACCGAGATCTTTGAGAAATTGGATGGCTTTTTCTGTTCCGCTATCGGCGTTGATTCCTTTAAACGGATAGCCATGCTGCTCACTGTATGCTCTAGCGGCAATGCCGCGGATGTCGTACTTCTCGCCATTATAATGAAGGGTGTATTTTTTAAATCGTTTTATTTCATGTTGTTTTAAGAATTCATCTCGGCCAAGTTTTTTATATTCTTCGATGGCTTTTAAAACGGATTCTTTTGAAGATAACGCCTCTATTGCAGTTGCCAAAACCACTCCCTCACATTGCCGAGTAGGCTCTGGGCAATGTGCTTGCTGACGGGAGCAGTATGCATCAATACCCAGCAGTTAACTCATCGATTTACCGAATGCGTTAACTATGCCAGGTAGGGAAGGGAATGCCTACCTTGATGAATGTTTTTGTTGTGATATGTCAGTCAGATCTATTGGAAATCGTGGGTGGGAAGGGCGATGAGCATCGCCCTTATTGCCATTTACGTTAGCCGCAGGCTTCCATCTTCCGCAACGCCCGCCCATAGAGGTTACACAGCGCAGGAACCAGATGCGCTGTGGCGTTGAGATAGCGATTCAGTTGCTCCCAGCCTTCGGTATCCAACTGCGGGTGCTTTTGCAGTAAATGGCCGAACAGCATCAGCCCGTGGTACAGACCTTCCGCCTGCTCGGCAGAGAGGGCGGCCAGGTCTAAAAGTTCTGAGGGATTGAAAGCGCTAAGATCGAGGTGGTTAAACAGTTGGCGGTAGAGGGTGAGGGTACTTGTGGTGTTGTCGGTGATGGCGACATTTTCCATGTGTCTTTATCCTTAGTGTGTAGTAAGCGTACTACCACATGAGACGCTAAACCCATGGTGGTAGCCCAAGCGGAGTTAGCGTTACCGGACACGAAGGAAACCGGCGCTTCTTGCGAAGCCCCCACTTGGGCCACCATAATTCTGGATGTTTAAAGCCCCAACATTATATACATAATGCTGCCTTGTGTAAGTGTTCGGAACGCTAACTCCGGCTGCGGATTTTACCGCAGCGAAAAAACTATAGCGTTATCAGTAAAAGGAAAAAATAAGCTGTATGGAATTACAGGTTGTTTACTCATGAGATTGGAATGCCGATCGCAGTTTTTAATTTGTAATTCAGATCAATCAATTTGGAGAATTCATTTTCTAATTGAATTATTAAATGCGTGAATTTAGTTATCATGAAACACATTGAAGTGAATGAATGTAAAAAACATGGTGGGGTATTTATCCTGCGTTCCTAGGGTGCTATTATTCAACCTCTTTGTTAATGCTTGCGGTAGTGAGTTTTTTAAATAATGACAGGGATGCACTACGATGGAAAAGACAGAGGGAGCTTTAAGGCTATTAACCTCCGGCGAGATCGGCCTTGCGAAGTTGGTATTTGGTGGTTCAATTATTTATGGAAAAGTCTGGGTTCATCACGATAGCTATTTCCCCTTTGGCTTGCAAAATCGAAACACTGCGATGTCCCCCAATGGTGAGCTGTACTTTAGAGACTGGTATGTGCCCGATTTCTCAAAGGAAGGTTATAGTCATAAACATCTTTTAATCCATGAGATGGTTCATGTTTGGCAATACCAGCGTGGTATGTGGGTTAAGGCTCGAGGTCTCTACAGTTGGTTGGCGAATTATAGTTATGAACTGGATGGCTCCAAGCTCCTAAAGAACTACGCTATGGAGCAACAGGCTCAGATCGTTGCTGATTATCATTTGTTGACCTCTTCAGGTTATGCTGTTTGGAGAAACCGCTTTGGTAAGGAAGTGACTTACAGCGGTAATGACTATGCCGATGTGAGAAAAGTAAAAGAAAAATATGAGAAAGTGTTAGTCGGTTTTCCTTACAGGTAAGAGGATTGGGTATGAAGGCGAGACTGTTCTGTGCCGTTGTTGGTGTGACTTTGCTAAGCGCCTGTGTAGGCGATCGTCTCGATCAGCGCTATGCGCCAGATATCCCTATCTTTGCCCATGCTAAAGCGAATGGCGATATCTGCATCTCTCCGTCACCAAAGGAAAACGAAAGGCAAGATACGCTCTATCTCACTGGTGATACGGATGAGAAATTGATTGAGGTGGGGAATCAGGATCTTAAAAAGGGTATTTGCGTTACGCAGAACGATTATCCGTTTCGGGAAAATCATATCTACAGCATGAGGCTAAATTTTGTGCCGCTTGATAGGCGCAGAAATCTGCAGGATGTTTCCGGCAGGGCCTTTATCGCTCATTTCAAAGTGACAAAGCTCAACGGCGCTTACGAAATTGAAAATATCACACAGGGCAGCAGGTAACGCCGAGGCAAAATGAAACGGATCTTCCCCCTCACTTTCCCCTTCCTGTTCGCCGGTTGTCCGTCAATAGGCGATCCTATCCCCGTAGATTACCCCGCCACCGCCAACCTGCGTGAGGGCAAAATATGCATCACCATTCAGCCGCAGGGAGACGAAAAGCTCGCGGGCATACCGATTGGATGAGGCGCAGAGCCGCAGATTCAAATTCTTCGATCCGCTGCGTAGCGATTCATCCGCTCCCAGCCTTCGGCATCCGGCTGTAGGTGCTTGTGCAGCAAGTGGCCAAACAGCATCACCCCGTGGCATCGCCCTTCCGCCTATTCGGCAGAGAGGGCGGCCAGGTCTACGAGTTTTGAGGCGTTAACATCGCTGAGATCGAGATGGTTAAAACAGCCGGCAATGCAGTTCTTTTATATAGAATTTTAATGATGGCTATCAGTTTTGCTATATAGCCGACATGCGTAACTCGTCGTAGTCTCTGGAATGTCATCCCGAATGCGAGGTATCACTCATGAAAAGTAAAATTGCTTTAGAAGAACATGTCTCTACCCAGGAAAATAATCGCTTGTGGGATTCAAAAGGCGAAGCGCTGCGAAATGGCCGTAATTATATGGATAATGTTGAAAAACGCCTTTTGGAAACCGAACTGCGCTTAAAGGATATGGATGCTTGTGGCATTCGTCATGCTATTTTGTCACTGACATCGCCGGGGGCGCAGTCGATTCTTGATGCTGCTGCGGCAACTCATTTCGTAACCCGCACCAACGATTATATTGCCGAATATTTTGTTCAGCCTCATCCCGATCGTTTCAGTGCTTTTGCGACGGTGGCGCTACAAAATCCTCAGGCGGCTGCGGATGAACTGGAAAGGGCGGTGCAAAAGCTGGGTATGAAGGGGGCATTGATCAACGGTTATACCAATATGAACGGCATCGAGGAGGGGCGCTATTTGGATGATCCTGCGGTAGAAGTATTTTGGCAGAAAGTGAGTGAACTTAATGTGCCTGTCTATCTGCACCCCAGGGAGCCACTGCCTGCCGCCTGTGGAATTTATCGCGGCTATGAAAGCTTGGTCGGTTCAGCCTGGGGTTTTGCAACGGAAACCGCAGTACACGCGATTCGTCTGATGATGAGTGGATTATTCGATCGCTATCCGAATATTACCATTATCCTTGGGCATCTTGGGGAGGGGCTGACATTTATGTTACCGCGCACGGCTCATCGTCTGGAAAAACAGTTTGAGGGCATCGGTCTGGGAATCAACCAGCACCCCTTAACGGATTACCTGACGAATAATTTCTACGTCACGACGAGTGGTCACTTCACGACCAGTGCCCTGCATAACGCCATTGAAGTGATGGGAAAGGATCGGGTCATGTTTTCTGTTGATTATCCTTATGAGGATATGTGCCAGGCGGCTGATTGGTTCGATCCATTAATCCTGGACGCCGATGTTAAACAGAGTATTGCGTACGGTAATGCCCGTCGAGTCTTCACCCTGCCTGAGTGAGTTGAGCTAATTGTTGGCGTAGCCAGATCAGACCCGGGTCGTGATGATATCTCTGGTGCCATACCTGGCGAATGGTGAAAGAAGGGCAGTGCATGGGTAATGGCCAGGCAACACATGAAAATGCCGCCGCACACCAGGTGGCAACTTGTCCGGGAACCGTCGCCAGCAACTCAGTACTGGCTACAATGTTTCCCACGCCCAAGAAGCTAGGGAGCAGCATTTTAGTGCGCAGTTGAATGCCACTGCGTGCCAGGTAGCGTTCCATCTCTGCATGCCCGGTACCGTCCCACTGCACCATGACCTGTTGTTCTTTAAGCCATGACGCCAGTGTTGGTGCTTGTCTGATTCGCGGATGTGTCGTGCTGCTCAGACAAACATAGTGTTCATCAAACAGCCTCTGTTGGTAAAAACTTTCCGGAATATCGGTTAGATAACCGATTACAAGGTTTACGTCGCCGGACTCTAGCGCAGAGTAAATATTGTCATCAATATGCCTGATGGCAAATTTAATTTGGGTGGCCCCCTGGCGTTTACATATATCAAGCAGGCGGGGAACCAGAGCAATTTGGCTTATATCAGCCATTGCGATGGTAAAGCTTCGCTGACTGGTGCGGGGATCGAAAGGCAATGAGCTAATGAGCTGATTATCCAGCAGATCTAAAATCGTAGATATGGTGGAAAATGCTTGCTGCGCACCTGGTGTGGGCGCCATCTTTTGTCCGACCCTGACAAACAGCGTGTCGTTAAACTCTTCCCGCAAGCGCTTAAGCAGCAGGCTACCCGAAGGTTGGCTCAGATCTAACTGATCGGCAGCCGAAGAGACATTGCCGCTCAGATAGAGAGCACGAAAGAAATAGAGCATTTTCAAATCCAGTTCTTTACGCATGGTTTATCTAGTCACCTTATTTATTCGTGAAAAAACGGCGCGTTGTCTCAAGCGGTAGTTGCCAAAAAATATTTCTTAATTGAAATAGGTGGCCTGCGTTGCTGGGTATATTAGCGTAATGCATCACTACCGCCGCCGTTTACCTTCACTTTTGAGAAATAGATAATATTACCTGGGCTTGCTGAGCGATTATCCTCATTTCAGAATATACGAGCAGGTGTCGTTCTATTACACCAGGTTGTTATTTTAACATCTTAAGAAGCACAGTATGCCTTGCATAGGGAGGGGCTATGGGTTGCGTAAAAAAGAGGATTATGTAGCCTCGTTTTAAAATTATTCTCTATTTTAAAATGGATAATGACTAGTATCGGCGCGTTCTTCAGTGCTATTCGCTATCATGCGAATAAATAATCACCGAAGGGGGGGATACGTGCTGCTTGCGGTGGCCCGCTAAAACTGGCCGCCACTTGAGCGTTTTTTGCTAGGTGGTAACGAAAGGCAGAGCAAAAGCGGGAACGGCTCAAACGCAGGCAAGTCGTTGGAGCCCACCCACAGGCCCCAACAGTCAAACCCTGCTTACCCCAACCCCCCAATCCGCTCCCGAATCTCCTCCTCCGGCAGATCCACACCGATAAACACCAACGTGCTCTTGCGCTCTTCCTCAGGCAGCCATTCCCGATCCCAGTCGGCGTTATACAGCCGCTGCACGCCCTGGAACAGCAGGCGGCGCGGTTCGTCTTCGATAGACAGAATGCCTTTGTAGCGCAGCAGGTTGTCGGCGTATTCCAGCAGCAGGCCTTCCATCACGTCGGAGATTTGCATCAGCGGCAGCGGGCGTTCCAGCGTCACGACAATTGAGCGGATGTCGCTCTGCGGCTGCGGGATGCGGCGGAACAGCGGGGTGGCAGGCGTCAGGTTAAGCTTGTCGTTCAGCGTGAAGCCTTCGATGTCGAACAGCACGCTCAGATCGATATCGCCGTGCGTCACCTTGTAGACCGGCGCGCGGGCGTTCATCCGCTGCAGCCGCTGGATCAGCGCCTCGCAGTCCGGCGCCACGTCGGTTTTGGTCAGCAGGATGCGGTCGGCGTAGCCCACCTGCGCCTGGGCGATGCTGAACTGGCTCAGCTGTTGGTCGGCGTGCGCCGCGTCCACCAGGGTGATGATGCCGTCCAGCAGGAAGCGCTCGCACAGGATCTCGTGCGAGAAAAAGGTCTGGGTAATCGGGCCGGGATCGGCCATGCCGGTGCATTCGATGATCAGCCGATCGAACGCCAGCTGGCCGCTATCGACGCCGTCCAGCAGATCCAGCAGCGCGTCCGCCAGTTCGTTGGACTTGCTGCAGCAGATGCAGCCGTTGCTCAGGGTGGTAATGCGGCTGGCGCGATCGCCGATCAGCGCGTCGTCGATCGGCACTTCGCCGAACTCGTTCTCGATGACCGCGATCTTATAGCCGTGGTCGACGTTCAGGATGTGGCGCAGCAGGGTGGTTTTGCCGGCGCCCAAAAAGCCGGTCAGGATGGTGACTGCGATGGGTTTCATACGGATCCTTGTGACTGCGGGTTAACAGCAGCGCATGCCGCCTTTGCCGTCGCCGCCGTAGCGCGCTTGTTGACGCTCGCGGAAAAATTCTTTATAGGTCATCACCGGCTTGTCCGGGTGGTTGTCTTTCATGTGCTGGACGTAGGTATCGTAGTCAGGCACGCCCACCAACATGCGCGCCGCCTGCCCGAGATACTTCCCCGCCTGGCCGAGATTTCCGAACATAAGCCTTCTCCAACTCTACCCTGCATCACTACAGCGCTTGCTTTAGCCTGATATTAGGGGAAGCCGGGGGATGGGGTTCCCGCAGGGATGCCCCACCTCCGGGTCGCCCCGGGTATCTCGATTGCATCGCGCCGCACGCCTGACATCTTGCGATGCACAGGCCGTGCGGCTTTGGGTACTACTTAACGTTATTATGCAGGGTATCCGTTAAATCACATCAATGCTGGGTCGAAACTTTGACCTCCCCCTCAGTTACGCCGTCGGTGGGCGCGGCCTGCGGCACCGGCACGTAAGGCGTTTCCTGGTCGGTGCGTTTCGGGTTCTTGTGCGCCGCCATCGCGGTTTTCACCCCGTAGAAGATGATGCTGTACACCACCAGCAGGAACAGAATGCTCAGCCCGGCGTTGGTGTAGTTGTTCACCACGATGTGGTTCATGTTGGCGATCTGCTGGGCGCTCAGCTCGGCGCCGCCCTCGGCGATTTTGCGTTTGTACTCGCCGGCCAGGAAGAAGAAGCCTTCCAGCTGCGGGTTGTCGCTGAACAGCTTCAGGCCCAGCGCGTAGGTGGTGCAGATCAGCAGCCACACCGCCGGCAGCACGGTCACCCAGATGTATTGCGCGCGCTTCATCTTAATCAGCACCACGGTGCCCAGCACCAGCGCCACGGCGGCCAGCATCTGGTTGGAGATGCCAAACAGCGGCCACAGGCTCTTCACGCCGCCGAGCGGATCCACCACGCCCTGATACAGCAGGTAGCCCCACAGCCCGACGCAGCCGGCGGTGCCGATGATGCCGGCCACCAGCGAGTCGGTTTTCTTCAGGAACGGCACGAAGTTGCCGAGCAGATCCTGCAGCATAAAGCGGCCGGAGCGGGTGCCGGCGTCCAGCGCGGTCAGGATGAACAGCGCCTCGAACAGAATGCCGAAGTGATACCAGAAGCCCATGTTGGCGCCCGGAATGATCTGGTGGAACACGTGGGCGATGCCCACCGCCAGCGTTGGCGCGCCGCCGGCGCGGTTCAGCACCGAAGGTTCGCCGATGTCGGTGGCGGTCTGCAGGATCTGTTCCGGGCTGATGACGAAGCCCCAGGAGCTGACCGCCGCCGCCGCGTGCACGGTCACGTCCTTCAGCGAAGCCATGATCATCGGCGCGTCTTCGGTGCCCAGGCGGTGCAGATCCGGCATGGTGATGCCCAGCGCCGCCGGCGGGGTGTTCATGGCGAAGTACAGGCCCGGCTCGATGATGGAAGCCGCCACCAGCGCCATGATGGCGACGAAGGACTCCATCAGCATCGCGCCGTAGCCGATAAAGCGCGCGTCGGTCTCATTGGCCAGCAGCTTCGGCGTGGTGCCGGAGGCGATCAGCGCGTGGAAGCCGGAGACCGCGCCGCAGGCGATGGTGATGAACAGGAACGGGAACAGCGTGCCTTTCCACACCGGGCCGGTGCCGTCGACGAACTGGGTCACCGCCGGCATTTTCAGCTCAGGGTTGAGGATCACGATGCCGATCGCCAGCCCGACGATCACGCCGATTTTCAGGAAGGTGGCCAGGTAGTCGCGCGGCGCCAGGATCAGCCACACCGGCAGCAGAGCGGAGACGAACGCGTAGCCGATCAGCGTGAAGGTGATGGTGGTGTCTTTAAAGGTCAGCGCCGGGCCCCAGTACGGGTCGTGCGCCACCACGCCGCCGAACCAGATGGCGGCCACCAGCAGCACGATGCCGATGATTGACACTTCACCCACGCGGCCGGGGCGCAGGTAGCGCATGTAGATGCCCATAAACAGCGCGATCGGCACGGTGGAGCAGACGGTGAACACGCCCCACGGGCTTTCCGCCAGCGCTTTCACCACGATCAGCGCCAGCACCGCCAGGATGATGATCATGATCAGGAAGCAGCCGAACAGCGCGATGGTGCCCGGTATCGGCCCCATCTCTTTTTTGATGATCTCACCGAGCGAGGCGCCGTTGCGGCGCGAGGAGATGAACAGCACCATAAAGTCCTGCACCGCCCCCGCCAGCACTACGCCGCCCAGCAGCCACAGCGTGCCGGGCAGGTAGCCGACCTGCGCGGCCAGCACCGGCCCCACCAGCGGCCCGGCGCCGGCGATGGCGGCGAAGTGGTGGCCGAACAGCACGTTCTTGTTGGTCGGCACGTAGTTGAGGCCGTCGTTGTTGACCACCGCCGGGGTGGCGCGGCCGGCGTCCAGCTTCATCACCCTGGTGGCGATGTACAGGCTGTAGTAGCGGTAGGCCACCAGATACACTGCCACCGAAGCGACGACGATCCACAGCGCGCTGATGTGTTCGCCGCGGCGCAGCGCCACCACGCCGAGGCAGGCTGCGCCGAGTATCCCCAGCAGCATCCACGGAATGTGCTTTAAAATCCCCTCTCGTTTCATGAGGTATCCTTAATTCCAGTCTGCAAAATATGAATGAACTCATCCGCTTGTAAGAGATGTCAGAGTGGCGCGGCGAGCCGTAGCGTCTTTCCCGAGGTAAGGCGGGTTTAGGAACAGCTCATCATCGCCGGGGGTTAGGGGGGAAGACAGGCGTATTTCGGTCAGCGGTCAGATCCGCCGGGTGAACGGTTGGATTGGCGGGGTGAGCGGTTTGTTGCATAACCAACAGCCGCCCGTCAGCCGCTGTTGCCAATGCAGCACCCGCCCGTACCCGTCGGCTTTAAACTCCCGGTTTTTCAGCCAGATGCCTTAACGTGGCGGTTGGCACGCATCCTGCTATCGGTTTTATAACCAAAACAAGGTTTTCAATATTTGGAAATCAATAATGGTTATATGCGCGCCGCATAACGGCGCCGACGGTCAGAGGGAGAGAAGCATGTCAGCAGCAAACCACTCGCAGCAGCCGATTCAGTTCGCCTACTGGGTGCCGAACGTTTCCGGCGGCCTGGTGATCAGCAATATCCCGCAGCGCACCGGTTGGGACATCGGTTATAACCGCAAGCTGGCGCAGATCGCCGAGCGCGCCGGTTTCGACTACGCGCTTACCCAGATCCGCTTCACCGCCGGTTACGGCGCGGAGAACCAGCACGAATCGGTGTCGTTCTCACAGGCTCTGCTGGACGCCACCGAAAAGCTGAAAGTGATCGCCGCACTGCTGCCGGGGCCGTGGAACCCCACGCTGGCGGCCAAACAGATCGCCACCATCAGCCATCTTTCCAACGCGCGCATCGCGGTGAACATTGTCAGCGGCTGGTTCCGCGGCGAGTTCAAGGCCATCGGCGAGCCGTGGCTGGATCATGAGGAGCGCTACCTGCGCTCGGAAGAGTTTATCCGCTGCCTGCGCGGCATCTGGACTGAGCCCAGCTTCACCTTCGCCGGCGATTTCTACCGTTTCCGCGACTACTCGCTGAAGCCGAAGCCGCTGGCGCCGTTGCCGGAAATTTTCCAGGGTGGCAGCTCACGCGCGGCGCGCGACATGGCGGCGCGGGTCTCGGACTGGTATTTCACCAACGGCAACAGCGTGGAGGGCATTCGCCGGCAGGTGGAGGACATCCAGAGCAAGGCGCAGGCCAATCACCATCGGGTGAAGGTGGGGGTGAACGGTTTTGTCATCGCCCGCGAAAGCGAACAGGCGGCGCAGGCGGTGCTGCAGGAGATCATCGATCACGCCAACCCGGAGGCGGTGCAGGGTTTCGGGCACGAGGTGAAAAACGCCGGGGCGGCCTCGCCCGAGGGCGAGGGCAACTGGGCCAAGTCCACCTTCGAAGATTTGGTGCAGTATAACGACGGCTTTAAAACCAACCTGATCGGCACGCCGCAGCAGATCGCCGAGCGCATCATCGCGTTGAAAGACGCCGGGGTGGATCTGCTGTTGCTGGCGTTTCTGCACTTCCAGGAAGAGGTGGAGTACTTCGGCCGCGAAGTGATCCCGCTGGTGCGCGAACTGGAGCGCCAGCGGGCGGCGGCCTGAGCGTTCAACCCGTTTGCAGGGTTTGCAGCAGGTGGATAAAGGCGGCGCTGAGCGGCGGCGTGGCCGGCTCATGGCGGGTAAAGACATAAAAGCGCGCGCTGATGTCGATCCCCTGCGTCGGGATTTTCTGCAGGTGCAGCTGCGGGGCGTAGTGCGCGACGACCCGATCGCTCAGCAGCGCGATATAGCCCTGTTGCCTGACCAGGCACCAGGTCGCCAGAAAGGAGTCGGTCTCGACGATCTGGCCGTGCGGCGTGTAACGCTCGGCGATCTCGCGGATGGCGGCGTGCCCCACCGAGCAGGATCGCGGCACCACCCATTTGGCTTCGGCCGGCGGCTGCCCGGCGGCGGTCAGGTCGCCCCCTTGATAGAGCGAGAAGCGCTCGCTCTTCAGCGCCTGCATGGCCAGATCGGCGCCGCCCGCCGCGCCGTTCAGGCTGCTGACCGCCAAATCCAGCTCGCAGTTTCTCAGCCGGGCGAGCAGGCCTTCCGGGCCGTCTTCCACCACCGTCACCCGGGTATGCGGGTAGCGGCGGTTGAAGCCTTCGAGCACCTGGGGCAGGTAGCACAGCAGCGGATCGACGCTCATCCCCACCCGCAGGCGCTTCTCGCCGCCGGCGCTCATGCCGCGCAGCTCGTCAAACGCGCTGAGCAACTGATTGGTGGCGGCGTCTATCCGCCGGTAAAACAGCTCGCCGACCGCCGTCAGGCGCACGCCGCGGTTGCTGCGCTCCAGCAACCGCGCGCCGATGGACATTTCCAGCTCTTTGAGCACCCGGCTTAGCGTCGGTTGCGAGACGGCCAGTTTTTTCGCGGCATCGTGCAAACTTCCGCAGTGAACGATGTCTTTGAACATCGTCAGATGAGCCAGTTTCGGCATGGTTTTCATGGTGGATCTCCCTGGAAGTGAACGGCATTAGCCGGAGCCGGCGATGCGGCTGTAATAGGCCTGTTTCATCATGCTGTCGTTCAGCAGTTTATTGATGGTCTGGTCGAGCACCGGCGTGGTGACGGAGGCCGGCATCAGCGTGGCGGTGATCTCCACGTCGTCGTCGCCAAAGGGTTCGATATCCAGATGCGAGATAAAGCAGTTTTCTCCTTGCAGCACCTGTTTGAATTTGGCCAGCGCTTCACGCTGTTCATGCTCGAAGGCAATGACGCAAATCTGGTAGGTGGATTCGCCGTTAACGTCATTGAAGGGCTGTTTGTTGACCATATTGACCAGCGGGCGCAGCAGGGTGTTGGCGGCGAGCACGAACAGCGTGGCGGCCAGCGCATCGCCGTACAGGCCGCAGCCGGCGCAGGCGCCGACCGCTGCGGAGCCCCAGAGCGTGGCGGCGGTGTTCAGGCCGCGGATGTTCATCCCTTCTTTCATGATGGCCCCGGCGCCGAGAAAGCCGACGCCGGAGACCACGTAGGAGATGACGCGCACCGCGCCGCCGCTGCCGTCGATGGTCATGGCCAGGTGGACGAAGATCGCCGCGCTGGTGGCCACCAGCGTATTGGTGCGCAGCCCGGCGGTGCGCTGGCGGAATTGTCTTTCGTAGCCGATGGCGGCGCCCAGGACGGACGCGGTCAGCAGCGTCAGCAGTGTATGAATGAAATGCATGATAATAACTCGATGTATTATCCGCTTATCATGAGCCACCCGTGGCGGGGTGACTCTTGATAAACAGGTAGTTAAGTTGGCGGGATCCGTCCCGCCAGGCCAGGGCGGCGCTCAGTGCGCGGCGGCGATCTGCCGGCTGAGCGTCTCGCTGATTTTGTCCGTCAGCGGCTGCATCCCCTCGCGGGTGCGCGTCTCGCGGCGCTGCGCGATGTGATAGCAGCCGTCGAGGGTGCCGGCGCCCAGCAGGAGGATGCGATCAGACATCATCACCGCTTCCTCTACGCTGTGGGTCACCAGCACGATGGAGCGGGTTTTGATCTGGCGCGTGCTCCAGATGCGCAGCAGATCGCTGCGCAGGTGTTCGCCGGTATAGACGTCCAGCGCGGAAAACGGCTCATCCAGCAACAGCAGCATCGGTTCTACCGCCAGCGCGCGCGCAAAGCCGACCCGTTGGCGCATGCCGCCGGAAAGCTCGCGCGGGTAGGCGTCGCGGTAGGGCGCGAGCCCGACCAGATCGAGCATTTTCAGCGTCTGGGTTTCGACCACCTGCGGCGGCAGATCCTGCGCCTGCAGCCCGAAGGCGATATTTTGGTAGACGTTCAGCCACGGGAAAATGGCGAAGGTCTGGAACACCATGTTGATCTGCGGATTCGGCCCCGAGACTTTTTTATCCCCCAGCATCACGGTGCCCAGATCCGGCGCGATCAGGCCGGAAAGTATGCGCAGCAGGGTGGACTTGCCCGAGCCGGACTGCCCCAAAATGCTGACGACCTCGTTATCGTAGAGGCGCAGGTTGATTTCATTCAGCACCAGGCGTTTTTCTTTACCGGTAGGCTGAACGCTTTTGCTGACGTTATTAACCGTCAGCAACGTGGTTTTTTTTACCATCATGATGTTTCTCCACTCAATTAAAAATATGAGCATGGAAAAATGGCCGATAGTTATCGCCGCGCAGGGGTAAAATAAATGCGAGCGCAAATAAGCCTGAGCGTTATCGGACTGTTAATAAGCGTATGCTGGAAGGATTAGCCTGTCAGGCGCGCCGGAGCGGCGTGCGCGGAGGCCATGCGCTGAAGGGGTAAAGCGAAGGGATGTGGTAACTGACGCATATCCTGACACTTTCAGGATGCAATGGGATGACTATTGCTCCTGTGACCTCAGCGATTCCAACAATAAAATAAACAACCAACTGTCGCCGTCCATATCATTTCCCCGTTATTTTTCGTGTGGCCATAATACGCGTGATATTGCCTGTGATTCAATGTGGTTAGGCGGAATTATCGCGGCAAAATGTAATTTAATATGAATACGGGAAAGTTTTTCTTTATTTATTAAACGGGGCGTCAACGAAAATCATGAGAATGAATATAGGCGCTATTTTATGGAAATATAAACCTGAATTAAACGAGAGAATAACAGGGCGGGCGCAAGACAAATAATGAACCGGCCGCAGCGCGCGCTGCGCCCGGTATCGGGTCAGAACTGATACATGATGCCGGTTTCGACAATGTCGTCGGCGCCGGCGCC
>NZ_JBJNOF010000028.1:0-5474 GCF_052166775.1 Serratia sp. CY74737
CGAGTCGGGGTGTCATACTCAACGTGAGAGGTGTTGATGGTGATACCACGAGCTTTTTCTTCTGGCGCGTTATCGATCTGGTCGAAAGCACGTGCAGAACCGCCGTAGGTTTTAGCCAGTACGGTAGTGATCGCTGCAGTCAGGGTAGTTTTACCGTGGTCAACGTGGCCGATAGTACCGACGTTAACGTGCGGTTTTGTACGTTCAAACTTTTCTTTAGACATCGATTGTCCCTCTAAGACACGGATAAATCGGTGGTATCACCACATCAACCAAGCATTTGCTCGTTGAATCCAGAACAGAAAGAAAATCAGGGGGCGAGAAATTAAGAAGTGGTGCTGATAGGCAGATTCGAACTGCCGACCTCACCCTTACCAAGGGTGCGCTCTACCAACTGAGCTATATCAGCACATCTTGGAGCGGGCAGTGGGAATCGAACCCACATCATCAGCTTGGAAGGCTGAGGTAATAGCCATTATACGATGCCCGCATCCTGGAACTCGGCTACCTGATTTTTCTGTAGAATTTTGGGGATAGAGCAGGATTGTTCATCACTCGGCTCGTATCCTTCGGGCCGGCTGCGCCTCGCGCTGCACAACTCGAACCTTGCCGAAGGCTTTCGCCCTCTCCTCCCGCCATCAACCGTTGCGGTGTTTATCGCATCTCAGTTAATCGCCGAAGGCAAGATTTGGTGGTGGGGGAAGGATTCGAACCTTCGAAGTCTGTGACGGCAGATTTACAGTCTGCTCCCTTTGGCCGCTCGGGAACCCCACCAGATTTTAACTACTTGTGACTTGAATGGTGCCGGCTACCGGAATCGAACTGGTGACCTACTGATTACAAGTCAGTTGCTCTACCTACTGAGCTAAGCCGGCATCAAGTGCAGCGCATTCTAGGTAGAGCGGGCGACCTATGCAACAAAAAAATTGCTTTACGCGCACTTTCGCTCATAAATCAGTCAATTTTGCATGCTGTCATGCAATTCGCAGCCTGTGGCGTGCAAACATTCATCACTTGCGGCAATCATTCTCTACAATTTTATCCACTTTTTGCAAGCTTTGAACGCCCCTTTCTCCGTGTCGGGCTTCTCAAAACACGTAACCCACGACGGTAAACCGTGAGCGGGATCGATGCACCAAAAAGAGGATGGCTGCCCTGGTTCGTGGCGTGAACTACACTTATTCCTCGCCCTTTCGCCGTGGCTATGCCTTTCGTCGCTCTGGCGCAGTTATTGCTTATCTTCATTACCCCCATATCTGGAGGAATGACCGATGAAAATAGTGCCTATCAACGCCGCTACGCTCCCGATTTATCGCGATGAATTGGCTCGCCTGTTGACCGATGCGGTCACCCACGGCGCTTCAGTGGGCTACGACACCTTAATCCCGCATGAAGACGCCGAGAGTTACTTCCACAGCCTGCGTCCGGCCTTGGCCAAGGGTGAGCTGCTATTGTGGATTGCCCGCGACGAACGCGGCGTCGTTGGCACCGTTCAACTCGAGCTCTGCCAGAAACCGAATGGCCGTAATCGTGCGGAGGTAGTGAAACTGCTGGTTCATAGCCGCGCTCGTCGTAACGGCGTAGGCCTGGCGCTAATGAAGACGTTGGAGCAAGCGGCACTGCAACAGCAGCGCGGGCTACTGTATCTGGATACTCAGGCCGGTTCGGCGGCAGAAGCACTTTATCGCAGTCTGGGCTATCGCTGCCTGGGTGAAATGCCTGACTATGCGGCCGGACCCGATGGCTATTACCACTCAACCGTCATTTATTACAAACGTCTATTCACCGTGACCCCGTCTTCACGCGCTATCGCCAGCTAACCTTCAGGCGGTATCCTGACGCCATGATACCGCCTTGCAACCCCGCTTTATCAACTGCGCGCCGCTTCGCACAATTGACATAAACTGCTGCCTATCGACAACTTTTGCGAAAAAAGTCTACGCCAAAAACGAAGCTGTCTATAATATGCAGCTTGTTTATTCTCTGGAGTTGGCGTCCGGCGCCTTTCCCAACCTGCGTTAACAGGCAGAATTTGGCTTATGATAAAAAGAGATCAATCTTTAGCAACGCCTTACCTACAGTTCGATCGTACCCAGTGGGCTGCGTTGCGAGATTCGGTGCCGCTGACGTTGTCGGAAGAAGAGATCGTTAAACTGAAAGGGATTAACGAAGATCTCTCGTTGGAAGAAGTTGCGCAGATTTATCTGCCGCTGTCACGACTGTTGAACTTCTATATCAGTTCCAACCTGCGCCGGCAGGCGGTACTGGAACAATTCCTCGGCACCGACGGGCAAAAGATTCCCTATGTCATCGGCATCGCCGGCAGCGTAGCCGTCGGCAAGAGCACGACCGCACGTCTGTTGCAGGCGCTGCTGAGCCGCTGGCCGGAACACCGCAGCGTTGAGCTGATCACGACCGACGGCTTCTTGCATCCAAACAAGGTGCTGAACGAACGCGGTTTGATGAAGAAAAAAGGCTTCCCGCAGTCTTACGATATGCATAGCCTGGTGAAGTTCGTGTCGGAAGTGAAATCCGGCGCCAAACGTGTCACCGCCCCGGTTTATTCCCATTTGATCTATGACGTTGTGCCCGAAGGTAATAAAGTCATCGAACAGCCGGACATTCTTATCCTGGAAGGGCTTAACGTATTGCAAAGCGGTATGGATTATCCTCACGATCCGCATCGCGTATTCGTTTCCGACTTCGTCGACTTCTCTATATATGTCGATGCGCCGGAGACGCTATTGCAAAGCTGGTATATCAACCGTTTCCTGAAATTCCGTCAGGGCGCATTTTCCAATCCTGATTCTTATTTCCATAATTATTCAAAATTGCCGGAACCGGAGGCGATTAATATTGCCACGCAATTATGGAATGAAATCAATGGATTGAATTTGCAGCAGAACATACTGCCTACCCGCGAACGCGCGAGCCTGATTATGACCAAAAGCGCCAACCATGCCGTTGAAAGCGTGCGTTTAAGAAAATAAGCCTACCGAACGATCAAGGGGACGCTGCCGTCCCCTTGTCTTTTCTCACTATTCCGCGCTGCGCAGCGATATCTCTCCGCCGATAAAGGGTTTGATTTCCCCTTCTTGTTCCAGCAGGAGTGCACCTTGCGCGTCGATACCCCGGGCGATACCCACAATCTGTCGCTCGCCAATCAGCAGTTTGACCGGTCTGTCGATAAAATTATCCAGCGTGCGCCAACGGCCAATGAATGGCGCCAGCCCATCTATCTCGAATTGTTTTAAGGACTGCCGCAATTCATTAAGCAGAGTGGCGGTCAGCTCATTACGATCGATGTTAATACCGGCTTCTTGCAGGTTAATCCAACCTTGGTTGATCCCACTCGCATTGGTATCCCGCATCGCCAAATTAATGCCGGCGCCGATGACCAACTGAGCCGCGTCGCCGGTTTTCCCCGTCAATTCGACCAAGATCCCTGCCAATTTACGATCGTTCAGGTAAAGATCGTTGGGCCATTTGACTCGCACATCTTTAGCGCCAAGACGCTGCAAGACCTCCGCCATCACCATGCCGATCACCAGGCTCAGCCCCATCGCCGCAGCCGGCCCCTGTTCCAATCGCCAAAACATCGACAGGTATAAATTGGCGCCAAACGGCGAAATCCACTGACGCCCACGACGACCGCGGCCGGCCAGTTGGTACTCAGCGATGCAGGCGTCGCCAGATTGCAGCGTTTCGATACGATCCAGCAAATATTGATTGGTAGAGTCTACGACCGGCAGCACGGTAACTCGCTTGTCGTCCAGCCCTCTAAGAATGCGTTCCGCCTCCAATAGCTGCATGGGAGCAGGCAAGCTGTATCCTTTCCCCGGTACAGTAAAGACATCCAGCCCCCACTCGCGAACGGTTTGAATATGCTTATTGATCGCGGCGCGGCTCATGCCCAATGACTCACCGAGCTGTTCCCCGGAATGGAATTCACCGTCGGCCAGTAGCGCGATCAGTTTTAACGGGACCTTGGTATCTCTCATGACAGCACCACCACAGCGTTCAATTCGCCAGTTGCGCCAATGAAACGCACCTCAGGTTCCAGCCATACGCCGAATTTATCGGCCACAGTCTTACGGACATGGCGCGCCAGAGCCACCACATCCTGACTATGCGCATTATCGATATTCACCAGCACCAGCGCCTGCTGGCGGTGTACGGCTGCGCCACCGATGCGATGCCCCTTCAGTTCGCACTGATCGATCAGCCAGCCAGCGGCCAGCTTCACCTGACCATCCTGTTGCGGATAATGCGGCATGCCGGGATATTGTGTGATGAGTTCTGCGGCTTTCCCCGCGTTCACCAGCGGATTCTTGAAGAAACTGCCGGCATTACCGGTTTCGCGCGGGTCCGGCAGCTTGCTGCGGCGCATGGCACATACGGATTCGAATACCTGAAGTGGCGTCACCGTGGCGGGATCCAGCTTGGCCAGATCGCCATAGCTCAACTTGGGTTGCCACTGCTTGCTCAGACGCAGACCCAGCCCGACAATGGCATGCCCAGTTTGGAAGCGATGTTTGAAAATGCTTTCCCGATAGCCGAAACCACAATCGGCTGCCGGAATGCGATCGATGGCACCCGTAGAGAAGTCCAGCAGGTCGACATACTCACAGACATCTTTCAATTCGACGCCATAGGCACCGATATTCTGGATAGGCGCGGAGCCGGCCAGTCCAGGAATCAACGCCAGGTTCTCCAACCCGCAGATCCCGGCCTGCAGCGTATATTGCACCAGATCGTGCCAATTCTCACCGGCGCTGACATGGAGATACCAGGCATCGTTATCTTCTCGAACATCGATGCCCTTCAGTTGGTTAACCATGACCGTACCCGAAAAGTCTTCCAGGAACAGTACGTTGCTACCTTCACCGAGAATCAGCAGCGGCTCCTGACGCTTGCGCGTTTGTTGCCAGACTTTGAGCATCAACTCAATTCTATCGGCGATGACCAGGTGCGCTGCGTTGACCGGGAGCGCAAAAGTATTGTGGTTTTTTAAAGACGCGCTTTCAGTAGACATAACGTTCAGTACCCATGCGGAAATAATCTTTTGCTTAGTCTACTCGATTCGAAGCGTCTGGCTAATATTTGTTTTAATTAACGTGAAATTTATCGAGTAATGCACTGAAGAATTAGGATTTATCTTTGATATAACAGGATAATTCTTATCAACATGTTCATAAATAGGCATTTTTATTATTTAAATAATAATCTGAATCTATCAATTATATATTGAGCTGGTTATTCTCCTGCTCAAAAGCATTATACGTGCTTATGTAAATAAGCCACGTCCGCTGAAATAGGTATTTTTCTAAGCAATAGATACGATCAGGGGATTTATTTTACGCATAGCAAAAAGCCCTGAACGTTAGTTCAGGGCTTTCGGCTTTATTTGATGCCTGGCAGTGTCCTACTCTCGCATGGGGAGACCCCACACTACCATCGGCGCTACGGCGTTT
>NZ_JBJNOF010000030.1:0-1597 GCF_052166775.1 Serratia sp. CY74737
ATTGCTCTTTAACAATCTGGAACAAGCTGAAAATTGAAACATGACGGCTGAAATTTGTCCCTCCGTAGATGTATTGGGATGAAGAGTAACCTGTCATAGAGTCTCTCAAATGTTTGCAGCGCGAACGATGGAAACATCTTCGGGTTGTGAGGTTAAGTGACTAAGCGTACACGGTGGATGCCTAGGCAGTCAGAGGCGATGAAGGGCGTGCTAATCTGCGAAAAGCGTCGGTAAGGTGATATGAACCGTTATAACCGGCGATACCCGAATGGGGAAACCCAGTGTGTTTCGACACACTATCATGTCATGAATACATAGTGGCATGAGGCGAACCGGGGGAACTGAAACATCTAAGTACCCCGAGGAAAAGAAATCAACCGAGATTCCCCCAGTAGCGGCGAGCGAACGGGGAGGAGCCCAGAACCTGAATCGGCTTGTGTGTTAGTGGAAGCGTCTGGAAAGTCGCGCAGTAAAGGGTGATAGCCCCGTACACTAAAATGCACAGGTCGTGAGTTCGATGAGTAGGGCGGGACACGTGACATCCTGTCTGAATATGGGGGGACCATCCTCCAAGGCTAAATACTCCTGACTGACCGATAGTGAACCAGTACCGTGAGGGAAAGGCGAAAAGAACCCCGGCGAGGGGAGTGAAATAGAACCTGAAACCGTGTACGTACAAGCAGTGGGAGCACCTTCGTGGTGTGACTGCGTACCTTTTGTATAATGGGTCAGCGACTTATATTTTGTAGCAAGGTTAACCGTATAGGGGAGCCGTAGGGAAACCGAGTCTTAACTGGGCGATTAGTTGCAAGGTATAGACCCGAAACCCGGTGATCTAGCCATGGGCAGGTTGAAGGTTGGGTAACACTAACTGGAGGACCGAACCGACTAATGTTGAAAAATTAGCGGATGACTTGTGGCTGGGGGTGAAAGGCCAATCAAACCGGGAGATAGCTGGTTCTCCCCGAAAGCTATTTAGGTAGCGCCTCGTGAACTCATCTTCGGGGGTAGAGCACTGTTTCGGCTAGGGGGCCATCCCGGCTTACCAAACCGATGCAAACTCCGAATACCGAAGAATGTTATCACGGGAGACACACGGCGGGTGCTAACGTCCGTCGTGAAGAGGGAAACAACCCAGACCGCCAGCTAAGGTCCCAAAGTCATGGTTAAGTGGGAAACGATGTGGGAAGGCATAGACAGCCAGGATGTTGGCTTAGAAGCAGCCATCATTTAAAGAAAGCGTAATAGCTCACTGGTCGAGTCGGCCTGCGCGGAAGATGTAACGGGGCTAAACCATGCACCGAAGCTGCGGCAGCGACGCTTAGGCGTTGTTGGGTAGGGGAGCGTTCTGTAAGCCGTTGAAGGTGGCCTGTGAGGGTTGCTGGAGGTATCAGAAGTGCGAATGCTGACATAAGTAACGATAAAGCGGGTGAAAAGCCCGCTCGCCGGAAGACCAAGGGTTCCTGTCCAACGTTAATCGGGGCAGGGTGAGTCGACCCCTAAGGCGAGGCTGAAAAGCGTAGTCGATGGGAAACAGGTTAATATTCCTGTACTTGGTGTTACTGCGAAGGGGGGACGGAGAAGGCTAGGCTGGCGC
>NZ_JBJNOF010000031.1:0-1361 GCF_052166775.1 Serratia sp. CY74737
CTGGCCGGGCGACGGTTGTCCCGGTTTAAGCGTGTAGGGGGTGTGACCTGGTAAATCCGGTTGCATATCAACCCTGAGGCGTGATGACGATGCACTACGGTGCAGAAGTAGTTGATGCCCTGCTTCCAGGAAAATCCTCTAAGCTCCAGGTAACATTAAATCGTACCCCAAACCGACACAGGTGGTCAGGTAGAGAATACCAAGGCGCTTGAGAGAACTCGGGTGAAGGAACTAGGCAAAATGGTGCCGTAACTTCGGGAGAAGGCACGCTGGCATGTAGGTGAAGTCCCTTGCGGATGGAGCTGAAGCCAGTCGAAGATACCAGCTGGCTGCAACTGTTTAATAAAAACACAGCACTGTGCAAACACGAAAGTGGACGTATACGGTGTGACGCCTGCCCGGTGCTGGAAGGTTAATTGATGGGGTCAGCCGCAAGGCGAAGCTCTTGATCGAAGCCCCAGTAAACGGCGGCCGTAACTATAACGGTCCTAAGGTAGCGAAATTCCTTGTCGGGTAAGTTCCGACCTGCACGAATGGCGTAATGATGGCCAGGCTGTCTCCACCCGAGACTCAGTGAAATTGAACTCGCTGTGAAGATGCAGTGTACCCGCGGCAAGACGGAAAGACCCCGTGAACCTTTACTATAGCTTGACACTGAACATTGAGCCTTGATGTGTAGGATAGGTGGGAGGCTTTGAAGCGTGGACGCCAGTCTGCGTGGAGCCATCCTTGAAATACCACCCTTTAATGTTTGATGTTCTAACTCGGCCCCGTAATCCGGGGTGAGGACAGTGTCTGGTGGGTAGTTTGACTGGGGCGGTCTCCTCCCAAAGAGTAACGGAGGAGCACGAAGGTTAGCTAATCACGGTCGGACATCGTGAGGTTAGTGCAAAGGCATAAGCTAGCTTGACTGCGAGAGTGACGGCTCGAGCAGGTACGAAAGTAGGTCTTAGTGATCCGGTGGTTCTGAATGGAAGGGCCATCGCTCAACGGATAAAAGGTACTCCGGGGATAACAGGCTGATACCGCCCAAGAGTTCATATCGACGGCGGTGTTTGGCACCTCGATGTCGGCTCATCACATCCTGGGGCTGAAGTAGGTCCCAAGGGTATGGCTGTTCGCCATTTAAAGTGGTACGCGAGCTGGGTTTAGAACGTCGTGAGACAGTTCGGTCCCTATCTGCCGTGGGCGTTGGAAGATTGAGAGGGGTTGCTCCTAGTACGAGAGGACCGGAGTGAACGCACCACTGGTGTTCGGGTTGTCATGCCAATGGCATTGCCCGGTAGCTAAGTGCGGAAAAGATAAGCGCTGAAAGCATCTAAGCGCGAAACTTGCCTCAAGATGAGTCTTCCCTGGGCCTT
>NZ_JBJNOF010000032.1:0-2206 GCF_052166775.1 Serratia sp. CY74737
GGTAATGATCTGGTGCTCGGTGAATCGGGCTTTACGCATGACGATCTCCTCAGGGGACATAATCAGTATGTCGGAAGATCTCTAAAAGTGAATGGTCCGTTTTACCGGGATGCTTACAATTCCAACAGGTTGTCCTCTGGTTGCGCCAAATTTCCCTGTATTGACTTTTTCCGCTTTGAAACCACGTTCCTCAAGCCATTTGAGTGCTTTATTCCTAGCTTGTTCATAAGAATCTTTCGGCTCTTTTTCTGTTTTACAAGGCTTACTACTCAACCCCAACGGATCCACCCACATCAGCGGGTTCGGCGCATACTGATACAGGTTCAACCCGCCTTCCAACCCTATCGGGTCCTGCGTGGTGAAACGCCCCACCTCGGGTTCGTAGTAGCGGAACAGGTTGTAGTGCAGGCCGCTTTCGTCGTCCTGATATTGCCCGGCGTAGCGCAGTGGCTGCTGGTATTGCGCGCCCTGCCGCTTCGCCGCGCCGGCCACCGTCTGGCCCTGCAGCTTGCCGAAGGTGTCGTATTGCCCGGACCAGCACAGGTTGCCCGCCGCGTCGGTCACTTCCAGCGGCGCGCTGTTCAGATCGGTGTGATACCAGTAAATATCCGCCGAGCGGCTGTCGCCCGCCTGCTCCAGCGCCGCCAGCGGGCTCCACGGGCTGGCCGGATCGTAGCTCCAGCTGCGGCGGCTGCCGTCGTCGCGCTGCTCCTGCAGCAACCGGTAGCCCTGCCACAGGAAACGGGTCGTTTGTTCGGTTTTGCCCTTGTAGCGCACCGCTTTTCGGCTGCGGCGGCCCAGCGCGTCGTAATGGTACTGCGCCTCGAATTCACCCTGCGGGCCGCGGCCGTGCGCCTGCACCAGCCGGTTGTCGGCGTCGTAGCGGTAGTGCTGTTCGTACAGGCCGTTGCGCCGGCTGATCAGGTTGCCCCAGGCGTCGTAACGGTAAAACAGTTTTTGCCAGTGCGTCAGGCGGGTGTCGGCGAACGGCACCAGTCGATGCCGCTCTAGGAGTTTATATAGACCAGTTCATTCTTATTTTTAAAGAACGTGTCTCGTAACCTAATTTTTCTTTAAGCCCCTTATTTTCTCAATTTAAAAAACATTTTCCATTAGAAATCATACGCTTCATTAACATTGTGAAAATTCAATATTCAATCCTTCCTCATCACATAAATCGACAAATAGTTGAGAGACAATCATTCGCTCACAAAAAACACTATCTCTCGCTATAAAGAAATCTTTATCGCATTTATAGGCAGGAATATCGATTAGTTTAGTGCCATCAATAAGTTCCCTAAACGTTGTTCTTTCCTCGTCAATAATTGGAAGGTAATTATTTACCTTACATAAGGACATCGTTTCACTAGCATTTTCCACAGTACACTTATAGAAGGACATTTCAGATGCAATTCTACGTTCAAATATAGATACCGCTCTCTGCGAAAAGACTGGGACTCCGATATTGGCAGGAAAATAATCTGAAACCATCAGTTTATCACTCCGCATAGTACTTTGTACTTTACCTTTTGGTAGTGAATATGAGAGAAACTTACCATCCCCTTCATTCCAAATGAAAAAGCTTGATAATCTTGACTTTGGGTCTGAGAAGTCAATAACTCCATTGCCCAATGGGAAGCTACTAATAGTATAGATGTTCATGCCCTTATCCTCGTAATCAAGCACATGTAAGCTTTCCTGTTTTGAATCCTTTACGAGCCTCATGCTGTAGGTTCAATACTTCACTTTGTATTCGTCGATAATCCCATTTTTCTTTATTTGCAACTCTCTCCAAAGCATCTAGTTTTGACTTCATCATTTCATTATATATTGCATGCTCTTTTGTCCAACCACGATGAAGTCCCAAGTCCGGATTAGGATCTATTCCTTTTGCAACAGGAAGTCGCATCATATTTGATGCACCATTAATACTCATCCCGGATTGCACAAAAACAGGATGATTCCTAAGTGAGTACGGAATCAAATGCTGACGTTGGTACCCTTGAGTGGTATCCATCCACGAAGGGAAACGATCTAAACCTAGTGGATCTATCCAAGTTAAAGGATTTGGCCCATAAGCATATAAATTCAGCCCGCCGCGCAACCCTATCGGATCCTGCGTGGTGAAACGCCCCACCTCGGGTTCGTAGTAGCGGAACAGGTTGTAGTGCAGGCCGCTTTCGTCGTCCTGATATTGCCCGGCGTA
>NZ_JBJNOF010000033.1:0-1969 GCF_052166775.1 Serratia sp. CY74737
TCCTCGGCGGTCACCAACATGCCTGGCCCGTTGATAGCCTTGCCCAGGTTGATCATCCCCCAGCCGTAGAGCGCGTCGATGCCCGGCGCGCCCATGTCGGTGGCGGTGGTTTTCAGCACGTCGGCAATCTGCGCCGAGTTCATGTACGGGAAGCGCTGCAGCAACACTGCCACTGCGCCAGTGACGTGCGGCGTCGCCATCGAAGTGCCGTTTTTATTGCCGTAGTCCGACACCAGGTTGGCCGGATCGGAGCCGTTGGCCACGGTGCTGTAGATTTTGCTGCCCGGCGACGAGACGCAGAAGCTGGCGGTATAGCCGCAGCGGGAAGAGAAACTGCTGATGGTGTAAGGCACGCTGTTGGCCGATGCCGCATCCTGCGCCACGCTGGCAACCGACAGCCAGTTCGGCGCAATGTCCGGCACGAAGTAGGCCAGCCCGCTGATCACATCCGGTTGGTTGTAGTTGCCGTCGTTGCCGGCGGCGAACAGCACCAGAATATTTTTGCGCGCCGCGTCGATGGCGCCCTGATAGCCTGCGCCGGCCAGGCTGCCGAGCAGCGGTTTGACCTGATCGAATTGCTCCTGCGCATCCTTCAGCTCAAAGTGCAGCGCGTTAGGATCGCGGCCGCCGTCGGACAGAAAGTCGGGAATACTGACGCCCCAGCTGTTGTTGATCACCCGCACGCCGCTCTTGATCATCGCCTGCCAGCCGGCGTTGGTGACGGCGCCGTCCAGGCCGAGGAATTCGCCGTACGCCGGGCCATCGTTGTCGTTATCGACGCTGATCACCTGCGAATCGAAGGCCACGCCGTGCATGCCGACGCCGTCGCGATTCGCCGCGCTGATCCCCGCGACGTGCACCCCGTGATTGCTCAGCATGCCCTGCGAACCGCTGTAGAAGTGGAAGGTGCCGTCGAAGTAAAAGCGATCGCCGGCGTTAATTCCCGGCCGGTGTGGATCGGTATAGGCGCGGTAGCCTTCGGTGACGACGTTGATCAGTTTGCCGTCGCCGGCGAATTCGGGATGGCGGTTAACCGGAGTGTCGAAAATGCCCACCTTTTGCCCTTTGCCGGTGTAGCCGGCGGCGTAGGCCTCATCGGCGTGGATCGCCCCCAACCCCCAGTTGGCGTTGAATTCGGCGCTGCGCCAGCTGGCCGGATCGCCGGGTTGGCCATTCACCTCGTGCGGCGCCGCCTGCGCATACCCTGCCAGCGCCATGCAGCAGACCAGCGCGTTCAGCCGCCACGGCGAGCGACGAACGTTTCCTTTGCTATCAAAACCCATTGTTGTTGTCATTTCCTTACCTTTTGCTTGTTATTGGCCGACGCCCCAGGTGCGCCGGGTTCTCATTAGCAGGATGTGAAAAAGGAACCGCCCGCAGGCGGTTCCCGTACAAGGATTGAGTCGATGTTGCTTAGAAACGCCAGGTGAAGCCGGCGTTGACGCTGTTATCCTGATGGTGCTGCGACAGCAGCCCGCCGTAGCCCAGCGACAGCGAGGCGTTTTCGTTCACCGCCACTTCCGCCCCCGCCTTCAGCACCATGCCGTCGCGCGACACCGGCACGCTGTCCACCACGAACGGCGCGTTGCCGTCGTTGAACCGCAGCCCGGTGCCACGCTCCAGCCCGCCGTACTGGTGTTGCCACCCCAGCTCGCTGCGCAGCGCCACCGTCGTGCCCGGGGTCACCTGCCACGCGGTGTCCGCGCGCAGCCCCAGCGTCGACACCGTCGCATCCGTGTGCTGCTTGTCGCCGCGCAGCGCCGCCGCGCCGCCGCTTTCCGCGATGCCGTTGTTTTCGAAGTTCACGTACGCCAGGTTGACGAACGGCTCCAGGTTCAGCCACTCGCCCCGCACGCTGTAGCCCGCTTCCGCGAACAGCTGTTCGGTGCGCGCGCTGTACTTCGCCGTGTCACGGTCCGACTGCATCCCGTAGTTCACCGACCGTTTGGTGTCGATGCGGTGCCAGGTG
>NZ_JBJNOF010000034.1:0-1696 GCF_052166775.1 Serratia sp. CY74737
CACAGGTTGCCCGCCGCGTCGGTCACCTCCAGCGGCGCGCTGTTCAGATCGGTGTGATACCAGTAAATATCTGCCGAGCGGCTGTCGCCCGCCTGCTCCAGCGCCGCCAGCGGGCTCCATGGGCTGGCCGGATCGTAGCTCCAGCTGCGGCGGCTGCCGTCGTCGCGCTGCTCCTGCAGCAACCGGTAGCCCTGCCACAGGAAACGGGTCGTCTGTTCGGTTTTGCCCTTGTAGCGCACCGCCTTGCGGCTGCGGCGGCCCAGCGCGTCGTAATGGTACTGCGCCTCGAACTCGCCCTGCGGGCCGCGGCCGTGCGCCTGCACCAGTCGGTTGTCGGCGTCGTAGCGGTAGTGCTGTTCGTACAGGCCGTTGCGCCGGCTGATCAGGTTGCCCCAGGCGTCGTAACGGTAAAACAGTTTTTGCCAGTGCGTCAGCCGGTTATCGGCGATCGGCGCCAGCGGCAGGTGCGCGTCGATGTCGCTCTGCGGGCTGCGTTCGCCCAGCAGGTTATCCGCCAGATCGTACACCAGCCGCACGCCCGGTTTGCCCTGATTGGGTTCTCGGTGTTGCAGCAGGCGGCCTTTGATGCAACTAACAATCTAATGTTTTTACTCTTCCTCTTTTTTATTTTTAAAGAGCCTAATACCTCCTTTTCAAGCCTCTACCTTACATCTCATATTCAATGTTGCTCAAATTTGTTGTAAAACTCTAACAATCTTTACCACCATTAACTATCTTATTAATTTCAGGTCGCCACACCTCCCACCATTTTTTCTCCAAATTCACAGAATAGTTTTCAATTGAATGTTCGGGGTAGCACGTCGGCCTGGTTCTACCTGTCTAGCTCATAGGTGGTTTTCAGTGAAATAAACATCGAACTTTTAATTAACTTTCAAGGAACGATGTTTATTTAAACTGTTTTATAAGGTTATTCGACGTCTATCCCAACAACACCTCACCTACCAGAAATACCAAAATCAACATAACCTTCAGAACTAATTACAAGGCACCACTTTTTATTTCTTTCAAAGAAATAATGATGCTGAGGTATATTTTTTAAGGCAAAATCAAGAAATTCATGAATTTTATCAGAGTTCATCTTAACTGAGAAATCCAGAGAAGAATCATTGATGTAGTAAATCTCATCGCTCATGGCAATTTCTCTATTTACTGCATTATCCTCTAAAAAAGAAGACACCTGAGATAACCATGACTGATAGTCTCCATGTAACTTAATAAACTTATGTTCTTTTGTTTTAGACCAGCTTATCTTAGAGCCAGTCCATTCGAAAGAATCTGACAACTCATCGGCAATCGATTCCCAATCATCTACGATATTAAAAAAAATAGATTTCTCACCTATTTTATTTCTAATTTCTTCATCAAGTGTCATTACATTCCTCTCCACGGTTTCGACGGGAAATCAAATAGTTCCTGAAGCTTAGTTACTGTAGATTCTTTTGCATCAAATAAGAAGTGCTCTCCCTTATCCTTCCCACTAAAGACATTGATATGAGCACCACTTCTCTCATCATATTCAATCCTAAACCCTGTTTTACCATCAAGGGTGGTCATTCTGTAAGCATCCCGGCTTTAGTTCCATGCACTTTTTGAGATATCCGGTGTTTCAGCCATCAGCCGGTACTCTGCCGGCGTCAGGTTGTTCAGGGATTCATGAGGCCGCTCGTTGTTATAT
>NZ_JBJNOF010000035.1:0-1652 GCF_052166775.1 Serratia sp. CY74737
GGCGTGGTGGAAACCGTCACGTTGAGCGATGACCTGAGCAAGGTGATGGTGCAGGCGCGTCTCAATTCCGGCATGGAGAAATTGCTGCGCCAGGATTCCGCCTTCTGGGTGGTGAAGCCGCAGATCGGCCGTGAAGGCGTCTCCGGGCTGGGCACGCTGCTCTCCGGCGCCTATATCGAACTGCAGCCGGGCAACAAAGGCAAAGACGGCAAAGACAACTATCAGCTGCTCGATGCGCCGCCGCTGGCTTCCCCGGACGCCAAAGGGTTGCGCATCGTGCTGGACAGCGAGAAGTCAGGCCAGCTCAACGCCGGCGATCCGGTGCTGTTCCGCGGCTATCGCGTCGGGTCGGTGGAAACCAGCTACTTCGATCCTAAAGCGCGCGCCATGCGCTATCAGCTGTTCATCACCGCGCCTTACGATCAGTTGGTCACCACCAACGTGCGCTTCTGGAAAGACAGCGGCGTGGCGTTTGACATGTCGGCACAGGGCATGCGGGTGGAGATGGGCTCGTTGACCACGCTGTTCAGCGGCGGCGTCAGCTTCGATGTGCCGGACGGCTGGGATCGCGGCGAACAGGCGAAAGAAAAGGCGGAGTACCGGCTGTTCGACAACCAGCGCAGCACGCAGGATTCGCTGTATACCGTGCATAAAGACTACCTGCTGTTCTTCTCCGATTCGGTACGCGGCCTGCAGCCGGGCGCGCCGGTCGAGTTCCGCGGCATCCGTCTGGGGACGGTGGCGCAGGTGCCGTTCTATAAAGAGGGCATGGCGCAGCGCCTGGATAACGACTACCGCATTCCGGTGCTGATCCGCATCGAGCCGGATCGGCTTCATAAACAGCTGGGGGACAACATCGATATCGAAGCGCATCTAAAAGACGCGGAATCCCGCGGCATGCGCGCCTCGATGAAGTCCGCCAACCTGCTGACCGGTTCGCTGTACATCGATCTCGACTTCTATCCGCAGGAAAAACCGTGGAAAGGGCCGCGCGAGCTGTTCGGTTATCCGCTGATGCCGACCACCAGCGGCGGTCTGGCGCAGATCCAGCAGAAGCTGATGCAGACGTTGGATAAGATTAATTCGATGCCGATCAATCCGATGATCAGCGAAGCGACCAAGACGCTGGCGGAAAGCCAGAAAACCATGAAGTCGACGCAGCAGACCATGAAGTCGTTGAACGACATCATCGCCAGCAAAGAGATGCAGGCGCTGCCGCAGGACATGCAGAAAACGCTGCTGGAGCTGAACCGCAGCATGAAAGGGTTCCAGCCTGGTTCACCGGCTTACAACAAGATGGTGGGCGACATGCAGCGCCTCGATCAGGTCTTGCGTGAGCTGCAACCGGTGTTACGCACCCTAAATGAGAAGAGCAACGCGCTGGTGTTTGAAGCCGCCGGCAGCAATGACCCTCAGCCGAAGAAGGCCACGAAATGATGAAATGGATCCCGGTAGCCCTGGCGCTGTTGCTCAGCGCCTGCAGCAGTTCGCCACAGAAGACTTACTATCAGTTGCCGGCGCTGGGCGCGCCGGCCGCGGCCGGCAGCAGCGGCGCCTCCACGCGCCAGCTGTGGCTGGAGCACGTGAGCGTGGCGGATTATCTGGCGCAGAGCGGCGTGGTGTATCAGACCAACGACGTGCAGTATGTGATA
>NZ_JBJNOF010000036.1:0-1207 GCF_052166775.1 Serratia sp. CY74737
TGTAAGCATCCCGGCTTTAGTTCCATGCACTTTTTGAGATATCCGGTGTTTCAGCCATCAGCCGGTACTCTGCCGGCGTCAGGTTGTTCAGGGATTCATGAGGCCGCTCGTTGTTATATTCCTTCAGCCAGCGCTCTGTAATTTCCCGCGCTTCATTCAGTGTTCTGAACAGATAAAAATCCAGGATTTCTGTTCGGTATGTCCGGTTGAACCGTTCGATAAAAGCATTTTGTGTAGGCTTACCCGGCTTGATAAATTCGAGCTGCACACCATGTTCTTCGGCCCATTGGGCCAGCGCCAGTGAGACCAGTTCGGGCCCGTTGTCCATCCGCATCTTCAGTGGGTAACCACGGTTTGCCACGATCCTGTCCAGCACCCGGACGACTCGCTGAGCAGGGATATTCAGGTCGATTTCTATCGCCAGTGCTTCACGGTTAAAATCATCTACCACGTTGAAGGTCCGGAAGCGCCTGCCGCAGACCAGCGCATCGTGCATAAAATCAATGGACCAGCTCTGGTTCAGCGATCCCGGTGTGGCCAGCGAGGCCGGATTACGCACTGGCAGACGTTGCTTTCCTTTGCGACGAAAATTCAGTTTCAGCAGGCAATAAATCCGGTGAACACGTTTATGGTTCCAGGTGTTGCCCTGTCTGCGTAGTAGTTGGAACAGCTTCTTAAAACCGTATCGTGGATAGCGTTCTGCCAGTTCAGTCAAAGCCCGGATCACCGGTTCATCACGCCGGGTATCGGGCTGATAAAAATACACCGTCCTGCTCAGCGATAATGTCCTGCATGCCTGGCGGATACTCATGGCAAACTGTGCCGCCAGATAACTGACGAGCTCCCGCTTTATCGCTGGCTTTAAAGCTTTTTTTCGATAACGTCTTTCAGGGCCCGACATTCAAGGCTGAGATCAGCAAACATCTGTTTGAGCCGCCGGTTTTCGTCCTCCAGATCCTTCATCTTTTTGATATCAGAAGCTTCCATCCCGCCATACTTTGCTTTCCAGTTGTAATAGGAAGCTTCGGATATTCCCGCTTCGCGGCAAACATCCTTAACGGTACGTCCGGCTTCGACAGACTTCAGAACGGTAATGATCTGGTGCTCGGTGAATCGGGCTTTACGCATGACGATCTCCTCAGGGGACATAATCAGTATGTCGGAAGATCTCTAAAAGTGAATGGTCCGTTTTACCGGGATGCTTACA
>NZ_JBJNOF010000037.1:0-1084 GCF_052166775.1 Serratia sp. CY74737
GCGATTAAGCGATAACTTTAGCAACAACACCAGCGCCTACAGTACGGCCGCCTTCACGGATTGCGAAACGCAGACCGTCGTCCATCGCGATTGGGTGAATCAGGGTTACAACCATGTTCACGTTGTCGCCTGGCATTACCATCTCTACGCCTTCTGGCAGTTCGATGGTACCGGTCACGTCAGTAGTACGGAAGTAGAACTGTGGACGGTAGCCTTTGAAGAATGGCGTGTGACGACCACCTTCATCTTTGCTCAGGATGTACACTTCAGATTCGAACTGGGTGTGCGGCTTGATGGAGCCTGGTTTAGCCAGTACCTGACCACGTTCGATTTCTTCACGTTTGATACCACGCAGCAGAACACCTACGTTCTCACCAGCACGGCCTTCGTCCAGCAGTTTGCGGAACATTTCAACGCCAGTACAGGTAGACTTAACGGTGTCTTTGATACCAACGATTTCAACTTCTTCGCCAACTTTGATGATACCGCGCTCAACACGACCGGTAACAACGGTACCACGACCGGAGATGGAGAATACGTCTTCGATTGGCAGCAGGAACGGCTTGTCGATAGCACGCTCTGGCTCTGGGATGTAGCTGTCCAGGGCTTCGGCCAGTTCGATGATTTTCGCTTCCCACTCAGCTTCGCCTTCCAGCGCTTTCAGCGCGGAACCGCGGATCACTGGCAGGTCGTCGCCTGGGAAGTCGTACGCGGACAGCAGTTCGCGAACTTCCATTTCTACCAGTTCCAGCAGCTCTTCATCATCAACCATGTCGCATTTGTTCATGAATACGATGATGAAAGGAACGCCAACCTGACGACCCAGCAGGATGTGCTCACGGGTCTGAGGCATTGGGCCGTCAGTCGCAGCAACTACCAGGATCGCGCCGTCCATCTGAGCAGCACCGGTGATCATGTTTTTCACGTAGTCGGCGTGCCCTGGGCAGTCAACGTGCGCGTAGTGACGAGTCGGGGTGTCATACTCAACGTGAGAGGTGTTGATGGTGATACCACGAGCTTTTTCTTCTGGCGCGTTATCGATCTGGTCGAAAGCACGTGCAGAACCGCCGTAGGTTTTAGCCAG
>NZ_JBJNOF010000038.1:0-858 GCF_052166775.1 Serratia sp. CY74737
GGCTACGTGCGTCGCCGCCACAGCCTGCAGTGGACGCTGGCGCTGCTGGTGACCTCTGTCATGCTGTATATTCCGGCCAACCTGATGCCCATCATGGTGACCGAGGCGCTGGGTAACAAGATGAATTCCACCATCATGGCGGGGGTGATCCTGCTGTGGGGGGACGGCTCTTATCCGGTAGCGATGGTGATTTTCATCGCCAGTATCATGGTGCCGTCGCTGAAAATGTTGGCGATCGGTTGGCTGTGCTGGGATGCGAACGGCAGGAAGAAACCGCGCGCCGACAGCGAGCGTATGCATCTGATTTATGAAGTGGTCGAATTCGTTGGCCGTTGGTCAATGATCGACGTGTTTGTGATCGCCGTGTTGTCGGCGTTGGTGCGAATGGGGCAGTTGATGAGCATTTATCCCGCGACGGGCGCCGTGCTGTTCGCGCTGGTGGTGATCCTCACCATGTTCGCCGCCATGACATTTGATCCCCGGCTGACCTGGGATCGCGCAAGTGAAACAATAAACAAGGAGCCGCAAGGTGACGGAAAATAATCATAGCGTCGCGGACGTCGAGAAGATCAAACGCTGGTCGCCGGTGTGGATCATTCCCATCGTGACCGCGCTGATCGGCGCCTGGATCCTGTTTTACCACTTCAGCCATCAGGGGCCGGTGGTGACGCTGGTGACCACGACGGCGGAAGGGCTGGAAGCGGGTAAAACCAAAATCAAAAGCCGCAGCGTTGACGTCGGCGTGGTGGAAACCGTCACGTTGAGCGATGACCTGAGCAAGGTGATGGTGCAGGCGCGTCTCAATTCCGGCATGGAGAAATTGCTGCGCCAGGATTCCGCCTTCTGGGTGGTGAAGCC
>NZ_JBJNOF010000039.1:0-543 GCF_052166775.1 Serratia sp. CY74737
GCTGCAAACATTTGAGAGACTCTATGACAGGTTACTCTTCATCCCAATACATCTACGGAGGGACAAATTTCAGCCGTCATGTTTCAATTTTCAGCTTGTTCCAGATTGTTAAAGAGCAAAATACTTCGCAGCATACTGTCGCCAATATACTCTGAAGTATTGAAATACCGGACTATATGGTGGAGCTAAGCGGGATCGAACCGCTGACCTCCTGCGTGCAAGGCAGGCGCTCTCCCAGCTGAGCTATAGCCCCATACAGTCACGTGCAGTACCTTTTCCACTTACAAGAAGTGGTAGGCCTGAGTGGACTTGAACCACCGACCTCACCCTTATCAGGGGTGCGCTCTAACCACCTGAGCTACAAGCCTATAAAGGTATTTCTGCTCGTTACTTTCTATCAGACAATCTGTGTGAGCACGCCACTCGAACTAATATCTTTAGGTAAGGAGGTGATCCAACCGCAGGTTCCCCTACGGTTACCTTGTTACGACTTCACCCCAGTCATGAATCACAAAGTGGTAAGCGCCCTCCCGAAGGTTAAGC